>NZ_SDOZ01000004.1 GCF_004134775.1 Candidatus Borkfalkia ceftriaxoniphila
TGGCCGCCGCCAAATAAAAATAACGTGTTAAAAGTGGATAACCCCTTTCGGGTTCCAACTTTTAACACGTCAATTATAATAAAACAGTCTCTTTTTTCGACATTTTCTCATATACATTGACTTTACCGTTTTTTAATGTTATAATGAACGAAATTGACAGTGCGCCCGAGCGGCGTGCCGAAAAACTACGCGGGCCGTGAATTTACGTTTGCCCCCCGCAGTGGGGGGCTGTGCGCTTTCTGCAAAAGCGCACAATTCCTGTTTGGAAGGAGAAAACGTGAAAATTTTCAAAAATCTGTTGATGTCTGTAGCAGTTTGTTCTATGCTCATCGCCTGCGTCGCCTGTTCGGGCGGCAACGATCACGGGCTTAATCCCGGTTCGCCCACGCCCGTCACGATATGGCATTACTACAACGGCGCGCTCGGTTCCACTTTCGACGAAATGGTCACCGATTTCAATAACACGCTGGGAAAGGAAAAGGGGATCGTCGTATCCGCCAAATCCAAAGGGAGCATCGCCGGCGTGGAGGAGGCCATCCGCGCCTCGATAGATGGAGAGATCGGCGCGGAAGCGCTGCCTCAGATCTTTTCCGTGTATTCCGACACCGCCTATTCGGTCAAGGATAAGATCGCGGATCTGTCAAATTATCTTACCGCGTCGCAAATCAAAGAATTCGTGCCCAGTTACATAGAGGAAGGCGGTTTCGAAAAGGAAGGGGAGATCAAAATGTTCCCCATCGCGAAATCGACGGAGGTTTTGGCGATCAACAAGACCGACTGGGATAAATTTTCCGAAAAAACGGGCGCCGACGTTAAAAAGTTTGCCACATGGGAAGGCATTACGGAGTTGTCTGAACAGTATTACGCATGGAGCGGCGGTAAAGCCTTTTTCGGAAGGGACGCCTTCGCCAATTATATGCTCGTAGGCAGTAAACAACTCGGTAAACCTGTTTTCGAAGTGGAAAACGGGCAGGTGACTTTTCAACTCGATTCCGAAGTCATGCGGAAATTGTGGGATAACTATTATGTACCGTACGTCAAGGGCTGGTTCAAACACGGCGGAAAATTCCGCACCGACGATATCAAGAGCGGCGCGATCGTTGCCTGCGTCGGTTCGACTTCGGGCGTCACGTACTTTCCCGAGAACGTAGATAACAATAAGGATCCCGAATACGCGATCCAGGGCATGATTTTGCCGCTCCCCAACTTTGCGGGTACGGAAAAATACGCCGTGCAGCAGGGCGCGGGCATGGCGGTCGTGCGTTCCGACGAAAAAACTGAATATGCTTCGACCGTCTTTTTGCGTTGGTTCAGCGAAAAGGACAACAACTTAAAATATTCGCTCGGTTCGGGCTATCTTCCCGTCAAAAAAGATCTCAACACCGAAGAAGCCGCCAAAGAATATTTTACGGACAATATCGAAATTTCCGCGCTGATGAAAAGCACGCTCTATACGGGCATCGAAATCGTCAATAATTATACGCTGTACACCACGCTTCCCTTCGATTGCGGTACCGAGGCGCGGGAGATCGTCAATACTTCGATGATCGATAAGGCGGTCGAAGATTTCGCCGCGATCGAGAACGGAAAAGTTACTCTGCAGCAGTGCCTGACCGTCGGTCATTTCGAAGAGTGGCTCAAAGCGCTGGGCGCGAGTTTGGAAAATCTGAAAGACAACGGATAAGAGATGGAAGGGAAAAAGAACAAACGTACCAAATCTATTTTACGGAAAACCCTGATCCCGATCGTTTTGGTGATCGTGTTTCAGACGGTGTTCTTTTTTTGCGCTCTTTTTGCGTCGGATACCTTTACGAACCTTCGCAACAACAGTTTCGAAATGTTCAACGGCAAAGTGATTAATGTTTCCGATTCGCTCACCAACAACATGATCCGCGTATGGTCGAACATCAGCGAAACGGAGAACGACGTCGTAAGCCGCGTGGAAACGATTCTTCAAGAACAAGGAAAATCGTACGAAGATATTGCAAAACCTTTTACCGAAGAGGAAAAGGCCACGGAAGGCCCCCGTACCTATCACATCAACGAAATTATATTATCCGAAATCGCGGACGATATCCTGTATATGCTGCGCAAAAATCTGGTCACCGACGCGTTTATCGTGCTCGACGGCCCCGGAACGCGCAACCAGCCGCAGGACTATTATAAGGGAGGCATCTGTCTGAGGGACATGGATCCTACCTCCGCGAGTTCGGATAACGCCGATATCGAAATGACTTACGGCAGTATCGAGATCCGGGATCAACTGCACGTGACGGGAAACAAAACCTATTCCACCTTTGAATTTTCCGAAGAATGCTCCAACGATAACGAGGCATTCTTTTTCAAACCGCTGAATGCGGCGAAAGAAGCGAAAAAAGTATCCGATACGAAAAATTATGCTTATTGGTCGCCTTCATATAAAATGAATCAGTACGGCGAAACGATCGTATCGTATTCGATCCCGCTTATCTCTTCGAAAGGCGACGTGTTCGGAGTGCTGGGCATCGGCCTTTCCGTCGCTTATCTGAGCGGGCAAGTCAATATCGGAAACACGTCGGGAGAATACGGCGCCGCGGTATGCCTCGTGAAAAACAACGAGGACGGCAGCGTGGATCTGGAACGCATCGTACATTCGGGCAGTCTGGGACAGAGCGTTTTCGGTTCCGTAAGCAGTGTTTCCGCCTTGCCGGACGGCTATACGAATTTTTATAAGATCCCTTCTTCCAAAGTCGTATGCAACGTCAAGACGTTGGATATTTACAATCGGAACGGCCCGTTCAGCGGCGACGTATGGGCGGTGGTCGGCATGGTCGACGAGGGCGTTCTGATGACCTTTTACAATACCATTCTCATCGCGATGTCAGCCTCGGCGCTGGCGGCGGTGGCGCTCGCGCTCGTGGCGGTCACGCTCGTCGTGCGCAGTATCAGCAAGCCCATTGCGGAACTTGCGGAGGATACGCAGAATTACAGCGCGGCGAATGAGCAGCCTTTGCGCAAGACGTATATCAAGGAAATAGACCTTTTAGCCGAAGCATTTTTGGAAAAGAGCGAAACCGCCGAAAACATCGCGCAGAAAGTTTCGGGCATCATCTCCAATTCGCGCACGCAGATCGGCGTGTTCGAATACGTGTACGGGGAAAAGAAAGTTTTCGTCAGCCGCAACGTCTATACGCTCATGCGCTGGCAGGACGAACGCATAAACGATTATATCGGCATCGATCGTTTCCGCCGCCTCATGTCCAAGATCGATCCTTTAAACGAAAGGGACGAAACAGTCACCTATAAGATCCCCGAAGAAGAAGCGTGGATCCAGATCTCCGTCGTGGACGACGGTAAAAAGATCATCGGCACGATCACCGATATCACCCTCGACGTCATCGAAAAGAGGCGCATCGAATTCGAGCGCGATTTCGACGTTCTGACGGGGCTCAACAACCGCCGCTATTATAACGATAAATTGTACGAACTGTGCGAAACGCCCGAACTCGTCCGTATCGGCGCCATGGTGATGATCGATCTGGACGAACTCAAATACGTCAACGATACCTACGGGCATTCTTACGGCGATAAGTATATTCAGTTGATGGGCGAACTCATCAAGGGTTTTCCCCGCAGCAATGCGCTCATCGCAAGACTTTCGGGCGACGAGTTTGCCGTCTTTCTCTACGGCTACGCGAGCGAAGCGGAACTGCTTGCAGAAGTGCAGGGCGTATGGTCGCGTATGGAACGGTGCTTTCTGCCGCTGCCGAGCGGTGAAAATTTCAAACTGCGCGCCTCGGGCGGCTATGCGCTGTATCCGCGCAACGCCGCCACGCCCGAAGAACTGTTCCGTTACTCCGATTACGCCATGTATTCGGTCAAGCATACGGATAAGGGGCGCCTCGGCGATTTCGATATCGAAGACTACCGCAAGAACGAATTTATCATGAGCGGGCAGGAAGAATTTTTCCATATCGTAGAGAGCCGCAAAGTCAGATACGCTTTTCAGATGATCGTGGACGCGCGCACGGGCGAGACCTACGGATACGAGGCTCTCATGCGCCCGCAGGGGGAAACCATCAAATCCCCCGTGCAGATCCTCGAGATCGCCAAGAAGTGCGCCAAACTCAACGTGATCGAACAACTCACCTGGAATGGGGCGCTGGAAACGTATCAGACCCGTTTCGGCGAGGGGCTTTTGGAAAAGAAAGCCAGGCTGTTCATCAATTCCATCAGCGACTGTATTATTCCGCCCGACGATATCCGCGCGTTGGAAACGGCGTACGGCGAACTTCTCGGCAACGTGGTTTTGGAGATCATGGAAAACGAGCCGATCAGTTCTTCTTCCACATTGGAAAAGAAAATAAGTTATCTGGGGCGCTGGAATGCGGAACTTGCCATAGACGATTTCGGTTCCGCCTACAATACCGACGCGGTGCTTTTGATCACCCAGCCTCAGTACATCAAATTCGAACGCGCCATCATACAGGGCATTGACGCCTCTTCCGATAAGATGCTGATGGTGGAAAATATGGTCAATTATATGCACCGCCGCAATATCAGGGTGATCGCCGAGGGCGTGGAAACGTTCGGGGAGATGAAGAAAGTCATCGAGTTGGGCGTCGACTATATCCAGGGCTACTATCTGCACAAGCCGAGTTTTACCGAGTTCGGCTTATCCGACGAAAAGAAAAAAGAAATTCTTTTATGCAACGGAAAATAAACGGAGCAAGCGTACGGCGTGAAAAAGCATTCTGCCAAATTCAATAAAACCATGTGGATCAAGACCATCGTCGTCGCGGTGGTCCTTATATCCGTGGAACTCATCGCGGGCTTTTCTCTGTATCACAACGCCGTCACGTCCGCATACGACGGTACTTTCCGTCAGTACGCCGCGTCGCTTTCGGGCATCGAGCGCGAACTGAATGAAATTTTTTCCGAAGACGTCGGAAATTTCGACGAAGAGGACGGGTTCGCTCTTTCAGGCTCGCTCGACGCCGCGGGCGCGGAGATCGAGATCGGGGGGCAAAGTTATGCCGTGCAATCGCAGACGATTGCCCATAACCTGCAGGAGCGCCCCGTGCTCTTCTATTCTTTAAGCGATATGTGCAAAGGAATCGGCGATGAAACGCTATATACCGTTTATACAAAATCTGTAAACGGCGAAACGGCACTGCGCCTGCGCCCCTTTGAAGAGGCCGTGAAACAACTTTCCATGGCGGGGTTCGAAGGGATCGCGCTCGCGAGCGGCAGCGGCCGCGTCGTCTTTGCGACGGGTGTCTTCGACGGCTATTTTCAGGATTACGGTTTCGAATTGCAGCCGTCGGAAGCGTCGTCCGTGCGCATCGTGAACGAGGGCGAAGGGCACTACGCCTGTTCTGTCAGAGTTCTGGGCGCTACGGGCTATTATCTCGGCGCGTTCGTGGATTTCACGGGACAGCAGAAAATTTCCGATTCCCTTGCGCGGGAGATCGCGGTCATTCTTATCGTGACGGGCGCGGTGGTCGGCGTACTGTTCCTTTTATATTCTTTCTGGGTAGGGCTCAACGAAAATTCGTTCCGCTATTCCTACCGTATCGTTACCGACGCGGACGGGAAAATTATCAGAGCCAACGCGAAATTCAAACAGGATTTCCCCCAGACGGTGGAGATCAAAGAGAACGTGGCGCGGTTCGAAGAAAAGACTTTCAACGCCGTCAAGATTTCCGCGTTCGGCGCCGAGCGCCTGCTCGCGTGCGTCGCGAAAAAACAGACGAACGGCAGGATCCGCCTTTCCGCGAGCGAACTCGCGCTCCCGTACGAATCGGATCTTGAAAATAAAGATCTGATGAAAAACGTGTACGACGTTTTTACAGCCAAGGGCGGGCGCGTTCTGATAGGCACGATCTTTATCGGCAATCTCGCCAATTTCAAGGCGATGTTCGGCACGGAATTCGCCCAAAAAGTCTATGCGAAGATCTTTGCAAAGACCGAGCAGGAATTTACTTACGCCTACGAGATAGACGACAGTCACATCGGTATTCTGTATCCCGAGGGGAAAAAACTTGATAATTTATTGCAGGATATCAAAGACGCGGTGAATTTTATCGATCAGCCCGTTATGATCGACGGCAACCTCGTCAATATCGGCGCGAAATTCGGATTCGCCGTCTGCGACGCGGTCATGGAACGGCGCGATTTCGAGTACGCGGCGATTGCGGCGGACGCCGCGTTAAAGCGCGCTGCGGAAGACAAGATGAACGATTATTTCATCTATCACGAATCCCAGAAAAAACAGTACGCCAAATTTTTCGTGCAATACGATATCCGTAAAATGCTCGACGACGGCGATTTTTACATGGAATATCAGCCGCAGTACAGTCTGAAAGAAAACCGCATTACGGGATTCGAGGCTCTCTTCCGCGTGCGCAACCCGAAAATGAACGTGAGCGCGTATGAGATCATTTCCTATGCCGAGCGTACGGGAAACATGGTCATGCTGGGAGATTTTGTCTTCGATACAAGCATGCGTTTTGCCAAGATCATCGAAGGCAGGGGCGTCACGGTTTCTTTGAACGTTTCGCCAATTCAACTGATGCAGGCGGGCTTTGTCGAGAACTTTTTGAAAATATATCATAAATACGATCTGAAAGCGGGTACGATCTCGGTGGAGATCACCGAATCCTTTCTCATGCACACTTTCGACGAAACGCTCAAAAAATTGCAGATTCTGTGCGAGCAGGGCATTTCTATCCATCTGGACGACTTCGGTACCCAATATTCTTCGCTGTTATATCTGAAAAAACTGCCCATTGCCGCCATTAAGATCGACCGCGAATTTATCAGCGATATCGCGGCCAACGAGTACAGCCGCGCGATCACGCGCATGGTGCTCAATATTACCAAGGAACTGAAACTTTTGAGTATTTCCGAGGGGATCGAAACCAAAGAACAACTTCAGATCTTGCAGGAAATGGGCTGCGACGTCATTCAGGGGTACTTGATCGGACGCTCCGTAAAGGAAGACGCCGCGTTGGAAATGTTGCGAAATTTCAAACCCGAAATTTAAATTTGAGAAATATTTGTCGAAAATTGTGTTGTATATTTGCCCGATCGGGTGTATAATGCACATATAATGAATAAGAAAAGGAGGCAAAGACATGATCCGTCAACTGCTCGCAGGCGCAGAATTGAAACCCGGAGTCGCCATTCTGTTGGTCGTCCTGTTCGTCCTCGTTGCAGCGGCGGCGATGTTTTTCCTCTATCGCGGTATCCGCAAGGACCGAAACCGCTATATCGCGGATAAGTTGAAGATCGGCGAACTTAACAAGGATTCCTTTGACGATTTGATTCTGCGCCGCTTTCATTCCGCGGGCAAAAATACGCATTTCAGCGTCTTTTTCATCGAGATCAACGATGCGAAAAATATCCGCGAATCGTTCGGTGAAAAACAATTCGCAGGCGCGGTCAATACACTCGTCGAACGCCTGTACAGGCTCCTTCCCAAAGGCAGCAAGGTCTGCCTGTACGAATACGACCTTTTGGCGGTTCTCGTCGACGAGGACCTGGATAAAAAAGCGCTCTCCGATCTGGCGTCGTTCTGCCTGTTGGAAGGGCGTAAAACCGTCAGTTTGATCACGCGCGTGCGGCTGGAACTCGATCTGAGCATCGGCGTCAACAGTTACAATGCGTTCAGCGCCAATTTTAACGCGTTCAAGCAGAATCTCGAACTCGCGCTCGCCGTATCCAAAAGAAACGGACTCAATAAATATACGATCTACTCTTCGGAAATCTCCAACAGCGAGAGCGAAGAATATAAATATTATCAGGAGATAAAATCGGCGATCGAGGCGAACGAGTTTACTTTATACTATCAGCCCGTGTATGATTTAAAGAACAATGTTATTTTCGCCTACGAAAGCCTGTTGCGCTGGAATCACAAGACGCTCGGCGTGCTCGCTCCGGGAAAATTTCTGAATATCTTGGAGCAATCGGGCGACATCAACTGGGTCGGAGCGTGGGCGTTCGAACAACTGCTCATCGCGCAGCAGCGTTATAAGCAGAAAAATCCCGATAAAAACGTCACTTTTTCCATGAACCTTTCGCCCAAACAGTTAATGAATCCCAATCTTACCGACGATTTCCGCCGCGTGCTCAAAAAATATAAAGTGCCTGCAAACGAAGTGTGTATGGAGATCGTGGAATTCGCCATGTTCGACAAAATGCCTGAGGTGCACGAAAATATTCAAAAACTCGTACAGTGCGGCTTTCAGATCGCGCTCGACGATTTCGGACTGGAAATGAGTTCTTTGAAGCGGTTGGAAAATCTGCAGGTCAACTGGGTAAAACTCGACCGCTCGTTTATCGACGAAGCGAAAGACGACCTTTTGATCGGAGGCGTGGCAAACTCGCTGGTCGGCTACGCGGAAAAGAACGATTTCCGTATCATCGCCGAGGGGATCGAGGACGACGTAACGCTGGATTTTATCAAGGAACTTTCGATCCCGTACGGGCAGGGCTATTATTTCGGCAAGCCCAAGGCGCCCGCGGAATACGATATTTGAGTTTTTTCGAATAAAATTTAAAAGTACTTGACAATTTTATAATAATATTCTATAATTAGAATAAGTTAAAAGCAAAGTATCCAAAAGGGTATGACGCAAAGCTAAGAGCCTAAGTCGCAAGATATGGTTGTCAGTTGCCAAAACATTCTATGATGTTTTGGCAATTTTTTTTTCATAAAATCATTTGATCATTCGGGGAGTCGTGCTATGAAATGGTTAAAGCGTCTGCAAATGATGCGCATATCAAAAATCGTAATAGCCGTTTCGCTTGCACTTTCCGTTATTTTTGCGGGCTTTACGATCTACGGGAACAAAGTCGGCAATTTTATCATCAATGTTTCCAACGACGGCGCGCATATTGCCGCGACCATGAAAGAGGATCTGTCCGATCTGTCCTCCCGCCTGTCCGTTTCGGGACTGGAAGGGCAGGGCGCCACCACATATGAAGATATTCCCCGCTCGATCGCCAGGGGGATCGGAAACAAGAGCGACACCGTATATCAGACCTATATGGCATTCAGTTTTTATCTGGTCAACAAGACCGAACGCTCGGTGGATTACGACATGAGCCTGAACGTCGTCGACAGCGTCGGCAGGGCGATCGATATCATGCGCGTCATGATCATCGAAGGCGACGCGGAAGGCGGCGATATATACGCCAATCCCGAAGCGAGCGAAGAGGGCGAAAACTGGCTGAAACAGCACACTTCATACGAAACGATCGCATTTATTTCCGAAAAACAACTGATGGCGAAGCGGGTGACCGATTTTCAGCCCGAAGACAAAGTGAAATACACGATCGTCATCTGGGTGGAAGGTTGGGATATGGACTGCACCGACGAGCGGCTGCAAGACCGTATTAAAATGAAACTGGACTTTTACGCGTATTAAGGTTGCTACGGGCGACGCCCGTAAAAATATTATGAAATGATCAAAGGAGAGATATCTTATGAAAGCAACAAAAAAACTGATCGGCGCTTTGGCGGCGTTGGTCATAGCGATCGCCGTAGCCACGGGCTCCACTTTCGCCTGGTTCACGACAAATCAGAAAGTTACGGTGGAAAGTTTGGACTTACAGGTTACTTCCGGTAACGACGATCTGCAAATCGCGTTGGGCAAACCGACGAGCGCTACGGATTGGTCGAATTTGAAGTTCGGGCGTAAAATTTTATCTGCGGATGTTTTGAAGGATAAAACGATTTCGCTCGACGCTTTGACGAGCGCCGATACGGATCACAACGGCGTGGAATTGAAAGATAAAGAGAACTCTGCGGCTGGTGAGGGTTCTTATTTGGAATTCGACCTCTCATTTTATTCAAATAAAGGCTTGAGCGTATTGCTCGGAAATACTGCCGAGGTTGCTGTTAAAGACACAGCCGTGCAAGCGCATCAGATTTTCGCCTGGGACGATTCGATTACGGAAGCAACCTATGGGCAAGCCGTTGCAAAAGGTGCGAGAATCGAGGCGAGAGCCGCGCACGCATCGCGTATCGCGTTCGTTACGGGCAGCGGGGACTCTGCGACGGGAAAAGTTTGGGCGCCTTTCGAAACGACGGCAAACGGCGGTAACGATACGACGCAAGCCGGGTTCTATAAGGGCAACCTTGCCGCGGCGTACTATAATTATTCGTTAGGCGTCTCCGAATCAATAGCTCAGACAGTTGCTAAAAATGTAATATTGCCGTTGACGAATGACAGTACATATGCTTCTACGAGTGAGATCTTGATTCTTGAAAAACCCGCGGCTGAAACTGCAAGTATTTATTACGGCACCGTAACTGTGAAAGTTTGGCTGGAAGGCACGGACGGCGATTGCCTTAATTCCATCTTCGAAGACAAAATGACTGTTATGTTAAATCTTACGGGTATTATGAAGTCCGGTTCGTAAATCTAAATATTTACAAAACCAGGCAATCACAAAAAGCGGGCGATGTTCGTCCGCCTTTTGTGATTGCGATCATTGCGGTTGTGTTTATTTCACGCGCGAAAAAAGTAACAAAGGTGTATTATGCGTAACAAAAAAGTAATCAATATCGTCGTAAACGTCATCGTAGCCATTATTCTGGTGTTCGTTTTTATTCTCACGCTCAATATCATTCTGTCGGGGGATAAAGGTTACACTTCGATTTTCGGCACCGCTTACGTATCGGTGGAAAGCAATTCGATGAAGGGCGATAAAGCCGATAACTTCCAGAAGGGCGATCTTCTGAAAATCAAGATCCTCGATGAAGAAGAAAAGAAAAATTTGCAGCCGGGCGATGTGATCACTTTTTGGGACAATACCATCGTGGATAATCAACTGGTACTGAATTCGCATAGGATTATCAAGGTCGAGAAGCAGTCGGATGGCTCGGTAAGATACGAAACCAAGGGCGACAATAATCTCGATGCCGATAAAATGCTTATACCCGACGTAACCATCGTCGGTATCTACGAGGGCAAGATCGGCGGACTTGGCAACGTCGTTTCCTGGTTTCACTCTTCCACGGGCTTTTTTGTGTGCATCGTGCTCCCCGCGTTTTTGATCGTGGCGTATTTTGCGTTCAATCTGGTCATGGTGCTTCGCGAGAGGAACAAAGTCAGCGACGAAACGAAAAAAGAACGACTGCGGCAAGAACTCTTAGAGGAACTTCGCGCGGAAGGTAAACTATCTGTCGGAAATGACGACGAAATTTCGGAACCGGATAACAAGGATCAGGATTAACGACATCGGGGCGGCATGCGTCCGCCCGTAGGGAGGCGCCGTCTGGTATGGCTGAATTTGCGAAATACTACGTGGATTTTTTGTGGAACGCGCTGCAAAATATCTGGAACTTTATCTATTCCATTCTCTACGCGTTTTACAAGATCGTCGTTCTCGATACGATCAATTATTTCAAGGCGCTGGGCGCAGTTGTAGGCAATTTCGACGTACTCGGTTGGATCTGCCTTATTTTGGTTTCTCTCGTCAATATCGCGCTCGTCTTTTTTATCGTATATCGCTTGGTCCAACTCATCCGCCGATATATCGTTTACCGCGGCAAAGAAGTGGAAAAAGACAAACTGATGGAGGAGATCGCCCGCTTGCACGAACAGGCGGAAGAACTCGTCAAAGAAAAAAATCAGATTTTCGCGCTCAAAGTGGGCAATCAGATTTCCGAAGGCTATGTCCCGAACGACGCGCTCGCCGTCACCTCGGACGAGGGGACGGGCGGCAATCGGGAAGCGAGCCGATTTACGAAACTGATCAACCTCGACGAAAAGTACGGGCGCAATCCCAATATCATCTTTATGTCGGATACCGACATGATCTCCTTGCAGGATATCGTGAAAAGATTTGTCGATTTCGCCGCGTCGCAACTCCAACTCTACTATACCGAAGATACGATCCGACTGTTTTTCGCAGGCCTTGCGACTTCCAAAATCATTATTTTAGAGGGCATCTCGGGTACGGGTAAAACAAGCCTTCCCTACGCAATGGGCAAGTTTTTCAACAACAATACGTCCATCGTTTCCGTGCAGCCGTCCTGGCGCGACCGCGCGGAACTTGTCGGATATTTCAACGAATTTACCAAAAAGTTCAACGAAACGGACTTTTTGAACAGCCTTTACGAAACGACGCTGCGCGAAGATCCCAATTTTATCGTACTCGACGAAATGAACCTCGCGCGTATCGAATACTACTTCGCGGATTTTTTATCCATTATGGAAATGCCCGATATAGCGGAATGGAAGATCGATCTCATCTCGTCGCCCTCTCCGACCGACCCGAAAAACGTCATTTACGGAAAACTTTTGGTGCCGCAGAACGTCTGGTTCGTGGGCACGGCGAACAACGACGATTCCACCTTTACCATCACCGACAAGGTGTACGACCGCGCCATCGCGCTCGAACTCAATCAGAAAGCTGATTACTTCGATGCGCCCATGACCGAAAGTTTCAACTGCACGTTCAATTATCTGGAATCCCTGTTCGACAGGGCGTACAAAGAATATGAGATTTCCGATAAGAATATTGCGCTCATCAAAGATCTGGACGCCTTTATACAGTCGAAATTCAAGATCAGTTTCGGCAACCGTATCATGAAACAGTTGAAACTGTTCGTTCCCGCTTACATGGCTTGCGGCGGTACGGAGTCGGGCGGCATCGATTTCATCGTCACGAGCAAGATCTTACGCAAATTCAATTCGCTCAACCTGCCGTTTCTGACCAAAGAGTTGCAGGAACTTATCGCTTACTTCGACCGAAAGTTCGGCAAGGGCACGATGAAATATTCCATCGCGTACATTCGTGAATTGCAAAAAGTGAACTGACCGCGAAGGAGAAACGGGCATGGACAAAGAATATCTTCAGAATTTTATGGAAAAAATGCGCGGCGGCGGATTGTTGTACGACAATTTTTACAAGGCGCTGCGCGGCGGGAAGAACGAAGTATTCCATAACGTCGTGTCCGAGGCGGTCACTCTCGACGACAGTTGGATCCTGACGCTGGAAGGCGCGCTGCATTCCATCGAACAGATCGCGCGCAATCCCCGCAAATTCATCATCGACGAAGAACTGATCGTTGACGTGGAGCGCGCGCGTCGCACCAACGCAAAGACGATACGTCATCTCGCCTCCAACACGAAAAATATTCAAAGCATTTCCGAAAGCGGGGAGGTGCGCCCCAAAAAACTTTTGACGACCGAGATGCAGGAAGATCTCGCCATATACGAGAACCGTTTTGTGTGCGCACTCGTACAGAGGCTCGTGACTTTTGTCGAACAGCGCTACAACGATATCAACGGCAAAATGCACATGTACGATATCACCAACGTGAATTTGAGATCGAATTTTCATTACGGCGAAAGCGAGGTGGAATGCGGACTTTTCGTCAAGATGAAGGAACCGCCGCACGACAAAGTTCTGCTCGAACGCAACCGCGGACTGCTGGAAAAGGTAAAGGCGCTGCGCCGCCGTCTGAAAATTTTACAGAGCACGGATTTCATGCGTCAGTTAAACGGCAAAAAGCCCGTGCACCCGCCCATCATGAAGACCAATCTCATCAAGATGAACGTCGATTATCAGAACTGCTACAAATTGTGGCTGTACATTTCGTCGTACACGTTCGTCGGTTACAGCGTGGAAGTCAAGGACAAAAACCTGCCCGTAGACGGCGATTATTTCGACGATCTCACGGTTCTTGCGGGTTTGAGCGTGCAGTCGCTGTTTACGAACAAACTTTTAAAGGCCGAGGAATATGAAAATATTCCCTTCGGAGAGCCGAAACGAAAAAATTATAAAGTCGTCACGAAATATAAATTTATGCCGTCTTTTGCAGAGGATAAAAAGACGGCGGGCGAGGATACCGTCAACGAGTTTTATTTCCGTCAGATGAAGAACGAACTCGTCAAAGCGACAGGGCTCGGCACGTTGGCGGAAGAAAAACAACTGAAAATGAATTTTCAGCGTTTTTTTAAGGCGATCGAAAAGATCAACAACGCCATGTTGGACGAGGTGATCGCCTCGCAGATCCCCGCGAAAAAAGATCTGCTGAAAAAGACTGCCATTCAGAAAAAAGAACAGGCGGTCAAAGACGCGCAGTTCACGTACCGCCGTTATCAGCAGATTTCGCGCCTCAGGAGAGAGGAACTCGAAAAGTCGCTCAAAAAAGAGAGCCGCGAACTTCTGAAATTGGAGAAACTGAAAGCCGAACTGGATAAGGAAAAGGGTAAACGCCGCGACAGGCTGGAACAGGCGCGCAAGAAGAAAGCGCAGTTGGAAAGGATCAAAGCGAAAAAACTTCTCGCGGAACAAAAGGCAAAACTGTACGAAGAGGGGCTGCGCGAAAAGGACGCCGCAAAGTCGGAAGAACTCGAAGAGGCAAAGCGTCGGAAACGCGAGGAAACCAAGCGGAAAAGGGAACTCAAAAAATTGGAAGAATTACGGGAAAAATACGATGGGCTTGATTGAACCGAAAAATAAGAAAAAAAAGATTTTGTCAGCCGTAAGTTTTACTCTTGCGGCTGTAATCTTTCTGCTTGCGCTGTACGTTTTTTTCGTTTCGCTGGACGCAAAGAGCAAAAATGAACCGGTAGAATTTTTCGGGCGCTCGTTCGTCATCGTGCTCACCGATTCCATGACGCCCGAGATCGGCGTAGGCGAACTCGTCGTCATCGAGAGCACGGGCATCGAAAGCGTTCAGGTAGGGCAGAACGCGGTCTTTGTCAGCCTTAGCGGAATGCTGAAAGGGCAGCGCATCATTCACAAAGTCGTGGAGGTCGGTCACGACGAACAGGGCGTTTATCTCCGCACACAGGGCGTGAAAGAGGGGGCGCCCGTCGATCCAGATCCCGTACGGGCGGAAAACTTTACGGGCGTGGAAGTCGGGCACTCCGTCTTTTGGGGCAAGATCATCGGCTTTTTCACCAAACTTGAAAACTGGCTGTTGCTGCTCGTCGTGCTCGTCGCAGTGAGCATCGCGATCATGCAGATCGTCAAAATCGTCAAAATTGCAAAGAATCCCGAGGATAGCGACAAACAGGATCGATCGTAACGTTCCGCACACTTTATAAATTCGCGATAAAAAAATCCGAATAACTTGCTTTCGCAGCCGATTTGTACTATAATAGTTTTAATCAGAAAGAACGGAGGGTCCCATGAAAGACGGATTTAGCGCACCTTCGGAAGAATTGGAAAAATTACAAAAGATCATCGATATCGACAAGTGGCTTGCGAGCGAAAAGGCGGGCAAGGATCTGTGCGGCGAGGCGAGTTATTGCGCCTGTTGCGTCAAGGCGGAAACGTATCCCTGCGCGCGGGCGGCGCTGCGCGAACGCGCGGCAAACCAACCCAAAGATATTTCCGACGAAGTCGCCGCGACCGTCAGCGAATACGGGCCCGATGAGGAAACGGAGGAGATTTTGAAAGAGGAAAACGCAGAAGAGAAAGCCGAAGAGTCGCTCGCGGGCAGGGAACTCGTGACGCGGTATCGCCGCAGTTTCCGCTCGCGGCTCATTCAGAACGAAAACATTCAGGAATTTTACAGTCAGTTGAAAAACAACATTTTGGGATATGCGGGCGTGAAGTGCCGCATGAGTTTCCATTATGAATCTTTCCGCGTCGGCAAAAGCCTGATCGCCAAATTCAACGTGTCGGGCAAGACGCTTTGCCTGTATCTCGCCCTCGCGCCGAGCCTGTATGAAAACGGAAAATACCGTTTTGAGGACGTATCCGCGAAAAAGACGTACGCGCTCGTGCCGATGAAGTTGAAAATTACTTCCGGGCGCGCCATGAATTACGCCAAAGAATTGATCAAACAATTGGCAACCAGGTACGATCTGGCGAATGTAGGCAGCATATACATGGAGTATCGCTATGCCTATGCCTCGGACGATTCTCTGATCGCCAAAGGGCTGATCAAACCGTATACGGTCGCCGTGCGGGCAAAGTAGAAAAGTCACTTTTTAAAAAGGAGCGCGGAAGCGCTCCTTTTTTGTGAACGAACTTGACAAACGCGTGCATTCGTGATACGATATATATTGAGAAAATATGTCGAAAAAAGTCGCATTTTGCGGCAAGTGGGAGAAATATCATGTCTGAATACGTGCTTGGACCGAGCGAGGGGACACCGCCGCCCGCAGGTCCGCACAATATGCCGCCGCCGCGCGTTTTCGGTTGGCAGCATTTACTGTATCTTGTCGTCGTCATCGCCGTCGGCGCCGCGATCTTTCTGCTCGTACGTAAAAAATACGCTAAAAACGATAGGGCGTTATCATTGATTTTCAGAGTGTGCGGCGTGATTCTATTGTTTTTCGTTACAATCAACCGTGTCAGTGAAATATTTCGGTTGCACGGCTGGTACTACATCTTTCCCAACTCCTTTTGCGGGCTGGGTTCGTTCGTGCTCGCTTTTGCGCTTATATTCGGAAAAAAAGACAATATCGTCCTGCATTTTATAGCGTATCTGACTATGTTCGGCGGGATCGTAAATCTCATTTATCCCTATTACGTGGGGCAGCACCGTCTGTTTTTTTATCCAAGCACGATCTCGGGGCTTTTGCATCATACGATGTGTGTATTTATATTCGTTCTTATGGTTTATACAGGCTATATGAAACCCGACATAAAGAAATGGTACGCGATTCCATTGGGGCTCAGTACGTTTATGACCGTGGGCGTATTTGAACTGAGTATGTTTTTACCGCTCGATCCCATGTACGACGCCATGAATATCATCGTCGCGATCGTGCCCGATACTATTCTCACCTGGTGGTTCGTGGGGTTGGGTTTCGTGCTTGCTTATGCTGTTTTTATGGTCGCGTGGCATTTTGCCAACAAGGCGCGGAACGCGCGCAAACAAGAGGCGGCCGCTTCGACGCTGGAACGCGCGGCTGACAAAAAAATGTAAAATTTTCCAGATAAAGCAGGTAAAATGTTGTATTTGCAACAGTATGTTTGCGGGTTTGATGATAAAATAAGTACGTAAAAAGGGGAGACGGAAAACCGTTTCCGAAATGAAATAAGAATAAGAGAGGTTATCATTATGAAAAGATGTGCTATTTGCGGTGAAGTCGTAGAAGACGACGTGATGGTCTGCCCTGTATGCAAGGCGACGAAATTCGTTCCCATCGACGAAAGCGCCGAGATCAAATTTGCGTGCGTGCACGAAGTGGGCGTTGCCAAGGGGCTGGACGAAGAAGTCGTCAAGGGATTGAGAGCTAATTTCGAGGGCGAATGCACCGAAGTGGGCATGTACCTTGCCATGGCGAGAGTTGCCGAGAGAGAGGGCTATCCCGAAATAGCGGAAGCCTATAAGAGATACGCTTTCGAAGAGGCGGAGCACGCATCCAAATTCGCAGAACTTTTGGGCGAGTGCATCACGGATTCGACCAAAAAGAATCTGGAACTTCGCGTCGCGGCGGAAACGGGCGCCTGCGAAGGCAAACTGATGATCGCCAAGCGCGCCAAAGAGTTGGGCTACGACGCGATCCACGACACCGTGCACGAAATGGCAAAGGACGAAGCCCGTCACGGCGCCGGCTTCAACGGTCTTTTGAAAAGATATTTCAAGTAAATCGTAACAATAAACAGATAAAAACCTCCGCGGCGAATGGCGCGGAGGTTTTATTTTTATCTGTTTTGCGGATACTGTTATAAATTATTGTCCGTCGGGCCCGTCGTTGTCCTCGTCTTTTTCGGTGTAGGAAACGTCGTAGCGGATATTTTCGTTTTTAGAGGTCAGCGCCTTGATAAATTCGTTGTTCCACTCGGGTTTGACGACGATGACCGTAAACGTTTCGTTTTTGAAATAAACGACCAATTTGTTCGTTTTGGTAAATAAATGCACCGACGTGATCTCTTCGATTTTGAAGGTGCTCTTGATCACCCCGAAACGGAGCACGATCTCTTTGTCGGTGATGCGGTAGAAAGAGCGGATGAGCAGACTGACGAATACCACTAAGAGAAGCGCGCATACGATGAGCATGACCACGTGCTGCAGACCGAGGGTAAAACTCGGAAAACCGAAACGTATAATGCGATAAATCGTCCAGCCCGCGCCGCCCAATGCGAGCGCGATCGCGAGAACAGAAAGGATGACCGCCGTTCTGGAAAATTTGAATTTAAAGTCTTTCATAATTTACCTCGGTCACATTGTAACACAAACGACGGCAAAAATCAACAGTACCAAAGCACCGAGGTCAAGTTTTTCCCTTCGTGATATAATTTATTCTTATATATAGGAAAGGGCAATTTGCTTGTTTTATTATTTTAAAAGGTGTAAAATAGGTTAGGCGAAAGAAAGGAGCGTTATCAATCGTGCAACAATTCAATTCACAACTACTTATAGATTTTACCGCGTTAGGTGAAAAAATATTCCCGAAGTTCATTTTCGGCGAAGGCTTGTTTGCCGTCAACGACAGCGTGATCTCGGGCTTTATCGTCGTTGCGGTCATTTTACTGGCGGCGCTTATCATGCGCCTGACGATCATCCGCAAATGGAAAACGACGCCCACGGGCGGGCAGATGTTTTTGGAATGGCTCGTCTGCACGTTCGATAAACAGGCGGAAGATTCTACGGAAAATTACGCGTCGTTCATGGGACCGTACACGTTCGGTGCGGCGGCGTATATCTGCTGCGGGGTTCTCGTCGAACTATTCGGACTTCGCCCCGCCATGGCGGACGTAGGCGCCTGCCTGTCGCTCGCCCTCTGTACTTTTTTGTTTATCCATACGCTCGGTTTCGTGAAGAAGAAACACAGGCGTTTGCTGCATTATCTCAATCCCATCAACATCATCACGGATATCGCCGTGCCCGTTTCCATGACCGTCCGGTTATTCGGC
This sequence comes from Candidatus Borkfalkia ceftriaxoniphila, assembly GCF_004134775.1. Classification (NCBI taxonomy): domain Bacteria; kingdom Bacillati; phylum Bacillota; class Clostridia; order Christensenellales; family Christensenellaceae; genus Candidatus Borkfalkia; species Candidatus Borkfalkia ceftriaxoniphila. Next base: position 18,826 of record NZ_SDOZ01000004.1, read on the forward strand.
AGTATTTTAAGCGGTATGGTGATCATGGAACTCGTATATATAGTCGTCGAGGCGATCTGGTTCGTGGGGCTTCCGCTCATTATTCCCGCCCTCGTTTCGCCGCTGTTCACGCTGTTCCACGCGTTTATACAGGCGTACGTGTTCGCCTCGCTCACGTTGATGTTCGTGCAGGAAGCGATCGAAGAGGGACCGAAAAAGCAAAAGAAAAAGAAGAAAAAGCGCGGCGAAGAGATCGCGGCGTAACAAAGACAATATTCTCGCGTTTAAGAGCGAGTGGCATAAATGAAGGGCTGAGCCCTGACTTTGAAAACGCGGTTTTCAGAGTAAACTTCGGAGGTATGCAAAAATGGAATTATTGGTAACGATGCTTATGAACTTTTTGGCGAGCGACGGCGCGGCGTTGGGCGCGGCGATCGGCGCGGGCATTGCGGCATTTACGGGCGTAGGCGCAGGTATCGGTATGGGCATCGCCACGGGCAAAGCCGTAGAAGCGACGGCGCGTCAGCCCGAAGCGGTCGGCAAGATCAGAACGATGCTCCTTCTGGGGCTCGCGTTTGCGGAAACCACCGCGATCTACGGATTATTGATCAGTATACTGTTGATTTTCGTAGGCGTGGCATAGACAAAATAATTACGTAAAAGGTGTGAAATGTCGCAAATGATCCCTCTCAATCTCGTTTTGGCGAGTATATTAGATACGTTCGGTATTTCCGTAACGAGCATTCTGCTTCATTTATTGAATCTGGTAGTGCTTACCGTCGGATTGTATTTTCTTTTGTTCAAGCCCGTCAAAAGGATGGTGCGCGAGCGGCAGGAAAAAGTAAAAAAGATCGAACAGGAAAACAGCGAACTCAACGCGGAAGTGAAAAAACTGAAAGACAATACCGAGGAGGTATTGACCGAGGCGAAAAAGGAAGCCGCGGATATACACGAAAAGGCCGTGCGCGTAGCCAATCAAAAGGCGGACGACATTATCGGCGAGGCTAAAATCAAGGCGAAAGGGCTCGTGGAGCGCACGGAAAAGGAACTGGACGAAGAGCGCAAAAAATTGCAGCAGGATATCGAAAAGGAAATTACCGACGTATCCTTTGTGGTCGCGGAAAAAGTACTTGCGCGCGACATCACCAAAGAGGATAACAAGCGCATGATCGAAGAGTGCCTCGAAGAGTGGAGCAAAAAATAACATGTCCAAGAGCGAACAGGTCGCAAAAGTGACCGTAACGATCAAGCCCGACGACGAAACGATGAAAAAGATTGCCGATTTCGTCAAGCGGCACAACTGTTACAGCGTCGATTACATCATCGATGAAAACATAATCGGCGGAATTATCATTCAGATAGGGGACGTTATATACGACGGTTCCGTAAGGGGCAGGCTGGAAAATATCAAGCAAGCGTTGTAACGTCCGTACAAGGATATTATGATCGACGTAAACGAAATAGCCAAAGGCATCAAAGAAAAAATCGCCAAAGTACAGGAGTCGCACGACGAACGCTCGACGGGGCGCATCGTCTATTCGGGAGACGGGATCATCAGGATCTCGGGCATCTCGGACGTAAAGTACAACGAACTTCTCGACATCAAGGGCGGCTATCACGCGCTTGCGCTCAACCTGGAACAAGATCTGGTGGGCGCGGTGCTTTTTTCGGGCGAAGATAAGGTGCGGTTCGGCGACTATGCCTATTCTACGGGCAGGACCGTGGATATGCAGGTGGGCGAAGAACTCATCGGCAGAGTCGTCAATCCCCTCGGAGAGGCGCTCGACGGGCTGGGAGAACTGCACACGGGCAAGTCCCGCCCCGTGGAATATCCCGCGCCCTCCATCATGGACCGCGGCAAAGTGAACAAACCATTGCAGACGGGCATCCTCGCCATCGACAGCATGATCCCCATCGGAAGAGGGCAGAGGGAACTGATCATCGGCGACAGGCAGACGGGCAAGACCGCCATCGCCGTGGACGCCATCCTGAATCAGAAGGGCGAAAACGTGATCTGTATCTATGTTTCCATAGGGCAGAAAGCGTCCTCGCTTGCAAAGACGCTCAACACCCTGCAGAACGCGGGCGCCATGGAATACACCTGCGTGGTCGGCTCCACGGCGGACGACGCCGCGCCCCTGCAATACATCGCGCCGTACAGCGGCTGCGCCCTTGCCGAATACTTCATGTATCAGGGGAAGGACGTTCTGATCGTGTACGACGATCTTACGAAACACGCCGTCGCATACCGCGAAATGAGCCTGTTGTTGCAGCGCCCCGCGGGACGCGAGGCGTACCCCGGCGACGTATTTTATCTGCATTCGCGCCTGTTGGAACGCTCGGCGAAACTGAGCGAAGAAAAGGGAGGCGGCTCGATCACCGCGCTTCCCATCGTGGAAACGCTGGCGGGAGATATCTCCGCGTATATTCCGACGAACGTCATTTCCATTACAGACGGACAGATCTATCTGGAAAGCGAACTGTTCAACAGCGGCGTGCGCCCCGCGGTCAACGTGGGCCTTTCCGTTTCGCGCGTGGGCGGCAGCGCGCAGCGCCCTGCAATACGCTCTGTTTCGGGGCAACTCCGCATCAATCTCGCGCAATACAGGGAACTCGCCATTTTCTCGCAGTTCGGCTCCGATCTGGACACCGAAACGCAGAAAATTTTAAGCCGCGGCGCCAAACTGACGGATACTCTCAAACAGAGGCAGTATCTCAATTACAGCGTGCGCGAAATGTTCGTACTCCTTCTGGTTTCGCAGAGCGACGTTATCGACGCCGTTCCCGAAAAGAAGGTGACGGCATACAACGAAAATCTTCTCGACTTCATCCGCGTCAACAGGCCGGAGATCCTCTCGGATATCGACCCCGACCAAAAACCGGGCGACGAACTCAAAGAGCGCATTTTGGAAGTTGCGCGCGAATGTTTGAGTTACGTCGGCATCGCGGTTCGCAAGGAGAGCACGGAGGCGGAAAATGGCTGATACCGCAGAGATCAAGCATCGCATCAAGGGGATCAACGATACGCATCAGATCACGAAGGCGATGGAGTTGATCTCCGTGGCGAAGATGCACAAGACGATGGCAAAGCACGCCGCCAACGCCCCTTATTTCGATACGGTGCGCTATGCGATCAAAGATATCCTGCGCCACAGCGCGGATATTCACAATAAATATATCGACCACCGTCCCGATTCGCGCACGGCGTATATCGTCATCGCGGGCGACAAGGGATTGGCAGGCTCGTACAATGCGAACGTGCTCAATCTCGCGTGGGAGCATATGCAAAAGCGTCCCGTGCATTACGTCATCACCATCGGGCAGATGGCGCGCGCTTTTTTCGAGAGCAAGAAACAGAGCGTCGATCTGGAATTCACGCACGCCGTGACCAATCCCACCATGCACGACGCGCGCGGCGTTATGCGCGACATTCTCGATCTGTACGACAAGAATCTGATGGACGAGGTCATCGTCGCGTTCACCAAAATGCAGTCCACAGTCGTGCAGACGCCCCAACTCATCCGCCTTCTTCCCATTATGGAACAGGATATCGAGGTGGAAAACGCCCCGTCGTACGGCGGTCAACTCGAATACGACCCTTCCCCCAAGGAAGTGCTGGACGTACTCGTGCCGCAGTATCTGGTCGGCGTCATCTATTCCACGCTCATTCACGCGTCGGCAAGCGAACACGCCGCGCGTATGCTCGCGATGTCCAACGCCAACAAAAACGCGGAAAAGATGCTCGACACGCTCAATCTCGAATACAACCGTTCCCGACAGAGCGCCATCACGACTGAACTTTTGGATCTGGCGTCGGGAAGGTTTGCCTCGAAGAGATAATGCGGCAAATTAGGCAAACACAGGAGATTTTATGGTAAATTCGGGCAAGATCAATCAGATTATCGGGCCTGTCGTCGACGTTCGGTTCGACGGCGCCATGCCCCCCGTATATGAAAAATTGCAAATAGAAGAGGGCGGCACCGTTCTGGAAGTGCTCGCGCACGTCAAGAAAGGCGTGGTGCGCTGCATCGCCATGAGCGCGACAGAAGGGCTTTCCCGCGGTATGCGCGTGATCGACTGCGGCACGCAGATCGACGTGCCCGTGGGCGAAGGCGTTTTGGGCCGCGTGATGAACGTGCTCGGCGAGCCCATCGACAACAAGGGCGAGATAGACGCCAAGACGCATTGGAACATTCACCGCAAACCGCCCGCTTTTTACGATCAGAACCCTTCCACCGAAGTGTTCGAAACGGGCATCAAAGTCATCGACCTGATCGCTCCCTATTCCAAGGGCGGCAAGATCGGGCTGTTCGGCGGCGCGGGCGTGGGCAAGACCGTGCTCATCATGGAACTGATCCACAACATCAGCAAAGAACACGGCGGCTATTCCATCTTCACGGGCGTGGGCGAACGCTCCCGCGAAGGCAACGACATGATCTCGGATATGGAAGAGTCGGGCGTCATTAAAAATACCGCCTTGGTCTACGGGCAGATGAACGAACCGCCCGGAAGCCGTATGCGCACCGCGTTCACGGGGCTGACGCTGGCGGAATATTTCCGCGACGTCAACCGTCAGGACGTTTTGCTTTTCATCGACAACATTTACCGCTACATTCAGGCGGGCAGCGAAGTTTCGGCGCTCTTGGGCAGAATGCCTTCCGCGGTCGGCTATCAGCCCACGCTGGCGACGGAAATGGGGCTTTTAGAGGAGCGCATCGCCTCCACCAAGCGTGGCTCGATCACCTCCATTCAGGCGGTGTACGTGCCCGCGGACGATATCACCGATCCCGCGCCCGCCGCCATATTCGCGCATCTCGACGCGACGACGGTGCTTTCCCGAAAGGTCGTGGAACAGGGGATTTATCCCGCGGTGGATCCTCTGGAATCCAATTCGCGCATTCTCGATCCGCAGATCGTCGGTTCGCGCCATTACGAGGTCGCGAACAAAGTCATCGCGACGCTGCAAAGATATAAGGAATTGCAGGATATCATCGCCATTCTCGGCATGGACGAATTGTCCGAAGAGGATAAAAATTCCGTTTTCCGCGCAAGGAAAATTCAGAAATTCATGTCTCAGCCCTTCTTCGTTTCCAAAATTTATACGGGACTGGAAGGCCGCTACGTGCCGCTGGAAGCCACGATCAAGAGTTTTGAAACCATTCTGGCGGGCGAAGTGGACGACTTGCCCGAAAACGCCTTTTTCAACGTGGGCGATATCGACGAAGTCAGAAAGAAGGCGCGCGAATTGCAGCCTTAAAGAAAATTATGAATAAGTTTTTTCTGGAAATCATTACGCCCGAGCGCACGTTTTACAGCGGACGGGTCGAATCGATCACGGTCAGCGCCGTGGGGGGGCTGTGCACGATCATGGCGATGCACCAGCCCACCGTTCTCGCCACCGAGCCGGGGATCTTGAAGATCACCGCGGACGGAAAGACGCGCGAGGCGTTTATCAGCGAGGGTTTTATCGAGGTGCGCCCCGACGAAACCGTCGTCTTTTCGCAGGCGGTGGAATGGCCCGAAGAGATCAACGAGCAGCGCGCGCGGGAGGCTGCGGAGCGCGCCGAGGAGATGATACGGCGCAACAGGAGCGCTTCGGAATATCGGCTCAACCGCATCGCGCTGCAGCGCGCGTTTTCGCGCCTGCGCGTAAAAAACGATCATATGAAAGATTAGAAAATTTTGGAGGACGGCGTATTTTTGCGCCGTCCTTTCTTCTTCTATTTGACAAAAAACGCGTATCGTACTATAATGAAAGCAATTACTTTTACAAAGAACAGGAGTTATACGGTATGATCAAACTCATCAGGGGCGGGTGCTATTACATGGACGGCGCGCTCGTCAAGGAAAATCAGGCGTTTCTGACGGCGGAGCAGAAAGCGAAGGCGCAAAAGGGGACGATGACTTACAAGATCCTCCGCGCGCACAACGAGGGCGACGAAGAAAATCTGAAGATCAAGTTCGACGCTATCGCCTCGCACGATATCACCTACGTCGGGATCATTCAGACGGCGAAGGCGAGCGGTCTGGAAAAATTTCCGCTCTCGTACACTCTGACCAACTGCCATAACTCCCTCTGCGCGGTGGGGGGTACCATCAACGAGGACGACCACGTCTTCGGCCTTTCCGCGGCGAAAAAGTACGGCGCGAACTTCGTGCCCCCGCACCTTGCGGTCATTCACCAATATATGCGCGAAACGGAGGCCAAAGTCGGCCGCATGATCCTCGGCTCCGATTCGCATACGCGTTACGGCGCGCTCGGCACCATGGCGGTGGGCGAGGGCGGTCCCGAACTCGTCAAACAGATCTTGGGCAAGACCTATGATATCAAGCGCCCCGAAACGGTGGCGGTGTACCTGCGCGGCAATCTCAGAAAGGGCGTCGGCCCGCAGGACGTGGCGATCGCGCTGTGCGGCGCCGTGTTCAAGAACGGTTTCGTCAAAAATAAAATCCTCGAATTCGTCGGCCCCGGCATCAAAAACCTATCCATGGATTACCGCAACGGTATCGACGTGATGACCACCGAGACCGCCTGCCTCTCTTCCGTCTGGGAAACGGACGAAAAGACGCGCGAATATTACAAAGTCCACGGGCGCGAGGAAGATTACAAGGAACTTAAGGCGGAAAATCCCGCCTATTATGATTACGGCATTACGATCAATCTTTCGACCGTAGAGCCGATGATCGCGCTGCCGTTCCACCCCAGCAACGCGTACACGATCCGCGAACTTCTGGCGCACCCTTACGAGATCTTGTCCGAAGTCGAACAGGCGGGGCGCAAATTGAAGGGCGACGAAAGTTTTACGCTCACCGATAAGATCGTCGACGGCAAGATTTACGTCAATCAGGGCATCATCGCGGGCTGCGCGGGCGGTATGTACGAAAATATCGCGGAAGCGTACGAAATACTCAAAGGCAAGTCCACGGGCACGGGCGAGTTTTCGCTGTCCGTGTATCCTTCCAGCCAGCCCGTGTTCAAGAGTCTGGTGGATAACGGCTATATCGGCGGGCTTATGGAGAGCGGCGCCGTGGTCAAAACTGCGTTCTGCGGTCCCTGTTTCGGCGCTGGAGACGTGCCCGCGAACAACGGGCTGTCCATCCGTCACACCACCCGCAACTTCGAGAGCCGCGAGGGCAGCAAACCCGCGAGCGGACAGTTGGCGGCGGTCGCGCTCATGGACGCGCGTTCCATCGCGGCTACGGCGGCGAACGGCGGTTTCCTCACTTCCGCGCTCGACGTCGACTACACTAAAAAAATCAAAAAATATTCTTTCGATGCGGAAATTTATCGAAACCGCGTTTACCGCGGCGCGGGCGACGCGCACACCGAAACGCCGCTTAAATACGGCCCGAACATAGCGGACTGGCCCGAAATGATCCCGCTCGGCAAGAACGTTCTCATAAAAGCGGTGAGCGTTTTGGAAGATCCCGTTACCACCACCGACGAACTCATCCCTTCGGGCGAAACTTCCTCATACCGTTCCAATCCCCTGAAACTCGCGGAATTCGCGCTTTCAAGAAAAGATCCCGCCTATGTCGGCCGCGCGAAAGAGGTCAAAGCGGCGGAAGAGGCGCGCCGCGCGGAAGGCTCGCTTCCCGAAGAGGTGCTGAAAGAGGTCGGTCCTTTGCAGATCAAAGAGGGCACGATTTACGGCAGTTGCGTCGTGGCGGTCAAACCCGGCGACGGTTCGGCGCGCGAACAGGCGGCGAGTTGTCAGAGGGTGCTCGGCGGCATCGCCAATATCGCCAAAGAGTACGCGACCAAGCGTTATCGCAGCAACCTCATTAACTGGGGCATGCTGCCCTTCGTCGCCGATAAACTCAATTTCAAAGTGGGCGATTATATTTACATTGAGAACATAGACGAACTCATCCGAAACGGCGCGGAGGAAATTCCCGCAAAACATCTGAGCGGAAAGAGCGTGAAGGATATCACGCTGCGCGTGGGCGGCCTCACGGATGACGAAAAGAATATCATTTTGAAGGGCTGTCTGATCAATTTCAACGCCGCGAAATAGGGCGGAGGCTTATAATATGTACCGATTGGAGCAGTATAAAAACATCATAGATCTGACGATCCGTCCGCGCGAGCCGCTCATTTTGAGCGAGCGGGAAAAGGACGGGATATGCGATGAAATGCTCTCCGTGTTGCTCGAAGAGCGCAACGAGATCGCGGCGTTCAGTTATCCGTACAAGGTCAAACGGGATCTCATCTGGGGCTATCTCAACCAGCGTCTGCCCAATCCCGTGAGCGCGCGTTTTCTGGAAATCCAGGATAAACTGTTCTGGTCGGAAACGCTGGAAAACGGCATCGTCGACGTTGCGGACATTCCCTGCCGCGACCGGATCGCGCTGTGGCAGGGCGATATCACCCGTCTGAACGCGGACGCGGTGGTGAACGCCGCCAACAATCGGTTGCTCGGCTGTTTCATTCCCCACCACAAGTGTATCGACAACGTCATCCACTCGCGGGCGGGCGTGCAAGTGCGTCTGGACTGTTCCAAGATCATGGGCGCGCAGGGCGAAAAGGAGCCTTCCGGCTGCGCCAAGATCACGCGCGCGTATAATCTGCCTTCCAAATATATCATCCATACCGTAGGGCCGATGGTCGGGCGCAAAGTGACCGACGAGGACAGGCGCGTGTTGCGGGGATGCTATATTTCCAGTCTGAACCTCGCAAAGGAAATGCGTCTTGAAAGCATCGCTTTCTGCTGTATCTCCACGGGAATTTTCGGGTTTCCGAACGACGAGGCGGCGGCCGTCGCCGTGGGTGCGGTCAAACAGTGGCTCATGGAAAACGATTACCCGATCCGCGTTATCTTCGACGTGTTTCTGGACAAAGACCTTGCCATCTATCGCGAAATTTTAGACAACGTATAGGAAAAGACACGGCGTCAGCCGTGTCTTTTATTCCGCCTGAATTTGATACAGAGCGGGTCTTTCGGGCTTCGCAGGCGAAAACTGCGCCTTGTCGATGTGCATGAGATTCGCCGTGCCGCAGAGGGCCGCCGCGCAGAGCGCGCATAACAAAAACCGTTTCATGCCCGCAGTATTTGCATAGATACCGAAAAGTATGCGCGTATCTCTTGCTTTTTCGCGCGGAAAGGTTTATAATAAAAACAAGACAGATGCCGAAGGGCAAATGCCTTTTAAAAATATTTGCAACCTGCGCCGAAGGGTACGCCCGACGGGAAAGGGGAGAATCGGATTTGTTTGAAACGAGTCGGGGCACTCTCTTTTTTCCGCGCGCGGGAAAAGGGAGTTTTTTTATGTCCGAAAACCGCGTTGCGGCGGTCAGTATCGTCGTGGAAAAGAAAGAGAGCACCGAAAAACTCAACGCCGTTCTGCACGAATTCGGGGAATACATCATCGGCAGAATGGGGATACCTTATAAACCCAAGGGCATTTCCGTCCTGTCCGTCGTGCTCGACGCGCCGACGGAGATCGTCAATGCGCTCACGGGCAAACTCGGCATGCTCGACGGCGTGTCCGCAAAAACTTTGTTTTCGAAATATTGATTTCATTTTAAGGAGTATATCCATGAAAAAATTATTGACTTTTCTTTTGTCCGTTCTGCTGCTCGTAAGCGGCGCGTTCGCGCTCGTCGCCTGCGGACGCGAAAAAGTAATGGTCTATTTCCCCGACGGCACGCCCGGGCTGGCGCTCGCGCAGGCGATCACCGAGGGAGTAAGCGAAACGAACGTTACGTTTAAATTCGAGCCCGTACCCGCTACCGAAATCGCGGGCGTCGTAGCCAACGGCGAAGCGGATCTCGCGATCATGCCCACGACCGCCGCCGCCACGCTGTATGGAAAAAAGAACGTCAAGATCCAACTGATGAGCACCAATGTGTTCGGCAACCTCTACGTTGTGGGATATGGCGAAAACCGCGCCGAAGATCTTCACGGGTTGGTCGGCAAAGTGGTCTATTATACCACGGGCACCACCGTGGATATGTTCCGCTACATCATCGATCAGACCGAGGGGCTTGAATACGCCGAAATGGGCAACACGTCGGACGTGGATCCCGAAAAGATCAATTTACAGCAGGCGACGGAAGGCTCGGAAATCATCGCGTTTATGGCGGATGCCAAAAAGAATAACAAAGAATGTTACGGCGTTCTGGGCGAACCGCAGGTGACGGCGTGCAAAGCCAAAGTGGAAGGCAGCGATTTTATCGTCGATTTCCAGGAAGAATGGAAAAAACTGACGGGTGAAGAGGGCTATCCGCAGGCTTCTCTGGTGGTGAAAAGCGAATTTGCGGAAAATCACGCCGACGTTGCCGAAGCATTCGCGAACAGTCTTGCCGGCAATGCCGCGTGGCTGGAAAACGCCGACAATATCGCGAGATTCAAACAGGCGCTGAAAGACGGCGATTATACATCGTCTTTGATCACCGCGCCCATTACTGCGGAGACCGTCGCCAACTGTCATCTCGGTTTTCAAAAATCCTCCGATATCAAACAGTCGGTCAAAGATTACGTGAAAATACTCAATAAACAGGATCTGGACGACGGATTTTTCTATACCTATTCCGCATAATCGTCCGAGGTAAAAACTTATGAAACCGAAAGTCAAAAAAATCATCGGAAATATCTGTTATCCGCTCGCCGTCGTGCTTTTGATTTTCGGCGTTTGGGCGGCCGCGGCGTACGCGAAGGGCGTCACGCTGATCCTTCCCACGCCCGCGCAGGCTTTTCACGAGTTGTTCGCTTACGTGCAGACTTCGGTTTTCTGGCGCGCTCTCGCAAATTCTTTGTGGCGTTCCTTTTACAGTTTTCTCATTTCCTTTGCGCTGGGGCTCGCGTTCGCGCTCCTTTCGCGGTTTTCCGAAGCGGCGGACAGGCTCGTCCGCCCGCTGATGGCGATCGTGCGCGCGGTACCCACGATGGCGATCATCTTTATCCTTGTCATCTGGTTTTCGCGTACGCTCGCGCCCGTGGTCATCGCGGTCATCGTCATCTGTCCCACGCTGTATTCCGCGTTTCTTTCCGCCATTTTGTCCGTCGATCCGAAACTGCACGAGATGAGCAAAGTGTACGGGGTAAAAAAGCGGGATATGCTGTTGAAACTGTACGTGCCGAACGTGGCGCCCGCGCTCTTTGAAGGCGCGGCGGGCGGGTTTTCTCTCAATATCAAACTCATTATCGCGGCGGAGGCGCTCGCGAGCACGCGGTTCAGTCTGGGCGGGCTGATGCAGAACGCCAAGATCAATCTCGAAATGGAAAAACTGTTTGCCGTCACCGTAGCGGCGATCGTGCTTTCCGTACTCTGCGAGTGGATCATACGTCTGATCGGGAGGGCAATCGTCCGATGGAAATGAAAGATATCGTCCTTTGCGGCGTAAGCAAAAATTACGGCGAAACGGCCGTGTACGAAAATTTCGATCTCACCATCCGCGCGGGAGAGATCACCTGTCTTCTGGGCGCGTCGGGCTGCGGCAAAACGACGCTTTTGAATATGCTGGCGGGGCTTTTGCCATATACGGGCGAAATCAGGGGCGTGCCCGGGCGCGTGTCGTATATTTTTCAGGAAGAGCGGCTTTTGCCCAACCTCACCGTGCGGCAGAATATCGATTACGTTTTGGGAAAGCGTTCGCAAAAGACCGAAGAGATGCTCGCCCTTGTGGAACTTTCGGACAAGGCGGACGTATATCCTTCCGATCTTTCGGGCGGGCAGGCGCAGCGCGTTTCCATCGCGCGGGCTTTTGCCTATCCGTCGGAACTTCTCTTGATGGACGAACCGTTTTCCTCTCTCGATACGGCGCTGAAGATCCGTCTGACGGAAGTTTTCTGCAAATTGTGGGAACGCGACAGGCGAACGGTCGTCTTTGTCACGCACGACGTGGAGGAAGCGTATACGCTCGCGCACCGCGCCGTTCTCATACGCGCGGGCAAAGCGGCGGCGGATTTTACCTGCGGCGAAAAGATACCGCGTCCGTACGGCGAACCTTCGCCGTTCAAACAAAATATTTTGCAGGCGATGCTGCAAGGCTGAGAGCGGGACTTCCCGCTCTTTTTTCTTTGCGCGCATAGAATTTTGCCGTTTCGTCAATACTGCGGGTATGGAAACACATAACGCTCCCGCGCGCGTGCGGCGCGATCTGGTCGCACGCGACGTCAAAAACATGGTCTTTGTATTTGCGCTCGTCTCTTTTTTGGGCTGGTGTACGGAAATGCTCGCCTGCTATCCCTTTTCGGGCTGGCAGGACAGGGGCTTTCTCACACTGCCGTTCTGCACCATTTACGGCACGGCCGCGCTGTTTTATTATTACGCGTTCGGCTTGCCGCAAGAACCGCGCTTTTTCAAACTGCGCGTCTTTCAGGGCAACGGGGCGGCAGCCTTTCTGCGCTACGCCTATTATTTTTTCGTCACCGCGTTTCTGGCGGCTGCCCTCGAATACGTCACCGCGCTCTTTTTCGATTCCGCCTTTTCCGTGCGCCTGTGGTATTACGAGCGCTATGCGTTCAATCTTTCGGGTTACGTCAGCCTCGGCTTTTCGCTGATATGGGGCGCGCTGTCCACCGTGTTCATGCGGTTCGGGTTCGTGCCCATGCTGCGTTTCGCCGCGCTCATGCCTTCGCGCGCGATCACTGCCGTCGTCGCCGTCATTATCGTTGCATTATTGGCGGATTATGCCTTCAATTATATATATTTGGCGATTCACGGCTATCGTTTTATGCTTTTTTGATTGTCTAACGGCTTGAAAGGTGCTATAATAGGTGCGATCGGGAAAAGGGAGGGCGGCTTTTGAAAACTCTGTTCGTTTCGGATCTGGACGGAACGCTGCTTACGAGCGCGGAAAATATTTCGCCGTACAGTCTTGAAAAACTGAACGCGATGATCGACGGCGGTATGCCGTTCACCTACGCCACCGCCCGCTCTTTGAATTCCGCGGCGAAAGCCGTGTGGGGGCTTCGGCAGAATCTGCCCGTCATTCTGTACAACGGCGCCGTCATCATGGAGCCGTCGGGCGGCAGTATGCTTTACAATAACCCCTTCAACGCGGGTCAGCGGGAATACATACGCTCGCTCCTTCAAAAGTACGGCCTTTCCCCGCTCGTCTACTCTTTTCAGAAGGGGCGCGAACTGGTCTCATGGGAGAGGGGACGCGAAACGGAGGGAATGCTGCGCTATCTCGCGCGCCGCCGCGGCGACGCGCGGCTGCATCCCGTGGACAGCGAAAGCGCGCTCTATGAGGGCGATATTTTCTATTTTACCTGTATCGACGAAAAGGCGCGGCTCGACGGCTTACAGCAGTCGGTGCAGACAAGTCTGGATTTGAAGACGATCTTCGAGCAGGAAACCTACCGCACCGACTGGTGGTGCGAGATCATGCCCGCCGCTACGTCTAAGGGCAACGCGGCGCGCGCGCTCAAAGAGATCGCGGGCGCGGAGCGGCTCGTCGTGTTCGGCGACGGCGTCAACGACTTTTCGCTTTTCGAGGCGGCGGACGAGAGTTACGCCGTGCAGAACGCCGACGATAGGCTCAAAGCGATGGCGAGCGGCGTCATCGGGTTTTCCGAGGAGGACGCGGTGGCAAAATTTTTATCAACGTACGAAAAATAAAATTGTGAGGTATGCCTTATGAAAAAAGAAAAGAAAAAGAGCACTTTCTGGAAAGACTTCAAAGCGTTCATCTCGCGCGGAAACATCGTCGACTTAGCGGTCGCGGTCGTCGTCGGCGCCGCGTTTACGGCGATCGTCAACAGCGTCGTGAACGATGTGATCAAGCCGCTGATCGCGCTGCTCGTCAACGGCGATATGAGCGAACTTGTCGTCGTGCTGCGCGCCGCGGTCATGAACGAGGCGGGCGAAATCGTCAAAGAGGCGATCACGCTCAACTACGGCAATCTGATCATGGCGATCTTGACTTTCCTCATCGACGCGTTCGTCATCTTTACTGCCATCCGCATCGTGCGCAACGCGCAGAAGAAACTCAAAGAGGGCACCGAACTTCTCAAAGAAAAACTCGTCAAAGAGGAGGAAGACACCGCTGTCGCAGCGGAAGCGGCACCCGCTGCGGAGTCCGTTCCCGAACCCGCGCCTGCGCCCGCGCCCGTCGAAGAGAAACTTTCCCCCGACGCGGTGGCGCTGCTCGCCGAGATCCGCGACCTTTTGAAAGCGGAAAAAAACCAAACGGAAAATAAATAATTTCCCGCCTTTGATAAAGTCAAGTGTTTGGCGGCCCGATTGTTAAAATTTATCACCGAAAAAATTCAAAATAGGGGCGTTAAACAGTTTTTCAAAAGAAAAGTTTATGATATAATTTATATATCGTTTACAAATGCTATGAGGTAAAGAAATATGTATTCGCAGATTATTTCCGTCGGGTATCGTAATTTCCCGTTTGCCCTGTGCGTTCCGTTCGGAAAGTGCAAAGGCAAAATGTACCCTTATAGCGCCGAAACGGGAATAGTGCACTCTTGTGCCCGAAATGCAAACAGAATTTTCAGATGAAAAAAACAGGTTCCAAGCGCAGGGCAGAATGTGCCGCGTTTGCGAGCCTGTTTTTTGATTTTTCCCTCAGGTGAACACGAAGATCCCGCTGCGGAATATGCTGACCACCGCGTAAACGTTCAATACGATGAACAGAGGCAAAAGGATCATCAGAAGAATGTTGTCGGTCCGGAATTTGGAAAACAGCATTGTCAGAAACGCGCCGAGCGCGCCGCCTAAGAGAGCGGCGAGCAGCAGTTTTCCGTCGCGGTATTTGGGCTTGTCCAACGCGCCTTCCGCCGCTTTTTTTTGCTTTCGCACGAACAGAAGGGCAAAAAAGTTGATCGCGGCAAGATACACGGCAAACAAAATGTAGAGCATAACCATTCTCCTTTTTAGGGGAGTATGTGCAAAAATCGATTATTTCATACTTGGAGGACAGTAGTATGGCAAAAGTTGCGATATTGATGGGCAGCAAATCGGATTTCCCCGTGGTCAGACCCGCGGCGGAAGCCTTGAAAAAATTCGGGGTGGAAACGGAAGTGCGCGTCATTTCCGCGCACCGCACGCCCGACGAAGCGCACGCGTTTGCCGAAAACGCCGAGAAAAACGGCGTGGAAGTTATCGTCTGCGCGGCGGGAAAAGCGGCGCATCTGGGCGGCGTCATCGCGGCTTACACCACGCTCCCCGTCATCGGGCTTCCCGTCAAGACGGATATGATGGGCGGGTTGGACAGCCTTTTGTCCATCGTGCAGATGCCCTCGGGCATTCCCGTGGCTACGGTAGGCGTGAACGGCGGCGAAAACGCGGGGCTTCTGGCGCTCGAGATCCTCGGCGTCAAATATCCCGACATCGCCAGAAAACTCAAAGAATTCAAGGCGTCCATGGCGAATAAGATCAACGCGGACGACAAGGCTTTGCAGGAAGAACTGAAAAATCTTTAAATCGTTATCAATTTTCGGAGGATACATAAAATGGAAAAACGCGCGCAACTCTATGAAGGAAAGGCCAAAAAGGTCTATGCAACCGACAATGCCGACGTGGTCATCGTCGACTACAAGGACGACGCGACCGCTTTCAACGGCCTCAAAAAAGGGACCATCGCGGGTAAGGGCGTCATCAATAACAAGATGAGCAACATGATGTTCAAGATCATGGAGAGCAAGGGGATCCCCACCCATCTCGTAGAGGAACTTTCCGACCGCGAGACCGCCGTCAAAAAGGTGGAGATCGTGCCTTTGGAAGTCATCATCCGCAATACCGCCGCGGGCAGTTTCTCCAAACGCCTCGGCGTGCCCGAGGGCAAAAAACTCCCCGTCACCGTTCTGGAATTCAGTTATAAGAACGACGATCTGGGCGATCCTTTGATCAACGACTATCACGCGCTCGCCATGGAACTCGCCACACCCGAAGAGATCGAGACCATCAAAAACATGGCGTTCAAGGTCAACGAGGTCATGAAGGAGTTTTTCAAGACGCTCAATATCGATCTGATCGATTTCAAGCTGGAATTCGGCCGTTTCCACGGGCAGATCATTCTTGCGGACGAGATCTCGCCCGACACCTGCCGTTTCTGGGATATGACCACGGGTGAAAAACTCGATAAAGACCGTTTCAGAAGGGATATGGGCGGCGTGGAAGACGCTTACAAAGAAGTGTTCGCCCGCCTTACGGGCAAGTAATTCGCGGAGGATCGGCGGATGTATTTGAGGGACGGGAAAAATCCGTTCGACAGTATGAACGAAGAGTGCGGCGTGTTCGGCGTGTACAGTGCGGAGACGCGCGACGTCGCGCATACCGTTTACTACGGGCTGTATGCTTTGCAGCATCGGGGGCAGGAGAGCGGCGGCATCGCCGTCGCCTATGCCAATAAGATCCAATACTACAAGGGCATGGGGTTGATTCCCGAGATCTTTGCAAACGGCAACCTGGACACGCTGCCCGAAGGCGATATCGCCATCGGGCACGTGCGCTATTCCACCACGGGCGCGAGCCTTTTACTGAACGCGCAGCCCATCGTATTCACGGGCAAGTGCGGCAAAATGGCGCTCGCGCACAACGGAAACTTAACCAACACCAAACAACTTCGGGAAGAACTCATCAACGACAACGCCGTGTTTCAGACGACCATCGACTCCGAGGTCATGGCGCTGCTCATCAACAAGAACAGTTACGGCGATATCGTCAAGGGCGTGCTCGCCGCCTGCAACCGTTTCAAGGGATCCTTTGCGCTCGTCGTCATGACGGCGGACAAACTGATCGCCGTGCGCGATCCTTACGGGATCCGCCCGCTCGTGATGGGCAAGAATCTCGACGACGTCGTCATCGCGAGCGAAACGTGCGCGCTCGACGCCGTGGGCGCCAATTATGTGCGCGACGTCAGGCCGGGCGAAGTTCTGGTCATCGATTCCTCGGGCGAGCATTCGTATTTTCTGGAAGGCGCGGGCAGAAAGTGCGCCTCCTGTATCTTCGAATACGTGTATTTCGCGCGCCCCGACAGCGTTCTGGACGGTTGCAGCGTGTACGAATCGAGAAAAGAGGCAGGGCGGCTGCTCGCCAAATATAACCCCGTGGACGCGGATATCGTCAGCGGCGTACCCGATTCGGCGGTGGTCGCCGCGAGGGGCTATTCAGAAGCGACGGGCATTCCCTATGTGGAAACGCTCGCCAAAAACCGCTACGTGGGCAGGACGTTCATTCAGCCCGACCAGTCGATGCGCGAAAACAGCGTCAGCGTCAAGATGAACGCGCTGCGCGCCAACGTACAGGGCAAGCGATTGATCCTCATCGACGATTCCATCGTGCGCGGCACGACCAGCAAGAAGATCGTGAAGATGCTGCGCGACGCGGGCGCGAAAGAAGTACATATGATGATCTGTTCGCCCGTCATCAAGCACCCGTGCTATCTGGGCATCGATATGCAGTCCTATTCGCAACTGATCGGCGCGAATAAGAGCGTCGAGGAGATCGCGGCGTATATCGGCGCGGATTCGCTGCGGTATCTGACGGTGGAACAACTCAAAGAAACGGTAAAGAGCGCGAACGTACAGTTCTGCACGGGCTGTTTCGATAAAAACTATCCTTATCCGATGGACGATTACGAGGCGGATAAACATAAATTCGAATAAGCGAAGGAGAAAACGACATGGCAATTTCCTATAAAGACAGCGGCGTAGACGTCGAGAGAGGCTACAAGGCGGTCGAACTGATGAAAAAACACGTAAAATCCACCTACGATGCGAACGTATTGGGCGATATCGGTTCGTTCGGCGGATTTTATTCGATTACGGGCGAGAAGATGGAAGAGCCCGTGCTCGTGGCGGGCACGGACGGCGTGGGTACAAAACTCAAGTACGCCTTCCTCGCGGATAAACACGATACTATCGGCATCGACGCGGTGGCGATGTGCGTGAACGACATCGTCTGCCAGGGCGCGAAGCCGCTTTTCTTCCTCGATTATTTCGCCACGGGCAAACTTTCGCCCGAAACGGTGGCGACCGTGGTTTCGGGCATTGCGGAAGGTTGCCGCCAATCCGGCTGCGCGCTCATCGGCGGAGAAACGGCGGAAATGCCCGGATTTTATCCCGACGGCGAGTACGATATCGCGGGCTTTGCCGTGGGCATCGTCGATAAAAAGAAAGTCATCAACGGGCAGAGCATCGAGCCGGGCGACGCGCTCATCGGTATCGCGTCCAGCGGCGTGCACTCCAACGGTTATTCGCTGGTGCGCAAACTGTTCGGCGACGAAAACAAAGAGGAGTTGACAAAGTACGACGAGCGCCTCGGCGACACGCCCCTCAACGTACTTTTGACGCCTACGAAAATTTACGTGAAAAGCATTTTGGATCTCATTTCCAAAGTACGCGTCAAGGGGATCGCGCACGTCACGGGCGGCGGATTTTTCGAAAATATTCCCCGCATTTTCCCCGAAGGCATCGGCTGCGAGATCGATAAAAATTCTTACGAAGTCCCTCCCGTATTCCGCGTCATGCAGGAGCGCGCGGGCATCACCGACGCGCAGATCTACAATACCTTCAATATGGGCGTCGGCATGGTCGTCTGCGTCGCGCAAAAGGATGCGCAGGAAACCGTCAAACTTTTAAGCGCGAGCGGCGAAAAGGCGTTCGTGCTCGGCAAGACGGTCGCGGGAAAAGGAGTTACGCTGCTGTGAAAAAAATAGCGGTGTTCGCGAGCGGTTCGGGCAGCGATTTTCAGTCGGTCATCGACGAAAACGAGCGCGAGCCTTTCTGCGCAATTTCCCTTCTCGTGGCGTCGAAGGAGGGCATCTACGCCTTAGAACGCGCCAAAGCGCACAATATCGAGGCGATCGTCCGCAGCAAAAAGGATTTCCCCTCCAACGAGGAAATGTTCGAAGATATCATCCGCGAACTCAACGCGCGGAATATCGACTTTGTGGTGCTGGCGGGCTATCTCAACATGATCGCGGAAAATTTCGTAAAGGCGTTTCCCGACAGAATTATTAACATTCATCCCTCGCTTATCCCTTCCTTTTGCGGCAAAGGGTATTACGGGCTGAACGTGCACCGTGCGGCGCTCGAATACGGCGTTAAAATTTCTGGGTGCACCGTGCATTTCGTGGACGAACATTACGACAGCGGCGCCATTATATTGCAGCGCTGTGTGCCCGTTCTGGAAGACGACACGCCCGAAATGTTGCAGGCGCGCGTTTTGGAGGAAGAGCACCGCGCCCTTCCCGAGGCGGTGCGGCTCTTAACGACGGGAAAAGTACGAAAAGAGGGACGAAAGGTCATCATACGGAGGTAAAGAAAGTGGAGAGCGTATATAAGATCGGCAATATCGGAGATTTGATCAAGGACAACAGTTATGTGGGCAGGGGCGTCGTGATCGGCGAGAGCGAAAACGGCAAAAACGCGGTGTTTGCCTATTTCATCATGGGGCGCAGCGAAAACAGCCGCAACCGCATTTTCAAGGACAGGGGGGAAGAAGTCACCATTTATCCCTTTGACGAGAGCAAAGTGGAGGATCCTTCGCTCATCATTTATTCGCCCGTGCGCCGCGCGGGAAACAGCGTCATCGTGACCAACGGCGACCAGACGGATACGGTGTACGATTTTCTGATGAAGGGAAAAACGTTTGAAGAGGCGCTGGAAACGCGCTGCTTCGAACCCGACGCGCCCAATTTCACCCCGCGTATCAGCGGCGTCCTCGATTTCAAGGACAAGGGCTTTACCTATAAAATGAGCATTTTAAAGAGCGCGGACGAGAAGGGAAGCGCCTGCAACCGCTATACCTTTTCTTACAGTCCGCTCGCGGGCGTGGGACATTTTATCCACACCTACAACTGCGACGGCAATCCGATTCCCACCTTTACGGGCGAGCCCGAGCGCGTGAAGATCCCCGACGATATCGAGGAGTTTTTCTCGGATCTTTGGAACAATCTGAACGAACAGAACAAAATTTCGCTGTACGTGCGCTATACCGACCTTGCAAGCGGCAAGACGCAGGCGAAGATGATCAATAAAAACAAGTAAGGAGAAAAGGGCGATGAAAGAATTCGAACTTAAATACGGGTGCAATCCCAATCAGAAACCTGCGAAAATCTTTATGGCGGACGGGAGCGATCTTCCCATCGAGATCCTGAACGGGCGGCCCGGCTACATCAATTTTCTGGACGCGTTCAACAGTTGGCAGTTGGTGAAAGAAATCGAAGAAAACGTCGGGCAATGCGCGGCGACTTCTTTCAAACACGTGAGCCCCACCAGCGCGGCGATCGGAAAAAAATTGTCCGAACCGCTGAAAAAGTCCTGCTTTGTAGACGATGTCGAAGGGCTGGACGATTCGCCTCTGGCGTGCGCTTACGCCCGTGCCCGCGGCACCGACCGCATGTCCTCCTTCGGCGACTGGGTGGCGCTCTCCGACGAGTGCGACGAAGTGACCGCGAAGATCATCGCCCGCGAAGTTTCCGACGGAGTCATCGCGCCTTCCTATTCCCCCAAAGCGCTGGAAATTTTAAAAGCCAAGCGCAAAGGCTCCTACAATATCGTGAAAATCGACAAAGATTACAGGCCCGATCCCGTCGAGCGCAAACAGGTATTCGGCGTGACGTTCGAACAGGGGCGAAACGAGTTTAAAATCGACAAATCGCTCCTTTCCGATATCGTGACGAAGAATAAAGACCTTCCCGAAGAAAAGGCGGTCGATCTGATCATCGCCCTCATCACCCTCAAATATACGCAGTCCAATTCCGTGTGTTTTGCGGCGGACGGGCAGGCGATCGGCGTGGGCGCGGGACAGCAGTCGCGCATTCATTGCACCCGCCTTGCGGGCAGCAAAGCCGATCTGTGGCATTTGCGCCAGCACGAAAAAGTGCTTTCCCTGCAATTCGCGGACGGCGTGGGGCGGCCCGATAAAAACAATATTATCGATATCTATCTCTCCGACGAAGCGGAAGACGTGCTCGGCGACGGCGTCTGGCAAAAGTTTTTCAAAGTGCGCCCCGAACCCTTCACCGCGGAAGAAAAGAAAGCCTATCTTTCCACGATCAGCGGCGTTTCTTTGGGCAGCGACGCGTTCTTTCCCTTCTCGGACAACATCGAGCGCGCGAGAAAGAGCGGCGTTTCCTACATCGCTCAGCCGGGCGGTTCGGTGCGCGACGATCTCGTCATCGACGCGTGCGACAAGTACGGCATGGTGATGGCGTTCACCAAAATGCGCCTGTTCCATCACTGATCTCTATAAGGAGTGTCTATGAACGTTTTGATCATCGGAAATGGCGGAAGAGAGCATGCGATCGCGCAGGCTCTCAAAAAAAGTCCGCGCGTCGAAAAATTATACTGCATGAAGGGCAATGCGGGCATCGCGGAGATCGCAACCTTGGTGGACGTCGATTATTGCGACGTGAAAGCCGTGGGCGATTGGGTGGATGCGCATCCCGAGATCGGCTATACCGTCATTGCGCCCGACGATCCGCTCGCTCTGGGGCTTGCGGACGAGTTGGAAAGCCGCGGACACAGAGTGTTCGGGCCGAACAAGCGCGCTGCCGAAATCGAATCGAGCAAGGCGTTTGCCAAGGCGCTCATGAAAAAATACGGCATTCCCACCGCGGCTTACGAAACTTTCGAAGATTACAACGCGGCGCTCGCCTACGTGCGCGCGGGCAAATTCCCCGTCGTTTTGAAAGCGGACGGGCTGGCGCTCGGAAAGGGCGTGCTCATCTGCGAAAACCTGCATGAAGCGGAGGAAGGCTTGAAACAGATCATGCTCGACAAGGCGTTCGGCGCCGCGGGCAATACGATCGTGATCGAAGAATTTTTGCGCGGCAAAGAATTCGAGCCGGGCGAAGAGGTCTCCGTGCTCACCTTTACCGACGGCAAGGCCATCGTTCCCATGGTCGCCAGTTGCGACCACAAGCGCGCCTACGACGGCGACAAGGGGCTGAACACGGGCGGCATGGGCACGTTCACGCCCTGTCCCTTTTACGACGCGGCGGCGGAAAAAGAAGTCATGGAAAACATCCTTCTCCCCACGATGCGCGCGATGAACGCGGAGGGGCGGCCGTTCAAAGGCGTTCTCTACTTCGGTCTGATGCGAACGGACGAAGGCTATAAAGTGGTCGAATACAACGCCCGTTTCGGCGATCCCGAAACGCAGGTGGTTCTGCCCATGTTAAAGACCGACCTTCTCGATATTTTCGAGGCGGTGACCGACGAGCGGCTGTCCGAACTGAAAATAGAATGGGAAGAGGGCGCTTGCGTGTGCGTGGTGCTCGCGAGCGGCGGCTATCCCGAAAAATACGAAAAGGGCAAACAAATCGAGATCGGCGCGCTAGACGAAGGAATTCTGCTCGCCCATGCGGGCACGAAACGCGAAAACGGCGTTTTAAAAACCAACGGCGGCCGCGTTCTGGGCGTGTGCGCCAAAGGAAACACTGTGGAAGAGGCGCGCGAAAAGGCATACCGCAACGTGGAAAAGATTTCCTTCGAGGGCATGCACTACCGCAGGGATATCGGCGTGAAATACAACAAAAAAGGGTAAACGAAGAAAGATGATATACAGAATTTTTGTGGAGAAAAAAGAAAATCTGCAAGCGAAAAAGACGCGCGCAGACCTGGACGCGCAGCTCGGCATCGCGGTGGAGGATTTCCGCGAGATCCTCCGTTACGACGTGGAGGGACTCTCGCAAGAGGAACTGAAAGAGGCGATCGTCAACGTATTTTCCGAGCCGCCCGTCGATAACGTATATCTTGAAAATATGGATTGCGGCGAGGATTACAAAGTGTTCGCCGTCAGTTATCTGAACGGGCAGTATGACCAGAGGGCGGACAGCGCCGCCCAGTGCGTGCAACTTTTAACGCGCAAGGCGCGCCCGTTGGTGCGCTGCGCGCGCGTGTACGCCGTCAAGGGCGTGACCGACGCGGAACTTGCGCGTATCAAAAAACATCTCATCAACCCCGTGGAGAGCGAAGAAGTTTCCCTCGACAAGCCCGAAACGCTGCGCCGCGCCAAAATGCAGACGCAGGACGTCAAGGAGATCGCGGGCTTTATCGACATGAGCGTGAACGAGATCGCGAACTATCACACAAAATGCGGTTTCGCCATGAGTGTGGAAGATCTTGTTTTCGTGCGCGATTATTTCAAAAAGGAAGGCCGCAATCCCACCGAAACGGAAGTCAAGGTCATCGATACGTACTGGTCGGACCATTGCCGCCACACGACTTTCGCGACGGAGATCGAGCGCGTGGATATTCATTCGGACAATCCGCATATCCGTAAAGCCTACGATTTGTACCGCGATCTGTTCGAAGAATTCAACGCGAAACGCGAAGATAAATACCCGTGCCTGATGGACATCGCCACCATCGCGGTGAAAAAACTGAAAAAAGAGGGACGGCTCGATAATCTGGATGTTTCCGACGAGATCAACGCCTGCTCGATCTGCATCGATGCGGAGATCGACGGCAAAACCGAAAAATATCTCGTCATGTTCAAGAACGAAACGCATAACCACCCTACGGAAATAGAGCCGTTCGGCGGCGCGGCGACCTGTCTCGGCGGCGCCATCCGCGACCCCTTATCGGGGCGCACGTACGTGTATCAGGCGATGCGCGTGACGGGCGCCGCGGATCCCACCGAGAGCATCGACAAGACGCTCAAAGGCAAACTTCCCCAGCGCGTCATCACCCGCACGGCGGCGGGCGGTTTTTCCTCCTACGGCAACCAGATCGGGCTTGCCACGGGCATCGTGGACGAAGTCTATCACAGCGGCTATAAGGCGAAACGTCTGGAAACGGGCTTTGTCGTGGGCGGCGCGCGGCGCGATATGGTCTACCGCGAAAAACCCGCAACGGGCGATATCGTCGTTTTATTGGGCGGCGAAACGGGACGCGACGGCTGCGGCGGCGCGACGGGCTCTTCCAAAGCGCACGACGCGCGTTCGGTAGAGCAGTGCGGCGCGGAAGTGCAGAAGGGCAACCCTCTCACCGAACGCAAATTGCAGCGCCTGTTTTTAGATCCCGAAGTCACGCGCAAGATCAAAAAGTGCAACGATTTCGGCGCGGGCGGCGTTTCCGTCGCCATCGGCGAACTTGCCGACGGGCTCGTGATCGACCTCGACAAAGTGCCCTTGAAATACGAAGGGCTGTCGGGCACGGAACTCGCCATCTCCGAATCGCAGGAGCGCATGGCGGTGGTCATCGCCGAAAAGGACAAAGAAGAGTTTATCCGCCTCGCGGCGAAAGAAAATCTGACAGCCACACCCGTCGCCGTCGTCACGGACGACAGGCGCATGAAAATGCTGTTCAAGGGCCGCGCCATCGTGGACATTTCCCGCGATTTTCTCGATACCAACGGCGTAAAGCAAATCATATCCGCCGAGATCGACGACAACGCGACGCATTATTTCGATATCCGTCAAAAAGATTTCCGCGAGGGCGTGTTAAAGACGCTTGCCGATCTGAACGTATGCTCCAAGAAGGGGCTTTCGGAAATGTTCGATTCGACCATCGGCGCGCGCACGGTCTATATGCCTTACGGTGGCAGATATCAGCTGACGCCCGCCATTTCCATGGCGGCGAAGATCTGCGGCGGCGAAACGGACGTTGCCACCGTGGCGGCGTACGGCTACTCGCCCGAACTGATGAGCACTTCGCCCTTTACGGGCGCGATCTACAGCATCGTGACTTCGGTGGCGAAACTCATCGCGAGCGGCTGCGATTACGACGAGATCCGCCTCACGTTCCAGGAATTTTTCATGCGGCTCAACCGCGATCCCAAGCGCTGGGGCGTGCCTTTGAGCGCGCTGTTGGGCGCGCTGTACGCGCAGATACAGTTGGGCTTGGGCGCCATCGGCGGCAAGGACAGCATGAGCGGCACCTTCGAAAATATCGACGTTCCGCCCACGCTCATTTCCTTCGCGCTCGCGCCCGCCAAGGCGAGCGGGCTCATTACCAACGTGATCGGAAAGGCGGGAATGAAACTGTACTGGATCCCCATGCACAAGGATTTTTCCAAAATTCCCGACTTTGCCGAACTCGCCGCAACTTATAAAGAAGTCACAGCCAATATCCGCAGCGGCAATATCCAATTCGCCACGGTCGCGGAAAACGGCGGCATCGCGTCGGCGATCGTAAAATCCTGCCTCGGCAACGGATTCGGATTCGTTTTCGAAGGCGACTGCGACTGTATTTTGAGCGAACATTACGGCGAGATGATCGTGGCTCTGGAAGATCCCGAAGCGTTCCGCGGCACGAAGATCTACCTCGGCGAAACGTCGGAGCGCGACTTCGTTTACGATAAGGAAAAAGTGACTTCGGAAGAGGCGCGCGCGGCTTTTTGCGGCACGCTGGAAGGCGTATTCCCCAACACCGCCAAGGCGGAGGGCAGGGCGCGCGACTGCGATTTCGACTGCAAGGGCAAACGCTATACGAATATTGCGACGAAAACCGCAAAACCCCGCGTCTTTATCCCCGTGTTCCCCGGCACCAACTGCGAGTTAGACACCGCGCGTAAATTCGATCTTGCGGGCGCGGAAAGCGAAATTTTCGTCGTCAAAAACCGCACGAGCGCGGATATCGAGGAGAGCGTGCAGGCGATCGCGAAAGCCATTTCCCGCAGCAATATCGTCGCCTTCCCCGGCGGCTTTTCGGGCGGCGACGAGCCCGACGGCAGCGGCAAATTCATCGCGACCACGTTCCGCAATCCGTTCATCGCCGAACAGATACAAAAATTGCTCTCCGAGCGCGACGGACTGATCTTAGGCATCTGCAACGGGTTCCAGGCGCTCATTAAATTGGGGCTTGTGCCTTACGGCGAGATCCGTCCCCTGACGAGCGGCAGTCCGACTTTGACCTACAACACCATTTCCCGCCACGTTTCCACGCTGGTCGATATCCGTGTGGCGTCCGATAAATCGCCGTGGCTGTCCGCGTGCAAGGTGGGCGACGTGTTCACCGTTCCCGTATCCCACGGCGAGGGCCGCATCGTCGCGCCTCTCAAGGAACTGGAACGCATGCGCGAAAACGGGCAGATCGCCACGCAGTACTGCGACTTGAACGGCGCGCCCACCATGGAATATCCCTATAACTGCAACGGCTCGGCATGGGCGATCGAGGGCATCACCTCGCCCGACGGCAGGGTGTTCGGCAAAATGGGACACACCGAGCGCACGGGCGAAAACCTCTATAAAAACTGCGGCGGCAACTTCGACATGAAACTGTTCGAAAGCGGCGTCAAATATTTCAAATAGTAAAAAGAGCGGCGTTACTGCCGCTCTTTTTGTTAAAATATGATAAACAAATAGTTGCTTGCTGTCATGTACAATTCGCGGTTCCCCGTTTAAAATAAAAGCAAAAAGGGGGGGACTCGATGAAAAAAATATGCGCGCTGGCTGCAACGCTCGTTCTGTTTGCCGCGATTTTCGTCGGCAATGCGCCCGTCGAGGCCGCGGCGTATGCGGGATTCGTGGAAACGAATACATATCTATCCAAATTGAGCATGGCGCCGTCAATTATCGCAGAATTGCGAACCGAAGGGCAGGCGGAAAGTTATGCCGAACTCGACCCGAAAATGCGCCCCTCGAACGCCGTCGTAACGGTGGACGACGAACTCAACGTACTGGACGCCGGCGGGAAAGAGATCGGGGATTTTTCGACCGTATTCGAAACGCTCTCTTCGGAAGGGATTCTGACCGTCGTGCGGCTGAAAAACCGCGTGCAGGCGGACGCGCTGTCCGCGTGGCTGATCGAAACGGACGAGTTCGACCTCGCAGCGATGTCGTCCGATCCCGCCGTCGTGAAATATCTGAAAACCAAAGAAAAAGATATACGGGGCATTGCCGATTATTCCGCAAAGACGGCGCAGGATCTGGATGCCGCCGCCTTGGTCAAAGAGGCAAACGAGAATTACTGCAACGCGGTGCTCTTATCGCAGGGCGCGGCGACTGCGGAAACGGTGGCGTTTTTCCAGGCGCGTTTCAAAGCCGTGTGGCTCGCCGCCGATTCGGCGGAGGAGTTCAATTTTTACCGCTGCGTTTCCAGCGGCGCCTACGGCATACTTTCGGACGGCGAGCCGGAAACTCTGTATCATTATTACGACAATTACAATATCAACTCCATTCCGCGCGCCTATCTCAATATCGCGCACCGCGGCATGCCTTACGGTTATCCCGAAAACACTTTGGAGGGCTGCATCGCCGCCTATGAGGCGGGCGCGGACGCCGTGGAGATCGATATGAAGGTTTCCAAAGACGGCGAAATTTTCATACTGCACGATTCCACGCTCGAGCGCACGACCGACGGACAGGGGATCGCGGAACATATGACGCTGGAACAGTTGCGTCAATATAAAGTGACCAAAGACTACAACGGCGCGGAAACGGGCATGGCGTACGATATTCCCACGCTCGACGAGTTTTTCGAATATTTCAAAAAGATCGACGACTGCCTCATCGTGTGCGAGATCAAGACGACGGATCAAAATATCGTGCAACTCTTTTCCGACAAAGTGAAGGAATACGGCATGTACGGAAAAGTCGTGGCGATCGCTTTCGGCATGGATATGCTGGGGCTCATGAAGGAAACGGACGCGGGCATTCCCACCGCCTATCTCAATAAAATTTCGCAGGATGCGGCGGGGCCGCAGTTGCGCGCGCTCTGCGTCAACAACACCGCCGTAGACGCGCAATGCGATCCGACGTATTTCTGGGAAAGAAATTTAAAAAACCGCGGATTCGTCAACTTTTCCTGGACGTACGACGCGAACAGCGTTTTAAACGCCGTGCAGATGGGCGTGACGGGCATCACCAACAACGTGCCTGCGGCAGTCGGCGGCTATCAGAAACGGATTTTGCCGCGCGAGGGTTACACCGTCGCAAGCGCGGCGGCGCTCGAAGGCGCGTCATTTCCCGCGGACGTGGAATTCTGCGACCGCACGCTGGAAGAAAAACAATGTGAAGTTTTCCGCTATGAGGTTTCGGGAAACGAGGCGACGGTGATCCTCAAACACAAGGCGAACAATTTCGTCGTGTACAGCGAACCAGTGCGCGTGCGGATCCAAGGCGCGCAGGAGCCTGAACCGACCCCCGGGCCGAAACCCGAACCCGAGCCCTCGAAAAACGGGTGCGGATCGCATCTTGCGGCGGGAGCGGCCGCGGGCGGTGCGGCTCTGATCGTCCTTGCGGCGGTACTGATCCGCAGTAAAAGAACATGATCCCACTGAAATTGCCCCCTTTGCAACGGAAATACTGCAAAGGGGATTATTTTTGTAAAAATAAACTTTACAAAATCGCTATCTTGTGGTAAAATAAATACATACTACTAATTGTAGGGAGGGGATGACGGCATGAAATGTATGTATTGCGGCTATACCGAAAGCAAAGTGATCGACAGCCGCTCGACCGACGAGGGCAGAACGATCCGCAGAAGGCGCGAATGCATGCAGTGCGGCAAGCGCTTTACGACGTATGAAACCATAGAAACGACGCCCGTGCTCGTCGTAAAAAACGGGGGCAACCGCCAGGCGTTCGATCCCAACAAGATCAAAAACGGTATCATCAAAGCGTGCGAAAAGCGCCCCGTTTCCATGTACAAGATCGAAAAACTGGTAGAGGATATCAAAAAGCAGATCTATAATTCTCTCGAACAGGAGATCACTTCCAAACAGATCGGCGAAATGGTGATGGAAGGACTGCGGCAGATCGACGAGGTCGCCTACGTGCGCTACGCGTCCGTGTACCGCTCGTTTACGGATATCTCTTCTTTTATGAGCGAACTTGAAACGCTGATGCAGGAAGGCAAGATCAAAAAGACCGACCGTAAAGACGAGGAGTAAAAAAGGCCCTGACGGGCTTTTTTTTATATAAAATGCGATGAAAAAAATTGTGAACGTCGGTTCCGCCGTCTTAGGCGACGGAACAATAAAGATCCAGTCTATGACTACCACGCCGACGTGCGACGCGGAAAAGACCGCCGCGCAGATCGGAAGACTCGCCGCGGCGGGCTGCGAGATCGTGCGCGTCGCCGTGCGCGACGAAGCGGACGCGCGCGCCATTCGGACGATCCGCGATAAAATATCGCTGCCGCTCGTGGCGGACATCCACTTTTCGGCAAAACTCGCGGTGCTCGCCGTAGAGAACGGCGCGGACAAAGTCCGCGTCAATCCCGGCAATATCGGCGGCGAAAATCAGTTGAGATCGGTCGCGGATTGTCTGCGCGCCCATCACGTTCCCGTGCGCGTAGGCGCCAATACGGGAAGCCTTGAAAAGGAACATTATCAAAAATACGGAAAGAGCGCGAAAGCGCTCGTCGAAAGCGCGCTCGGGAATGTCGCCGCGTTTGAAAAATTCGGCGTGGACGATATCGTCATTTCCGTCAAGGCGTCGTCCGTGCCCCTCACCGTAGAGGCGTACAGGTTGCTCGCGTCGCTTACCGATTATCCGCTGCACGTGGGCGTGACGGAGGCGGGCACGCACGAGAGCGGCGTCGTCAAGAGCGCGATCGGGATCGGCGCGCTGCTTTTAGACGGGATCGGGGACACGATCCGCGTTTCTTTGACCGAGGATCCCGTCGAAGAGATCTACGCGGCAAAGCGTATCTTACGGGCGTGCAATCTGGCGGGCGGTGTGGACGTCGTGTCCTGTCCCACCTGCGGGCGCTGCGAGTGGGACAGCATGAAACTCGCCCAAAAAGTCGAAGAACTTACCTTTGCCAGCAAAAAAAATCTGAAGATCGCCGTGATGGGATGCGTGGTAAACGGGCCGGGCGAGGCGAAAGACGCGGATCTCGGCATCGCGGGGGGCAAGGAATACTGCGCGCTCTTTCGCGGCGGCGCCGTCACGCAAAAAATCGCCGCGGCGGACGCGGAACGCGTGTTTTTGGGGGAAGTGGAGAAATTACTCAAAGAAGAATGAGGTCGGCATATGGACGAAAGAGAATTTTTAAGCGCGCTGCGTTCGCGCGAAAATTTTAAAAAGGCGGTCGTAAACAAGATCGTTCTGGACCGCCGCGCGCGGCGCGCGGATTTTATTTTGATCACCGATCAACCCTTCACGCCGCAGGACGAAGAATTTATACGGGATCTGGTGCAAAAGGCCGTGCCCCCGTCGCTGAAAGCGGGATTCGAGATCAGAAAACTCGTGTGCGACGAACAACTCGTGCGTCAGAGGATCTTGGAATATCTCAAAGCCACCCACCTTGCAGCGGCGGCGTTCATCAAGGGCGAGGATATTTCCGTGCGCACTGGCGAGCCCACCGTGTTCGTATTCGGCGTGGACGAAGCGGAAAAGACTTTTTTCGAGACCCGCAACATTCTGGAAAACGTGGCGGCAATGCTCGAAAAAAATTTCTGCGCGCAGTTTCGCGGCGAACTGGAACTGAAAGAAAAGCCCGTCGAGGATACCGAGATCGAAGAGGAGGACGAACCCGTCCGCTTTCTGGCGACGCGCACCTTCCCGATCGTCGATTTCGAGGCGATCGATTTTGCCGAAGTTCCTCAAACGGCTACCTATATGAAGGACTGTTCCATGGCGGCGGATAACCTTACGGTGTGCGGGGAGATCGTGTACATACAGGAAAAAATTTCGCAGAAAGGCAAGCCGTATTATTCCATCACCCTCACCGACACGACCGACAAACTGTTTTTATCTTATTTCCCCAAAAAGAAGACGGAAGAAAAGATCAAACAACTCAAACAGGGCGATTTTATCGTCTGCACGGGCGCGAACGAACTGTTCAACGGCCGCCTTCGCTTTACGGCGCGCTATATCAATTACGGCAGGATGCCCGATCATTTCGTGCCCGAAAAGCGGCCGAGCAAGCCCGCGCCCGCGCGGTATCAGCTGATCGTTCCCGAAAAGATCACCGACTACAACCAGATCAACCTGTTCGAGAACGCGTCTTTGCCCGCATGTCTTACGAGCCGCGATTTCGTGGTGTTCGACCTGGAAACGACGGGGCTCAACAATTCTCCCGTAAGCGGTCGCATGGACGCGATCACGGAGATCGGCGCGGTCAAGATCGTGCACGGCGAAATATCCGAAAAGTTCACAACCCTCGTCAATCCCGAGCGCAAACTGGAAGAGGAGAATATCAAGATCACGGGCATTACCGACGATATGGTCAGGGACGCGCCCAAGATCGGCGAAGTCATTCCCGACTTTTTCAAATTCTGCGAGGGATGCGATCTCGTGGGGCACAACGTACAATTCGATTTTAAGTTTATTTCCTATTACGGCGCGCAGGACGATTATATGTTCGAACAGAAAACTTACGACACGGTGACGCTGGCGCAGAGCATGCTGTTTCTGTCCAACTACAAACTCAACACCGTTGCGGATTATTACGGCATCAAGTTCAATCATCACCGCGCATTCGACGACGCGCTCGCCACCGCAAAAATATTTATAGAGTTGATTAAAGCGAAAAAATGCTTGCCAAATCATTGAAAAGGTGGTATAATTATCATACTGAATATGGTATGCTGAGGATTGAGAGTGGGAAACCGCTCTCAAATCTTTTTATGTAGGGATATTTTTCCCGAAGGAGATCCTATGAAAATGAAAACCGCCGAGGAGATCGCGGCGTTTTTGCAGCCGATCGCAGCAAGTTGCGGCGCGGAAATTTACGAGGTCGTGTTCAAACAGGGCAAAAATCCTTCGCTCACCGTCTTTATCGATTCCGATAAGGAGGGCGGCGTGGATCTCGATCTTTGTGAAGCCGTCCACAACGCCATCGACGGCCCGCTCGACGAGTTAGACCCCACGTTCGGCCGGCCCTATACGCTTAACGTGAGCAGTCCGGGATTGGACAGACCTTTCAGAAACGACAAGGATTTCTATAAAAACATCGGAAAAAAAGTGGAGATTCGCCTGTACGCGCCCATCAAAGGGCAAAAGTTTTTTGAGGCGGTGCTTGAAGAGTTCGATCCCGTGGCGGGGAATATCCGCGTCTCGTGCGAAAAGGATAGTTTCAAACTCAACTTAAATCAGATAGCGAAAATTTCTCAGGCTATCGATTTCGAATAACATTGAAAATAAATCGAGGAGAACACAATGGTTAACAAGGATTTCTTTTTGGCTTTGGCGGACCTGGAAGCGGAAAAGGGGATAAGCGAAAGCGTGTTTATCGAAGCGTTGCAGAACGCGCTCGCCTCCGCATATAAAAAACAATACGAGAGCGGCGCGAGCATCGTGGAAGTAAAACTCAATCCCGAAAAGAGCACCATCAAATTTTATACCGTCAAAACAGCCGTTGCCGAAGTGGAGGATAAGGAAAAAGAAATTTCTCTCGCCGAGGCGCAGTTGATCAAAAAGAGTTATAAACTGGGCGACGAAGTGTATGAAGAGTTCGTTCCGAAAGATTTCGGCAGGATCGCGGCGCAGACCGCGAAACAGGTCATTCTGCAAAAACTGCACGAAACCGAACGCGACAACACTTTGAGCGAGTTCTCCGACAAAAAAGACGAGTTGATGAGTTGCGTCGTGCGCAAGATCGACGCGAAGAACGTATATGTGGAACTGGGCAAAGGACAGATCGAGGGGCTGATGCTTCCGCAGGATCAGGTGCCCGGCGAAAAATACGAAGTCAACGACCGCCTGAAAGTATATGTGAAAAATATCAAAAACAACGGGCGCAACGCGCAGGTCCTCGTATCGCGCGCGGCGGCGGGTTTGGTCAAGCGCCTGTTCGAGATAGAAGTTCCCGAGATCAAATCGGGCGCGGTCGTCATCAAATCCATCTCGCGCGAAGCGGGACAGCGCACCAAAATGGCGATTTTCAGCGAGGACGCGCAGGTAGACGCGGTCGGCGCATGCGTGGGCAACAAGGGCGCGCGCGTGAACGCGGTCGTCGAGGAACTGGGCGGCGAAAAGGTGGACATCATCCTGTGGAGCGAAAATCCACTGGAATTCATCGCCAAGGCGCTTTCGCCCGCCAAAGTCGTTTCGGTCACGCAGGTGGACGAAAAATCCGCCATCGCCGTGGTGCCCGACGATAAACTTTCCCTCGCCATCGGGCGCGACGGGCAGAACGCCCGCCTCGCGGCGCGGCTCACGGGCTGGAAGATCGACGTAAAGAGCGAATCTGCCGCCGCGAAAATGGATATCTTCCGCGAGAACGAAGAAGAGGAAGAAGAGTTTGACGGGGACGCGGAACCCGAAACGCAAGAGAGCGAAGAGAACGAACAAGAGTAAATTTCAAAGGGATGTTCTATGCCGAAAGTAAAAAAGATTCCCATGCGTATGTGTATCGCCTGCCACGAGATGAAGGCAAAAAAAGAGATGCTGCGCGTCGTCAAGAATAAAGAAGGCGAGGTATTCATCGATTTTACGGGCAAAGCCGCGGGAAGGGGCGCATACTTGTGCGACCGCCCCGACTGCGTGAAAAAACTGAAAAAAGCCCGCCTTCTCAATAAAACTTTTTCCTGCGAAATACCCGATTCGGTGTACGAGCGCATCGAGGAGGAGTTCTTTGCAAAGAAGTAAAGCGGAAACCTACATCGGCTTTTGCATCAAGAGCGGCAAACTCACCTGCGGATTCAACGCGGTCGCCCTGCAAAAGAAGGGAGTTTTTTTACTGATATTATGCGCGAGCGCGAGCGAAAACGCGCGCGGAGAAGCGCTGAAACTCAAACGCCGATTCAACTGTGAATTATTGATCGCCTGCGGCAGAACGTTGGAAGAAATAACGGGTAAACCCAACGTGAAGTTGGCGGCGGTAAGAGATACGGGCTTGGCAAACGCGATTTTGACAAGCGGTGATGAAAATTTTAAAATCTATTCGGGAGGCAATATTTAGCAAGATGGCAGAAGCAAAGAAAAATTACGCGAATATCGAAAATATCGACGCGCTTTTGGGCGGCGAAGGGGTAGGCTCGCTGATGAAAAACGTACAGATTACGGAAAAGAAGGTCGGCGATATTTTGAGACGCCTGTCTTCGCTGGAAGCGGAAGCGGCGCGGCGCGAACAGGCGCAGTCTGCCGAGGCGGAAGGCTCTTCCGCTGCCGAGGCGGCGGAAAAGCCCCGCGCGGAAGAAAAGATCGAAACCCGCGTTGAAAACAAAGTCGAAAATAAGGTTCCCGAAGAAGCGATCGAGAAGAAAGCCGAAATAAAGGCGGAAGTCAAAGCCCCCGAACCGCCCAAGGCTGTCGAGCCCGAGAAAAAGGAACCGTCCGAAGCGGAACCCGTAAGCCCCGCAAAGAGCGAACCCGTCGCGCCCAAAGAGGAGGCACGTGAGGAAAAACCGCGCGAAACGCCTGCCGCCAAGCCGCGCACGGAAACGCCCGCGCGCAGCACGACCTATACGAATAAAGACGGGCGCGAACTCCCCAGTTGGAACCGCGGCCCTTATCAGGGAAGAGAACGCACGGAGGCGGCTCCGCGCGAAAACCGTCCCGCCTACAATTCCGCGCAGGGCGGATACGGCGCTCGTCCGCAGGGACAGGGCGGCTATAATCGTCCCGACAACCGTCCCGGCGGCTATGCGCCCCGTCCGCAGGGCGCGGCAGGTCAAGGCCGCTATAATACGCCCCGCCCGCAGGGCGCGGGACCCCGTCCGCAGAACGGCATGGGCGCTCGTCCCGCCCGTTTCGGCGGCGCCGCGGCTCCCGCACCCGTCGTGCCCGCACCGAGCAAGACGCATGCGCCCGCCAAGAAAAAGACGTTCGAAAAGACCTATACCGAGCAGAAAAAGACGGTCTCCCGCCGCGCGCTCGTGAAACAGCAGGTCACGGTGGACGATTTCGACGAGAACAAGAGCGGTTACAGAAAAATGCGCGTGAAAAAGCAGAAACAACTTTCCGTGCAGACCATCAAGATCGATCATGCGGTCGTCACGAGCGAGAATATTCCCCTGAAAGTCCTCAGCGAAAAATTGGGGATTACGGCGGTGGAGATTACCAAGCGCCTGTTCCGCGAAGGCATCGCCAAGACCATCAACGATTCGCTCGATTACGACACCGCCGCTTATATCGCCTCCGATCTCGGGATCGAGTTGGAATACCGTCCCGAAAAGACGGCGGAGGAAGTTCTCAGCGATATTTATAAGAGCGAACAGGAAGTCGTGACCAATTACGTCACGCGCCCGCCCGTCGTAACGGTGATGGGGCACGTAGACCACGGCAAAACTTCGCTTCTGGACCGTATCCGCAGCGCCAACGTCACGGCGGGCGAAGCGGGCGGCATCACGCAGCATATCGGCGCCTACACGGTCAACGTCAAGGGCAAGTCCATCACGTTCCTCGATACCCCCGGACACGAGGCGTTCACGGCAATGCGCGCGCGCGGCGCGCAGGCGACGGATATCGTCATTCTGGTCGTCGCCGCGGACGACGGCATCATGCCGCAGACCATCGAGGCGATCAACCACGCGAAAGCGGCGGAAGTACCCATCATCGTGGCGGTCAATAAAATGGATAAACAGGACGCCAACGTCGAACGCGTCAAACAGGGGCTCACGCAGAACGGGCTCGTCCCCGAAGAGTGGGGCGGCGATACCATTCTGTGTCCCGTATCCGCAAAGACAGGCGACGGCATCGACAGCCTTTTGGAGACCGTCAATCTCGTTGCGGAGATCCGCGAACTCAAAGCCAATCCCGACCAGAACGCGCGCGGCATCATCATCGAGGCGAAACTGGATAAGGGCAGAGGCCCCGTCGCCTCCGTGCTCATTCAGGACGGCACGCTGAAAACGGGCGATTCCATCATTTCCGGAACGACCACGGGCCGTGTCAGGGCGATGATAGACGACAAGGGCAGAACGGTCAAGAGCGCGGGCCCTTCGATGGCGGTTTCCATTCTGGGATTGGAAGACGTTCCCAACGCGGGCGACACCATCATCGCCGTCGAGCAGGATAAACTTTTGAAACAGGTGCTCGACGAGAGAAAGAGAAAGGAAAGCGACGCGATGATCAAATCGCAGTCGCGCGTGACGCTCGACGACGTGTTCGGCAAGATCGCCGAAGGCAAAGTCAAGGCGCTCAATATCATCGTAAAGGGCGACGTGCAGGGCTCTGTCGAGGCCGTCCGTCAATCGCTTTTGAAACTTTCGGGCGAAGAAGTGCGCGTCAACGTGCTCCATTCGGGCGCGGGCGCCATCAACGAAACGGACGTCATGCTCGCCGATTCTTCCAACGCCATCATCGTGGGATTCAACGTGCGCCCCGACACCAAGGCGAAGGCGCTTGCCGAGAGAAGCGGCGTGGACGTGCGTTCGTACCGCATTATTTACGAACTTCTGGACGATATCGAAAAGGCGCTCAAAGGCATGCTTTCGCCCAAGTTCCGCGAGATCATGACGGGCAAGTGCGAAGTGCGCGAGACCTTTAAGATCACGGGCGTCGGTCTGGTGGCGGGCTGCTACGTGACGGAAGGAAAGTTGGTGCGCAGCGGCAAACTGCGTATTTACCGCGACGACATCATGATCGTCGAGGGCAACGTCAACCAACTCAAACGCTTTAAAGACGACGTGAAAGAAGTGTCGGGCGGTTTCGAATGCGGCCTTTCTATCGAAGGGTTCAACGAGATCCGCGTCGGCGACGTGATCGAATGTTATATCACCGAGGAGATCCCGGCGTAATTCAGAGGAGCGATGCGTTATTTTGACGCATCGCGCATCTTTCGGAGGTTTTTATGCAAAATATGCGCGGAAAGCGGCTTTCGGGCGAATATCAAAAAGCCGTTTACGAGATCATATCCACAAAACTGAAATATAAGACGAGCGAGATCAAGGGGCTCGTCAGCGTGACCAAGGCGGACGTTTCGCCCGATTTGAAGAGCGCAAAAATTTATATCAGCGTGTACGGGAAGAACCGCGAGGAAGAAGCGGCGACTTTTGCCGAGATCCAGAAACACGCGGGCTTTATCCGCCACGAACTGGCGCAGGTGATGACCATGCGCACGGTCCCCGAACTGCACTTTTTCGTGGACGACAGCATGGAATACGGCGACAAGATCGACCGCATCATCAAGGGGATCCACGATACGGAGCCGAAGAACGATGACGTTACGTGAAATTGCAGATAAACTGAAAACCATTGAAAGCGCGGCGATTTTCTGTCATATGCGTCCCGACGGCGACACGCTCGGCGCGGCATTGGGGCTGCAAGGCCTTCTGCGCGCGTGCGGGATTCCGTCCGAAGTGGTGTGCGAAAGCCCTGTTCCCGCAAAATTTTTCTTTTTGGAGGGAATGCGCGAAGTCGCGTCCGCACCCACCAAGGACGCGCAGGCGTTCATCGCGGTGGATTCGAGCGACGAGGCGCGCCTCGGTGCGCTGTGCGAAACGTTTACCAAATCGAAAAAAATCAAATTCAACATCGACCACCACGTTTCCAATACCCGTTTCGGGGATTACTGCTATGTGGAGGAGCGCGCCGCGACCTGCGAGATCGTCACCGCGCTCGCGGATGAACTGGAAGTACCCATCGACGTGCACACGGCGAACTGCCTGCTGCTCGGCGTCAGTTCCGATTCGGGCAATTTCGCGCATAAGAACGTGACGGAAAACACGTTTCTGACTGCGGCGAAACTGCTGCGGTGCGGTGCGGATATCCACGAGATACAGTACAATATGTTCAAGCGTCAGCCGCGCGAACGCGCGCTGTTATTCGGCAGGACGATGTCGAAGATACGTTACTTTTACGGCGACAAGATCGCGCTTATTTCCGTCGGGAAAAAGACGCTCGAAGAATGCGGCGCCTCCGCGGACATGACCGAAGGTTTCATCGATTTTCCCCTCTCCGTGGACGGAGTGGAAGTGGCTGCGTGCCTGTTGGAGACCAAGCCGCATTCCTTTAAGATATCTTTACGTTCCAAGGGAAGATCGAACGTAAACAAGATCGCGTCCGTTTACGGCGGCGGCGGGCACGTGCTTGCCAGCGGCTGTATGATCGGCGGCGAACTGGAAGAGGTGGTGGATAAACTCGTATACACCATCCGCCAGCATATCGAAGACTAAAAGGTCGGCGGGGCGGCGCGCAAATTTTTTTGCGCCGCCCCGCCTTGCGAAAAACGGAGGAAAAAGGAATGACGCCGAGCGGAATTCTCAATATTGATAAACCCGCGGGCGCGTCCAGCGCGGCGGTCGTGGGACGCGTTAAGCGCGTTACGGGGCTGTCCTGCGGGCATATGGGTACGCTCGATCCCATGGCGGGCGGCGTCCTTCCCGTCGGCGTGGGCAACGCTACGCGCCTTTTCGACTATCTTCTCGATAAGGAAAAACAGTACCGCGCCGCCTTTCTGTTCGGCGCGGACAGCGACACGCTCGACAGCACGGGCGACGTAAAGTACGATGCGGGCCGCGTTCCTTGCGAAGAGGAGATCAGGGCTGCGCTTTCCTCGCAGGTCGGGGAGATCATGCAGGAACCGCCGCTGTATTCCGCAAAATGCGTGCATGGCGCGCGCGCGTACGATCTGGCGCGAAAAGGCATTCCCTTCACGCTGGAAAAAAAGAAAGTCGCGATATATTCGCTCGACCTTCTTGAAAAGACGGGCGAGGGCGAATATTCCTTTCGCATACGTTGCGGCGGCGGCACGTATATCCGCGCGATCGCGCGCGATCTGGCGGCGGCTCTGGGCACTAAGGCGATCATGACTTCTCTCGTGCGCGAAAAGAGCGGTATGTTCGATCTGAAAGACGCCGTTTCGCCCGACGTTCTGCAAAAGGACAACTGGCAGGAGTTTTTGATCCCTGTGCGGAACGTGCTTTCTTATCCCCGCGCGGACTTTTCCGATCTTACGGCAAAGCGTCTCAAAGACGGGCTCACGCAGCCGTTTGCGGGCGAAGGATTCTATACTCTGTGGCTGGACGGCGCGTTTTACGGCGTTGCGGAGGCGGGCGGGGGCGTCATCCGCGCAAGGACGAAATTATGCTGAAAATTATCGACTACGATTCCGCGGAGCGGATGGAAGAGCCGTGCGTGCTCATGCTCGGTTATTTCGACGGAATGCACATCGGTCACCGCGCCCTGCTGCACGCCGCG
Source organism: Candidatus Borkfalkia ceftriaxoniphila (assembly GCF_004134775.1). Classification (NCBI taxonomy): domain Bacteria; kingdom Bacillati; phylum Bacillota; class Clostridia; order Christensenellales; family Christensenellaceae; genus Candidatus Borkfalkia; species Candidatus Borkfalkia ceftriaxoniphila. The sequence goes on from NZ_SDOZ01000004.1 coordinate 57,692, forward strand.
ATGAACCGCGCGGCGAAAGAAAATCTGAAAGTCGGCGTGATGACCTTTTACGGCGGCAAAAAGGGCGGGCAGATCTACGTGTTCGATGAGCGCGTCCGCCTTTTTGAAAGCCTCGGCGCGGATTTCGCGCTTGCGGCGCGATTCGACGACACGTTCAAGCGCACGCAAAAGGAAGAATTTCTGCGCGCGGTCTTTGCAAAATGCAACGTGCGCGCGCTCGTTTGCGGCGAGGATTTCACTTTCGGGCGCGACGCGGCGGGGACGGCGGAGGACGTGAAAAGAGCGGCGTTCGAACACGGCGCGTCTTTGACGGTCCTGCCCTTGGTCGGCATTTACGAACACAAGGCGGCGGCGTCGCTCGCCAAAGAATATCTTGCGGCGGGCGACGTCGAAAAACTGAATCAACTATTGGGCGGCCGCTATTTCGTTGCGGGCAGAGTTTCCACGGAGGGACGGCGCGTAGGCTCGAAACTTGGCTTTCCCACCGCAAACCTGCACCTTTCAAACGAAAAATTTCCGCTCCGGCAAGGCGTGTACGCGGTGAGCGTGCCGATCGGGGGCAGAGAGTTCCGCGGTATCGCGAACTACGGCGCGCGTCCGACCTTCGGCGACGAGCGGGTGGTTCTGGAAGTATACTTGGACGGCTACAAAGGCGATCTGTACGGCGAAGAGATCGTCGTATATTTCGACGGTCGGCTGCGGGACATACGGAAATTCGAAAGCGCGGATGCGCTCAAAGCGCAGTTGAAAATAGATTTGGAGAAGATCAGATGATTAAATTCGGACCGAGCGGCAACAGCGAATCTTTCTTTGCTGCGGGACTTTCCCATACCGAGGACGCGGCGAAATACGTGCGCGAGCGGGGACTCGACTGCTATGAATATTCTTTCGGCAGGGGCGTGCACATGGGCGAGGGTAAGGCGATTTCCATCGGTGAGGCATTTGCCGCCGAGGGGATTGAGATCAGCGTGCACGCGCCTTACTATATCAATTTTGCGAATCCCCTGGACGAGAGCGCGCAGAAGTCCTATCATTACGTGCTTGACAGCGGTCGGTTTTTGAAACTGATGGGCGGCAGACGATGTGTCTTTCACGCGGCGACGCAGGGCAAAATGTTGCGTGAGGAAGCCGTCGCCCTTACCGCCGAACGGCTGAAAATTTTGCGCGATTATATCTATCTCAACGATATGCAGGATCTTTTATTCTGTCCCGAAACGATGGGAAAACTCGGGCAGATCGGCACGCTCGAGGAGATCGTCGCCTTTTGCAAGATCGACGAAATTTTTCTCCCCGCCATTGATTTCGGGCATATCAACGCGCGCGAGGGCGGCAGTTTGAAGACGGTCTCCGATTATAAGTCGCGGCTGGAATATATGGTCGGCGAACTCGGATACGAGCGCGTAAAACATTTTCACGTGCATTTTTCCAAAATTCAGTATTCGGCAAAGGGAGAAGTGCGCCATCTGACCTTCGAGGACGAAACGTACGGACCCGAATTCGAGCCGCTCGCCGTCGCGCTGAAAGAGTTGAAACTCGAACCCTATATCGTGTCGGAATCGGCGGGCACGCAGGCGGAAGACGCGCTTGCGATGAAACGCATATATAATGCCTGAAAACCGCACAGAATAAATTGACTAAATAAAAAAAATTTGGTAAAATATTTTTATGGACAATACAAAAAAACTTCTCCGCGCGTTGCAGGCGGAAGCCATGCTTACCGAAAGTTGCGATCTGCGCGCTTATCTGACGGGTTTTTTTAGTTCGTTCGGATATGTCTACACGGATTGGGAAGAGAGCGTTTTCTTTACCGACCCGCGCTATGCGGAAGGCGCGAAAGAAGCGCTGAAAGGGCAGGATACCAAGGTAGAGATCGCCAAATCCGCCGCATCCGTTTTCGATTATATCAAAACCAAAAAAGTCAAAAAACTCGCCGTCCCCATGGAACGCGTCAGCGTGCCCGAGGCGGCGGTTTATAAAAAATACAAATTCAAACTGACGGACAGTATGCCCGCGTTCGTCGAGGCGATGAGCGTCAAGACGGACGAAGAAATGCAAAACGTCGCCGCCGCGTGCGAGATCGCAGAAAAGGCGTTGGACAAGTTGTACGGCGAGTTGAAAGAGGGCGATACGGAAAACGAAGTCGCCGCGCGGCTCGAATACTATATGCGCGCATTCGGCGCGGGCGACCGTTCCTTCGAGACCATCGCGGCGTTCGGTAAAAACTCTTCCGTGCCGCACCACGCGCCCGACGATACCAAACTCGAAAAGGGAATGCCCGTGCTTCTGGATTTCGGCTGCAAAGTGGGCGGTTACTGTTCGGACATCACGCGCACCTGCCTTTTCGGAAAGAGCGCGGACGACCATTTCGCAAAAATTTACGCTCACGTTTACGATGCCCACATGAACGCTGCGGAGCATATCCGCGCAGGCATGAGCGGACACGAAGCGGATGCGCTCGCGCGCGGCGTTTTGGAAAAGCAGGGACTGGACAAGTTCTTTACCCATTCTCTGGGGCACGGGATCGGCATCAATATTCACGAATATCCCACCTTACGCATCGGGGCGGACTGTACGCTGAAAGACGATATGGTCTTTTCCATCGAGCCGGGCGTATATTTCGAAGGAGAATTCGGCATCCGCATCGAGGACAGCGTGCGGCTGAAAGACGGCAAAGTCGAATCGTTCATGCGTTCGGATAAAAAATTGATTATTTTATAATTTAATTCAGATAGATTAAAGGAGATTATTTTATGATTGCAGCAGGAGATTTCAGAAAGGGCGTCACCATCGAATACAACGGCAACGTATACGTCGTCGTAGAGTTTCAGCACGTCAAACCGGGCAAGGGCGCGGCTTTCGTGCGCACTAGACTGAAAAACGTTGTAACGGGCGCCGTTTTGGAACTTACGTTCAACCCTTCCGAAAAGGTGGAAAACGCACATATCGAAACGAAAAAGATGACTTATTCCTATTCGGACGGTGAACTGTATTGGTTCATGGACGAAGAATTCAACCTGACCCCGCTCAATCACGATCAGGTAGAGGACGCCTTGAAATATATCAAAGAGAACGATCCCGTGACCGTGCGTTTTTATAAGGGCGCCGCGTTTTCGGTGGAGTGCGAAAACTTTGTCGAGTTGAAGATCGTCGAGGCGGAACCCGGCGTGAAAGGCAATACCGCGACCAACGCCACTAAAATGGCGACTTTGGAAACGGGCGCAAAGATCCAGGTTCCCATGTTCGTGAACGAGGGCGAAGTGATCCGCGTTGATACCCGTACGGGCGAGTACATGGAGCGCGTAAAGTAATTTAAATCGAATCAGGCGCGCGGCGAACGGATTTTCCGTCCGCCGCGTAACTTTGTAAGGAGGAAATCATGCGTGCATTGGTTCAGCGCGTGCGCAAAACGGCGCTGTCTGTCGGAGGAAAACCCGTATCGGAGATTCCGTTCGGTTTGGCGGTCTATCTCGGCGTGAAAGAGGGGGATACGCGCGCGCAGGCGGAATTTATCGCAAAAAAGATTGCGCATCTGCGCATATTCGAGGATGAGAACGGCAAAATGAATCTTTCCGTCAAAGACGAGGGCGGCGAAATTTTGCTCATTTCCCAGTTCACGCTCTACGGCGACTGTACGCACGGCAACCGCCCGAGTTTTATCGCGGCGGCGCGCCCCGAAACGGCGCAGCCCCTTTATGAAATCGTAAAAGAAGAACTGATCGGATACGGGATACCCGTTTGTACCGGCGTGTTCGGTGCGGATATGAAGATCGAGCAGTACAACGACGGGCCCGTGAGTATTCTGATCGAAAGCGAGGCGTAAACGATGCGGATACGTTATCTCGGCACCGCGGCGGCGGAAGGCTTTCCCGCGGTATTCTGCAACTGCGCAGCCTGTAAAATGGCGCGCGAACTGGGCGAACTGCGTACCCGCTCGCAGGCGCTGATCGACGAAACGCTGCTCGTCGATCTTCCGCCCGAAACCTATTATCACACCGTGCGTTTCGGAATAGATTTGTCCGCCGTGTCGCATCTTCTCGTGACGCATTCGCATACCGATCATTTTTACGCGCAGGAACTCGTGAACCGCGGCTATAAATTCGCCTACGGCATGCGCGCAAAAACACTGCGCATTTACGGCGACGAAACTGTGCGGGAAGTATTCGCAGAAGGTACCGCGCGGGAGATCAAGGATGACGTGCGCGCCGATATCCGCTTTATAACGGCGGAACCTTTTACGGCTTTCGACTGCGGCGGATACGAAGTGTACGCGCTTCCCGCAAAGCATACGCCTTCCGAGCGCGCGCTCGTCTATTTTATCCGCAAGGACGGAAAGGGAATATTGTATCTCAACGATACGGGTCTGCCCGACGAGGGTTTGTATGATTTTCTGCGGGAGCATAAACTGCGCGCCGACCTCGTGAGTTTCGACTGTACGCTCGGCGGCAGTCAGGAGATTCATTCGGGAAGGCATATGAACGTGTACGAGAACGCGCAGGTCTTGGAAAAACTTTTGAGAATCGGCGCAGCCGCGCCCGACGTGCGGGCGGTCATAACGCACTTTTCGCACAACGCCGCGCCTTTTCGGAAAGATATGGATTCGCTCGCCGCAAAATTCGGATTTATCGCCGCCTACGACGGCATGACGATCGAAATTTAAAAACCCGCCGTACAATTTGTGCGGCGGGTTTTCTTAACGCTTTACTTCATAGACGATATGGGGCATGACCATTCCGTAATAATATTTGGTCTGTTTGCCGACGGGTATCATGCCGTTTCGCACGGCGACCGCGATCGAGGGCAGATTGTTTTCGCGGATAATGGAATATACGGCGGGAAAATCCAACTTTTCGAAAGCGTAACGTTTGCAGGCGGCGGCGCATTCGGTCGCGTAACCCCGATGCCAGAATTTTCTGCGGAAAAGATAGCCGATCTCGGGCACGAGCGCGTCGTCCCATTTCTGCATGGTGATCCCGCACTGGCCGAGAAATTCGCCGCTTTTTTTGTCTTTTACAGCCCACAGCCCGAACCCGTATATGCGGTACCGTTCGATCTGTCGTTCGAGCCATTCGCGCACTTCGCCCTCCGAAAAGGCGTGTTCGTAGGCGTACATCGCCTTCTCGTCCTGCAAAATCGTGCACAGATTGCCGAAATCGCATTCGGTCAGTTCGCAAAAGAACGTGCGCTCCGTTTCCGCGATCATTGCACGATCACCCCCAGATTTTTGATTAGATCCGCCGCCTGCACGGCGTTGATTGTCGCGCCTTTGAGTTCGGAAAGATCGGCGGAGATCTCGATGCCGCTCAATTTGCTGTCGCTCAAATTAATCCCTTTGAGCGAGGTCGTGTAAAAATTCACGCGCGTAAAATCGCATTTGGAAAAGGCGACGCCTTTCAGTTTGCCCATGGCGACGTCGGCAAAAGAAAAATCGCACTCCTTCCAGCAGGCGTTCTGCATTTTTTCCGCGTTCAGATTGGCGTAAGAAAAGTTACAGCCCGTCGCGACGATCTCTTTCAGGACGCTTTCGGACAGATCCGCGCCCATCCATTTGGATTGCAGAAAGGCGCACTGCTTGAAATAGGAATTGCGTAGGCTGCCGTTGGAAAAATCGCAGCCGCGGAACACGGCGTTGGTATATTCGAAGCGTTCGAAGGCACAGTCGTTGAATTTGCAGTTTTCGAACACGCAGCCGAAAAATTCGGCGTGCCCGAACCGTTCGTTTTCGGCGCGGAAATTTTTGAAAATTTTTTGTTCGATGCGCTCTTCCGTGTCGCGGTATTCCGATACTGCGGCGGAAAAATCGGCGGGATAAAGCGGCTCGGGAAATTCGGGCTGCAAAATGCGCATGATCGTTGCCTCCGTGAATTTGATTGTTTCAGTATATCGTATAATTACCCTGCTGTCAAGCGCGGATCCGGCGGAAACGTTGACTTTTCGCGGTAAAAATAGTATCATAAAGGGGAAAGGACCAAGGGAGGAGAACCATGAAAAAAAGTCTGCTGAAAAATTACGCGAAACTCATCGCCGTTGTCGGCGGAAATATACGCCCCGGGCAGGACGTGGAAATTTTTGCCGAGCCCGACCAGCCCGCGTTCGTCACGTATTTGTGCGAAGAATGCTACAAGGCGGGCGCGCGCAGCGTGCGTGTCGAGTGGTCGAGCCAGGCGGTCGACCGCCTCGCCGCCCGCTTCGAATCGCAAAAGACGCTCTCGCAGGTGCCTTCGTGGGAAGAGGAACTTTTAAAAGAGCGCACGGAAAAACTGCCCGTACGCATCAAGATCCTGTCCGCCGACCCCGACGGCATGAAGGGCGTAGACCGCGACAAACTCACCAAGGCGCAAGCGGTGCGCTCGCTCATTACCAAACCTTATCAGGACCGCATGACCAACCGCTATCAGTGGTGCGTGGCGGCTGTGCCTTCCGTTGGTTGGGCGAAAAAGATTTTCCCCGACGAGCGTTCCAACGCGGCGGTGGAAAAATTGTGGCAACTCATATTGGAAACTTCCCGCGCGGCGGGGAAGGATCCTCTCACCGACTGGATGTGGCATAACCGCGCCTTGAAGGAGCGCTGCGAAAAACTCAACGCCATGGGACTTGCGTCCCTCGAATATAAAAGTTCCAACGGCACGGATTTTTCCATAGCCCTCATCCCCGAAGCGGAATTCATCGCGGGCAAAAAGGTGACGGCGGACGGACATTATTTCAACCCCAACATTCCCACCGAAGAGGTGTTCACCACGCCTCTCAAAAATTCGGCGCAGGGACTGGTGCGCGCGACGCGGCCGCTCTCCTACGGGGGCGAACTCATCGAGGATTTCTGGATACGTTTCGAGAACGGAAAGGCGGTCGAGTGGGGCGCGGAGGAGAATGAAAAACTGCTTGGCGACATCATCAACATGGACGAAGGCTCGTGCTATCTGGGCGAATGCGCGCTCGTGCCCTGCGATTCTCCCATCAACAAGAGCGGTATTTTATTCTATAACACCCTGTTTGATGAAAACGCCGCCTGCCATCTGGCGCTCGGGCGCGGCTATACCAATACCGTGAAGAACTTTGCCTCATACGGGCGCGAACAATTCGCCGCAATGGGCATCAACGATTCTTCCGTGCACGTCGATTTTATGGTTGGCACGCGCGATCTGTTCATCACGGGCGTTACGAAAGAGGGCGCGCGCCTGCCCATTTTCGAGCGCGGCAACTGGGCGTTTTAAGGAGAAACCATGAAAAAGACTGTTTTGAAAAATTATGCGAAACTCATCGCCAAGACGGGCGTCAACGTAAAGAGCGGGCAGGACGTGATCATTCGCGCGGAACTCGACCAGCCCGAATTCGTGGCGTACGTGGCGGAAGAATGTTACCGTGCGGGCGCAAGGAACGTGCGCGTGGAATGGTCGCATCAGCCCGTTTCCAGGCTCAACGCGATTTATCAGAGCGAGGATACCCTCGCGGAAGTCGCGCCCTGGCAGGAAGAAAAACTGCGCGACCAGTCGCTCTCTCTTCCCGCCGTCATTTATCTGGAATCGGCGGATCCCGACGGCATGAACGGCGTGGACGCGCACAAAGTGAGCAGCGCCTCCATGCGCCGCTTTCCCAAGATCAAACCCTACCGCGACGCGATGGAAAATAAATATCAGTGGTGTATCGCGGCGGTCGCGGGCAAAAACTGGGCGAAAAAAGTATTTCCCAAAGAAAAAAACGCGCAGGCTGCCGAAGAAAAATTATGGGAGGCGATCTTGCGCTGTTCCCGCGCGGAAGGCAATCCCATCGGCAACTGGAACGAACACAATAAAAATCTTTCCGAACGCTGCCGTATCCTGAACGGACTTCATCTGAAAAAACTTTTTTACCGTTCGTCCAACGGCACCGACCTTACCGTGGGGCTCATGCCCGAAGGCGTGTTTGCAGGCGGCGGCGAAACGACGCTTTCGGGCCGCTATTTCAATCCGAACATTCCGTCGGAAGAGGTGTTCACGACTCCCCGACGCGGCTTGGCGGAGGGTGTCGTGTACTCGACGAAGCCGCTCTCTTATCAGGGGCAGTTGATCGAAAACTTTCATCTGCGCTTTGCGGACGGAAAAGTGACGGAGGCTGCGGCGGAAAAGGGCGAAGAAGTGCTCAAAAAAATGCTCGCCATGGACGAGGGCGCGTCCTATCTCGGCGAATGCGCGCTCGTGCCGTTCGATTCGCCTATCAACGAGAGCGGTCTGCTCTTTTACAATACGCTGTTCGACGAAAACGCCAGTTGCCACCTTGCGCTCGGCAGGGGCTTTTCCATGTGCGTGAAGGGTTATGAAAATTATTCCGACGAAAAGATCAAAGAACTCGGCGTCAACGATTCGATGATCCACGTCGATTTCATGATCGGCGCCCGCGACCTTTCCATCGAAGGCGAAACGGAGGACGGTGCGCGCGTGCCCATATTCGTAAACGGTAACTGGGCGATTTAAAAATGTCGCTCGGAAAGCGACCAAATGTTGAAAGATTTGCGCTATACTGATGCCATCGAAACAAGGAGGCATCGGAATATGCGCAAAAATTTTACGGAGATCATTTTCATTCTCGACAGGAGCGGCTCGATGGGCGGGCTCGAAAAGGACGTGATCGGAGGTTTCAACGCTTTTATCGAAAAGCAGAAAGAACAAAAGGTTGAGGGCGCGGTCACGCTCGTGCTTTTCGACGATAAGACTGAGACGGTATTCGATCGCGAAAATTTACGGACGACGCCCCGCCTCGGCGAAGACAAATACTATGTGCGCGGCAGTACGGCGCTGTACGACGCAGTGGGGCGTACCGTGGCGGAAGCGGGGCAAAAACTTGCCGCGCTCGTCGAGAGCGAACGGCCCGACCGCGTGATCGTCGCCGTCACGACGGACGGTTTCGAAAACGCCAGCCGCGAATATACGCAAAAACGAGTGCGCGGGATGATTGAGCATCAGAAACAGAAATACAACTGGGAATTTCTCTTTCTGGGCGCGAATATCGACGCGGAGCAGGTCGCGGGCGGAATCGGGATCGGCAGAGAGCGCGCGGCGAACTTTGCGGCGAGCGCGGAGGGCGTGCAGTATACGTTCGACAGCGTGGCCAAAGCGGTCTGTATGATGCGCGCTGGCGAAACCGTTTCCGAAGAATGGAAGGCGGGTGAAAAAAAAGGCGCTCCCAAGCGTCCCGCGGTACGGGCGAAAATTCTTCCGTTGATGGTATGCCCGAAAAAAGACAAATAAAAAAATGAAAAAAGCGGGGCGATATTCGTAAGAAAAGCCCCGCTTTCAAGTTGCTTTTACCGTAGAAAAAGGGTATAATGTTGAAAACAAAGACGAGGCTGTAAAATGATAAGAGAAATCACCCGAAACGACCGCGATTCATTTTTGCGCTTATCCGACGAATTTTACAAGTCGGAAGCGGTATTGCACGATATTCCCGCCGCTTATCACGAGGCGGCGTTCGACGAACTGATGCGCTCGAAAGAGTACGCGTCGGCTTATATGATAGAGTGGGAGGGCGAGATCGTCGGCTACCTGCTCACCGCCAAGACCTACTCGCGCGAGGCGGGCGGGCTCGTTTTATGGCTGGAAGAAATGTATATGCGTCCCGCATACCGCAGCAAGGGATTGGGGAAAGAGGCGTTCGCCTTTATCGAAGCGCTCGCCGCGCGCGAAAATATCCGCCGCCTTCGTCTGGAAGTGGAAGAGGACAACGTGCGCGCGCGTTCTCTCTACGAGCGGCTCGGCTATCGGCCTCTCGAATACGGACAGATGGTGAAAGAACTCGGATAGAGATATACGTATGAAAAAATTAGGCGTCAACCACACGCTCGGCGCGTGTTACATAGGCTACATCACGCAGGCGATCGTCGTCAATTTCGCACCTCTCCTGTTCGTCACCTTTGTGGCGGATTACAATATCAGTCTGACGCTCATCGGGGCGATGATCACCGTCAATTTCGGGGTTCAACTGCTCGTCGATCTCGCGTCGTCGCTGTTCGTGGATAAGATCGGCTATCGGCCGTGCCTCTTCGCCGCGCACGGCTTTGCCTGCGTCGGGCTTCTGCTTCTGGCCTTTCTTCCCGATCTTCTGCCCGTGCCGTGGGCGGGACTGTTTATCGCCTCCGCCGTTTATGCCGTCGGCGGCGGACTGTTGGAAGTGCTCGTCAGTCCCGTGACGGAGGCTCTGCCTTTCGAGGATAAAAAGGCGAAAATGAGCCTTTTGCATTCCTTTTACAGTTGGGGACAGATGGCTGTCATTCTGCTTTCCACGCTGTTTTTCGCAATTTTCGGCATCGGGAACTGGAGGATACTCGCCTGTATCTGGGCGGCGGTGCCGCTCTTGAACGGCGTGTATTTCCTCTTCGTGCCCATTTATAAACTGGTGGAAGAAGGGGAGAGCCAGCCCGTGCGGCAACTCCTGTCCACCAAAAAGTTTTGGTTTTTCGCGATCTTAATGGTATGCGCGGGCAGCGCAGAACAGGCAATCAGCCAATGGGCGTCCGCGTTTGCGGAATCGGGACTCAACATTTCCAAAACGCTGGGAGATATTCTCGGGCCGTGCGCCTTCGCACTTTGCATGGGCGTGTCGCGCGTGCTGTTTTCCAAATTCGGGGAACGCATCCCCATCCGCACGGCGCTGCTCATCGCGGGTACGGGCTGTATCGCGGGATATGCGATGTGCGTCTTTTCGCCCGCGGCGGCGCTTGCGCTCGTCGGGTGCGGCGTCGTGGGATTTTTCGTTGGCATCATGTGGCCGGGCGTGTTCAGTTTCGCCGCCAGGGAGTGCCCGAAAGGGGGTACCGCCATGTTCGCCTTTTTCGCCTTGGCGGGCGACGTGGGCTGTTCTCTCGGTCCCACGGCGGTGGGCGCGCTGTCCGATACGTTCGGCAGCATTTCCTTTGGGCTGGGTGCGGGCGCGCTGTTTCCCGTACTCGCCGTTGCCGTGATCTTTTTTTCCAAAACGGGAAAAAGAAAGCAAGATGATCTTCCGCAAATTTTAAAATAGAAGTACGAGAATATGAATACCGATCTTACGGTGGGAAAACCGTGGAAAGTCCTTTTAAAATACATATTGCCGTTGTTGGGCAGCGCCGTCTTTCAGCAACTTTACACGTTGGCGGATACCGTCATCGCGGGGAAATTCGCGGGGAGATCCGCGCTTGCGGCGATCGGCGCATCGACGGCGATCGTCAATATCCTGATGGCGATCGCGCTCGGCGCGAACGCAGGCTGCGCGGTGCTTGTCTCCCGCTGTTTCGGGGCAAAGGAAAACGCCAAAGTCAAATCATCCGTCTATACGGGGCTGATCGCTTTCGGGGCGTTCAGCGTCCTGCTCATGACGGCGGGGCTCGCCTCCTGCGCGCCCATTCTGCGTGCGCTCAAAACGCCCTCGAACGTGCTCGACGCGAGCGTCGTGTACCTCAATATCTACTACATGGGATTGCCGTTTCTCATCCTGTACAATCTCGGAACGGGTATCTTTTCCGCGCTGGGCGACAGCCGCACGCCCTTTTATTTTCTCGTGTTTTCGTCTGTGACCAACGTGATATTGGATTATTTCATGGTGCGGCCGTGGGGGATCGCGGGCGTCGCGTGGGCGACGTTCATCGCGCAGGGCGCGGCGTGTCTTCTGACGCTGTTCGCGGTTTTTCTGCGCCTGAAAAAAATCAAAACAGAGGAAAAACCGAAAATATTTTCAGGAGCGCTCTTAAAAATGCTGCTCCTTTTGGCGCTTCCCGTGGCGCTGCAAAACAGTTTCGTTTCGGTGGGGAATCTCATCGTGCAGGTCAAGATCAACGGCTACGGCGATGCGGTGATGGCGGGCTTTACGGCGGGTTCTAAACTGATGATCTTCTGCACCACCTGTTTCTGCACGTGCGCCAACGGGCTGACCAATTTCGTTTCGCAAAATTACGGCGCGCACGAGTTTACTCGCATCAAGCGCGGATTTTACGCGGAACTCGTCATTTCCACGCTGCTCGTGGCTGCGTTTTTCGCGGCGGTGTTCTCGTTTGCGGAACCGCTCGTCAAACTGTTTTTATCGGAAGAGGAGGATACCGCAAAGACTCTGGAAGCGGGCGTGCAGTTTGTCCGCATCGTATCGCCCTTTTTCTTCGCCGTGAACGTCAAAGTTTCGGCGGACGCGGCGGTGCGCGGGAGCGGCGGCAACGCGGGCTTTATGGTCAGCACTTTTACCGATTTGCTGCTGCGCGTCGCGTTCGCGTTTATATTGACTCCGTCGATGGGATTTGCGGGCGTATGCTGGGCGTGGCCCGTCGGCTGGACGCTCTCGACGTTTGTCGCGCTCGCCTATTATTTCCGCCGCCCGTGCCTGAAAAAGTCTTATATCGCGGCAAGCGGCAGATGATATTGCTATGATAAGGAGGAACTATGGCCAATTTTCTCGAACAGATGGAATCGAACATTTTCGACGCGCAGATCACCCGCCTCGCCCGCAAGACGGGCAAGACGCCCGATAAGGAATTTATGCGCGCCATGTATTACCGCGTCAAAGAGCGATATAAGGAGGAACTGCAAAAGCGCAAGATCGTTCTCCGCCAACTCGACGCCGTGCGTCTGGACGAGATCGTGAGTTATGTGTTCTATTATCATCTTTTCCATACGGCGCACCTGCCGCAGCCGCTCGTCGCGCAGTTGGAAGGGGATGAAAACTACCGCGGTTTTCTCGTGCGCGACGTGGCGGTGTACATGGTCATCAACGAGCACCTCAACGTCGAAAAACTTTCCAATACTTCCGAATATTCCCCCGAGATCGCCGCGTACAACATGGCGTGCAGTTATTCGCTCTTCGTGCTCGGTTCGTTCCGCGGCGAAAACAGGCGCATGAACGGGATCAATAATCTCTTCAAAAAGGCGATGATCACCATTAAAAGCGTGATCAGCCTGCTTGCGGGCGGCAACAGTTGCGACGCGGTCATTTTGTGGCGGCATCTCCACGAACTTGAATGCGTGCTGCTCGTTTTGAACAACGCGGACGACGAAATGTTCTTCAAGTACATCAAGCACATGGAATATTTCAATATGGAGGGCAGTCCCAACGGAGAAGAACTGCAAAAGCGCCTGTCTGAGGAATGTAAACAATACGGCGTGAAGGAACGGAACGCCTTTATCAATTACGGCTGGCTTTTATACGTGCCCGGATTCAAGGAAGAAGTGGGCAAGGAATACCGCCTCAATTTCAAAGAGGGCTTGCAGCGCCTTGCGGGGCAGGGAGGCAGGCATCCCGCCTATGCGAGCGCAAGCAAGATCCTGCACCCCTCGGCGTGGGTCGTGACCATCCGCGACGACAAATTTTATAAATTCACGCTGTTCGAATTGTACCGTTCGCTCACGAATATCGTGGAGCAGATCAAACTTTACGTCGCACGCTACCGCGAAAGTTCAATCAAAGCGTCGGAATGCGACAATTATTTGAAGAGCATCGACGGCTATATGAACATCATTGTCCGCAACAATAAGATCATCGCGGTCAAATACCCGGATTGACGAAATCGGCGCGCCTTTTAAAAAAAGGCGCGCCGCGTTTTTTCAGATTCAGTTAAAATCCCATTTCTTCGCTTTCTTTGCGAAGGGCTCTCGCTTTGTACAGGCGGATCGCCTCCGCGAGTTGGTCGGGACAGGACGTATTCGCCCTGCATTTAATGCCGCGGAGAGAAGTTTCGACCTCGTCGATACTCTTTCCTTCCACGAGTTTGGAAATGCCTTGCAGGTTGCCGCTGCAACCGCCGATGAATTTGACGTTGTGAATTTTGTTTTCCCCGTCCACGTCGAAAATGATCTGGCGCGAGCAGGTTCCTTTTGTGTTGTACGTAAACATTTGATACCCTCGTATTTTAATCTACTAAATTTTCATAGATCACCGCATAGACGTCTGCGGCCTTCAATTCCCATTTTTTATAGATGTTCTGCGCTGTTTTCCGGTCGGGCACGACGAATTTCAGTTCCAGCATGGGCTGCGCCGGCGCTAATATCCGTAAAAACACGGTGTACGTGCCGTCTTTATTCTGGTAGTAATCGGATTTGCATTCCTGACGGTTGCGGTATTTGGCGCTGTTGTTCTTTACGAACACGGCGATCTCTTCGCGCACGCTCTTGGGAATGTTGATATAGAAATTCGCAAGGCAACTTCTTCCGTCGGGAGTGATGGTGTATAGCGTATCGTCGTTGGTCTCGACCGTGCAGATGAACCCGTCTTCGAGAAGTTGGGATATCATCATGACGCAATCCATATAGTTGATCCAGTCGTTGCTGGTGGCGCACATATCCACCAGAGTCCTTTCCGAAAGGGCGCTTTCCATTTTGTCGAAGACGAAAAGGAGTATTAATTTGTTGATGGACGTTTCGCCTTGAATCTGCATGGAATCGGCTCCTTTGCCGTAAAAAACGTAATGAGGGACTTTCCGCCCCGAACGGCGGACAAAAAATCCGCTTTCAGATGCCAAAAGCGGATTTGTCCGTATCTTGTGCTAAATAAGAACTTTACGCGAACTTTTTGAGTTCGTCGATGAGATCCTGGCAGTCATCCGCATGAATTTCCACAACCAAAGGCTTGGAAAGGTCAAGGCTGAAAATACCGAGGATGGACTTGGCGTCGACAACATACTTGTCGCTCTTCAAATCGATTTCGTAAGGATAGTCCTGCACGATCTTCACGAATTCTTTCACGTTCTGCGCCATTTGGAGAGAAATTTTAACCGATTTCATTGAAATGAACCTCCGTTTTTGAATTGGTTCTATTATACATAAAATTTCCGTGAAAATCAAGATAATTTCCGAAAATAACTTAATAAAAATGAAAATTTGTGATATAATGATAATCGATTCGGGAAAAGGTATAAAATGTGCACGGAAAAAGGAGTTTAACATGGATTTAGAACGACAGCAGATCGATGTGTTTTTGGAAAAATGCGACGACGTGATGCGCTCCAAATTCATCATCGCGGATACGAAGATCAGCGAACTGTTGAAATCGATCGCGACCTCGGATCTTTTGTACGCCTTTTTCAGGGAGATCACAAAGGATTTCGATTACGCGGCGGCGCAGCGCAAGTACATGAATTACGCGCCCGAGGGCAGCGTAAACAAGCGGAAACTTCTTTTTCCCGCAGATCCTGCCGAAAAACTCGCCTTTATTTTTTGCCTTCTCGTCGATTTCGACAATAAGACCTTCGACCTCGGCGAATTTTTACAGGAATATTTTTACGAGGACGGCAGTTATTACGAGAGTTTTTACGCCTTTTCCAATCAGGTCGTCAAACCCTTTAAAAATCTGATCAAACAGATGTTCAAGGAATCGCGCCTGAAAAAGATCGCGGAAGCGGAACCGAAGGACCGCCCGCCGCATAAAAAAAACGAGGATGTCACCGACGCGGTGCTTTCCGAGCGGGAACAGTTATTTCATTCGGCTCTGCCGGACAGTTCGAAAGTGGACGGCATGATGATCTTGAACGCCCTCGCGATCGCTTCGCAAAAGGACGGAAAGGCTTTTTGCGGGCTTCTGGCGGGCTATCGGTATTTTATCGCGTCTACGGGTTTTACGAGCGCGTTCACGGATACGCTGTTGGCGGAATATGAAAAGATCAAGGAGAGCGAACTATGAGTTTTTCCGAAACCTGCGTCAAAAGCAACGTCGTTTACAACGGAAAAATCGTCAAACTGCACTGCGACGAGGCGTCGCTGCCGAACGGCAAACTTTGCACCCGCGAATATGTGGAGCACGGCGGCGGTTCGTGCGTGCTGTTCGTAAAAGATAACAAAATTTTATTGGTGCGTCAGTTCCGCTATCCTTACGGGGAAGAACTTTGGGAACTGCCTGCGGGCAAACTCAACGCGGGCGAAGATCCCGAAAATACCGCGCGGCGGGAGTTGGAAGAGGAAACGGGGTATATTCCCGAAGAACTTTCCCTCATGCAGGTCATGTATCCCTCGCCCGGCTACACCAACGAAAAAATTTATATCTACCGCGCCGTGCGCGCAAGGGCGGGCGCCGTGCATCTGGACGAGGATGAATTTCTCAATTCTTATTTCGTGCCCGTGGAAGAGGTGCGGGAGATGATCGCGAGAGGAGAGATACGCGACGCGAAGACGATCGTCGGCGTGCAGGGTTATCTTTTGAGCGGCAAATAAAAAAACTGCCACGGCGAAACCGTGGCAGTTTTATGTTTACGGCTTATTTGCAACCGCAGCCGCATCCCCCGAAGAGATGAGACAGTCCGCCTTTCTTGCATACGCAATACAAGAGCGCGAGGATCACGGGCAAATAGCAGCTGTTGCAGATATTTTCGATGAAAGAGGTGCCGCAGCAGCAGATGATGAGTAAGATAATGAGAATCCAAAGGCAAGTGTTATCGCCGCAAGGTCCGAAACAGTTCATAAATATTTTTTCCTCCTGTATTCATTTACGCCGCGGCGGTATGTAGGTTATAAGGTGTACCGCGCCGTAAATATCTTATACTCATATGTATGGCGCGGCAAAGAAAAATGTTACAGGAAAAATAATTGTGCGGATTTCGCGTAAAATAAGAGTGGCTGAAAAATTTATAAAGTCAATTCACTTGCTATCACGCCGCGTTTTTGTTATAATTGTAGGTACTTTTAACAGGATATGCACAAGGCAAATACGTTCGTGCGGTTTGACCTTGCAAATGCATAAATTTATTTTTTTTTCACAGATATTCCCGTTTCGGGAAATCTGATGGAGGTCATCATGAAAAAGAAGGCTTTTTTCACATCCCGCAACATCACCTTTCTGGCGGTCTTGCTGGCACTCGTCATCGTATTGCAGATCTTCGGCGGCTATATCAAGATCGGCCCCGTGAACTTTACGCTCACGCTCGTGCCCATCGTTCTGGGCGCCGTCATGCTCGGCCCGCTTGCAGGGCTGATTCTCGGCTTCGCGTTCGGACTGGTCACGCTGATCAACGGCGTCGTCGGCAACGACGTGTTCACCTTTTATCTCTTTTCGCAGCAACCTGTCTTCACGACGGTCCTCTGCTTTGTCAAAGCGATCGCGGCGGGGCTGGCTGCAAGTTACGCGTATCGGCTCATCGTAAAGAAAAATCAGTACGCGGCGGTGTTTACCGCGGCGATCGTCGCGCCCGTCGTGAATACGGGGCTGTTCATTTTGGGCGGACTGATGATGAGCGGCACGATCGCGGGATTCATGCAGTCGGTCGGAAATACCGCGAGCGTCGTGTATTTTCTGATCATCGGCTGCGCAGGGATCAACTTTTTGGTCGAACTCGGCCTCAATCTGGTTGCCGCGCCCGCACTTTACCGTGTGAGCGGACTGTTTATAAAATCGCCCGCGGCGGAGGATACGGATGAAAATCCGCTTTCCGAACCGCGCAAAATCGGATAAAAATAATTTCGGGCAGGTTATTTTATGATATTATGTATAGACGTGGGTAACACGAACATAAAATACGGTATATTCGACGGGGACAAGCTGGCGGTCAGTTTCCGCGTTGCGACGGATCTGAAACGCACGTCGGACGAATACGGCACCAAACTTGTCGATATGTTGGCGGTCAAAGGGATCCGCGCCGAACAGATCCACGGCGCCATCGTATCGTCCGTGATTCCCTCGCTCAACTACACGATATCGCATATGTGTTCGGGATATCTGGACATAGACCCCATTCTGGTGGGGCCCGGAACGAAAACCGAACACAATCTCCGCGTGGACAACGCGCGGGAAGTCGGCGCCGACCGCATCGTCAACGACGTCGCCGCCATCAGAAAGTACGGCGCTCCCGTGGTGGTCATCGATTTCGGCACTGCTACGACGTTCAACATCATCAACGAAAACCGCGAGTTCATCGGCGGCGTCATCGCCCCGGGGATCCGCGGCTCGATGGATTCTCTCGTCAACAGCACGGCGAAACTGCCGCGCGTGGAGATCGAGATCCCCAAGAGCGTCATCGGTAAGAATACGACGACCAACATGCAGGCGGGCATCGTATTCGGGTTCGCGGGGTTGGTGGATTATATCGTGCGGAAGATCAAAAGAGAAATGAAGTGCCCCGATATGCAGGTCGTGGCGACGGGGGGATTCAGCGAGATTATCGCGTCGGAAATTTCCTGCATCGACCATGTGGATAAACTGCTCACTTTACAGGGCTTGAAATACTTATACGACTTAAATACGGAGGGTAAGAGATGAAAAGCGTAGGCGTTGCGATACTGGGATTGGGAGTCGTGGGGAGCGGCACGTATAAAATACTGCGCGACCACAGAGAATTTTATAAAGAGACGCAGGACGTGGATATCAGCGTCGAGAGCGTTTTGGAGATCAACAAACAAAAGGCGCTCGCGCTGGGCATCGAAGAGAGCCGCATTTCCGACAATATCGCGGAAGTCGTCAGCAATCCCAACGTGGATATCGTCGTGGAAGTCATCGGCGGGGTAGAACCCGCGCGCACTTTCGTTCTGGCGGCGCTGCACAGCGGCAAGAGCGTGGTGACTTCCAACAAGGAACTGTTTTGCAAATACTGGCACGAGTTGGAACGCGCCGCAAAGCGCACCAACGCGGGGCTTTATTTCGAGGCGAGTTGCGTGGGCGGCGTGCCCATTATCCGCACGCTCATCGACGGGATGCAGGCGAACCATATCCGCACGCTCAAAGGCATCATCAACGGCACGACCAACTACATCCTCACGCGCATGGCGAAGGAAGGGCTCGGTTATCAGGAAGTTTTGAAGGACGCGCAGGCGCTCGGCTATGCCGAGGCAAATCCCGCCGCGGACGTGGAAGGATACGACGCCGCCTATAAACTCTCAATTTTGTCCAGCCTTGCCTTTCATAAAAAAGTGCCGCTCGATAAAATTTACCGTGAAGGGATCACTTCCGTCGACCGCAAGGATATCAAATACGGTGCGGAGTTGGGATATACTTTAAAACTTCTCGCCATCGGCAAAAACGGGGAGGAGGGCATCGAGGCGCGCGTGCATCCCGCGTTCGTCAAGAACAAGCACCCGCTCGCCTCCGTCAACGGTTCCTTTAACGCCGTCTATCTGCAGGGCGACAGCGTGGGCGACATCATGCTCTACGGCAGGGGCGCGGGCGATATGCCTACGGGCAGCGCCATCGTTTCCGACGTCATTTACGCCGCCACGCATTCGGACGTAAAATATTCTACGTTCAAGAATTCCGCGGGCGCGGAAAAGGGCGTGCGCTTTGTCAACGACTTCCGTTCGCGCTATTATATCCGCTTTACCGCGCGTGATAAGGCGGGCGTGCTCGCAAAAGTCGCGGGTATCTTCGCGAAATTCAATATCAGTATCGTAGATCTCATACAAAAGGGCGAAGAACAGGACAACGTGCCCATCATTCTCGTCACGCACGAAACGGGCGAAATGTCGCTGCGCCGCGCGGTGGAAAAGATACGCGCGCTCGAAGACGTCGTAGAAGTGAACAGCGTCATCCGCGTCGAGGACTGATCGTAAAAAAACGTAAGACCGCAAAGATTTCGCTTTGCGGTCTTTTTCTTGAAAGGAGTCATATGAAGGGAATCGTTTTGCTCAACGCCTATACGAAGTCCGCAGGCGCAAACAGGCAGGCGTCGCGCATTGCCGAAGAATTGAACGCGCTCGGCGTGCAGACGGAAATGCGACTGAACGGCGCTTTCGACGCGGATATTTTTTCTTCCCGCGTCCGTCTCGCGCAAAAACCCGATTTCGTGGTCTATCTCGATAAGGACAAATATCTTTCGCGCCTTTGGGAAAAGGAAGGCGTGAGGCTCTTCAACAGCGCCGATGGCGTGGAGGTGTGCGACGACAAAATGCTCACCTATATCGCCCTGGCAAACGGCGGCGTGGAGATCCCTGATACGCTACCCGCGCCCCTCTGTTATTATCCCGACGCGCGCGTGCGAGAGGAATACTGCCGCGTCGTGGAAGAGCGACTGGGCTATCCCCTCGTCGTTAAAAAGAGTTTCGGCTCGTGGGGGATGGACGTCAACCTCATACAAAATTTTGCGGAACTTACAAAGATCGCGGAGGAATATAAACTTTTTCCCCACCTGTATCAGAAATATATCGCCGCAAAGCGCGGGGAAGATACGCGCGTTCTCGTCATCGGCGGCAAGGCCGTCGCAGCCATGCGCCGCCGCAACGACGGCGATTTCCGTTCCAACATCGAACTCGGCGGGCGCGGCTATCCCGCCGAGATCACAAAGTCGTACCGCGAAATTTCCGAAAGGGCGGCGCGACTTTTGTCGCTCGATTACTGCGGCATCGATTTGTTGGAGGGGGAGGACGGCAGACCGATCGTCTGCGAAGTGAATTCCAATGCTTTTTTCAACGAGGCGGAAAAGGTGACGGGCGTCAATATAGCGGGTGCCTACGCCGCGCATATCGCGCGCGAAATGAAAAAGAACTGAACGGAAAAATTTCCCGCGCCGCGCGGGTGCGCCGAGGGTGCAAATCCGGAACGCGCGGCATAGTATAATAGAGAGGCGGGTGCCTCCGATTACACAAAAGGGGAATTTTTAAAATGGGATTGATCTATCTGTTACTGTTCGGCTGTGCGAGCAATTGCTGTTCGAGAGGGTGCGGTTGCGACCGGAACGACGGCTGCGGTTGCGGCAACGGTTTTGACACCGCGTCGCTGCGTATTTCCGGCGACGGCTGCGGTTGCGGCTGCAACCAGCCCCGTTCGGGCGGCTGCGGCTGTGGCTGCAATCAGGGACGCGCGGGCGACGGCTGCGGATGCGGTTGCAACCAGCCCCGTTCGGGCGGCTGCAACAGATGCTGCAAATGCGTCTGCGAATGCAGATGCGGCTATGGCAGATGCGCGGGCAACCGCGGCTGCAACGTCTGCAACGACGCCGAATATTACAACCGTCAGTACGCGTTGAACGGCTGCGTGAACGTCAGTTGCAATCCCTGCAACGGCTGCAATCCTTGCAACAATTGACGGGAACTTCGGGCGGGGCAATTTTTGCCCCGCCTTTTTTTGTTTTCCTCGTCAAATGTTGAAGAAGGTGTTGGCGAACATTGACAAAGTCATAAAAAAAGGTTATAATTAAGGAAAGTGTAACGTATGCTTATACTTATTGATTAACTTGAGAAGGGTTTTATGAACATCGTCGTAGTGATAGATATATATGACCAGTTGACGAACGGCACGGTAATGACGGCTTACCGTTTCGTGGAAGAATTCAAGCGCAGAGGTCATACGGTGCGCGTCGTGGCAACGGGCGCGCGCGGAGAGGGCGAATACGAGGTCCCCGAGCGTATCTTACCCATCGCCACAAAAGTTGCGTCAAAACAGCAGATCCGTTTCGGCAAGCCCGTGGAATCGGTCTTCCGCGAAGCCTTCGAGGGCGCGGACGTCGTCCACTTTTATCTTCCCTTTCAGTTGGAAAAAAAGGGCAGGAAGATCGCAAAAGAAATGGGTATTCCCTGTACGGCCGCCTTTCATCTGCAACCCGAAAACATTACTTATAATTGCGGCTTAAAGCGCAGCAGGCTTGTCCCCAGATGGATCTATTCCTGGTTCCGCCGCAAATTTTACAAGTATTTCGACCATATCCATTGCCCGTCGGTCTTCATTGCCGACCAACTCAGGAAACATAAATACAAGGCGAAACTGCACGTCATTTCCAACGGCGTGGCGGCTGATTTCCGTCCGCCCGAAACGCCGCGCACCGAGCCTAAGGAGTTTTTCGATATCCTCATGATCGGGCGCTACGCTACCGAAAAACGGCAGGACGTTCTCATCCGCGCCATCGCCCGTTCCAAATATGCGGACAAGATCCGCTTGACGCTCGCGGGCAAGGGGCCCAAGCGCAAAAAACTCGAACGGCTGGGCAAAAAATATCTGAAAAATCCCGTCACGTTCGGGTTTTATCCCGAGAAAGAACTGATCGAAGTCATTCATTCTTCCGATCTGTACGTACACGCCGCGGATATCGAGATCGAGGCGATCGCCTGTATCGAGGCGTTCAGTTGCGGGCTGGTGCCCGTCATCGCCGATTCCAAAAAATCTGCGACGCCGCAGTTCGCGCTCGACGAACGTTCGCTTTTCAAGGCGGGTTCGGAAAAAGACCTCGCCGCCAAGATCGACTACTGGATCGAACACGAAGAAGAGCGCCGCCGCATGGGGGAGAAATACGCCGACCACGGCAGCCGCTATCGTCTGGATTATTCGGTCGAACGCGCGGAAGAAATGTTTACCGAGGCGATCAAAACGCACAAGAACAAAAAGCGCGTGGAAGGCAAAGAGCACAAGAAAATGCGCAAATTTTTCGGCAAACGCTCGAAGATCGCAAATTTCTTTTCTTCGCTTTTCTATTACGGGATCGCCATTCCGCTGCTTTTCGTCTATAACAAACTCGTGTACGGACTGAAAATAAGCGGCCGCAAAAATCTGAAAAAACTCAAAAAGAAGGGCGCGATCTCTGTGTCCAACCACGTTCATACGCTCGATTGCACGATGAACGCGTTGGCAATGTTCCCGAGAAAGGTGCATTTCACGTCGCTGAAAAGCAATTTCCATATCCCTGTGGCGGGCGGGATCCTGCACTTCGTGGGCGTGATCCCCGTGGCGGACAAGGTTTCCGAAATGCCCATCTTTTTACAGGAAGTCAAAGAACTTGTCAAGAAAAAACGTTTATTGCACGTGTATGCAGAAGGGGAACTCGTCAACTATTATGCGGGACTGCGCGATTTCAGCCGCGGCGCGTTCATGATCGCGCGCGAGGCGCAGGTTCCCATTCTTCCCGTCGTGATGAGTTGGCGCAAACGCCGCGGTCTGTACCGCTTGTTTCTGCCTAAAAAACCGTGCGCGACCATCACCATCGGCGAGCCTATCTATCCCGATTATATGCTCTTTTCCAAGGAACAGGAAGTGGATCTGATGCAGCGCACCGTCGCGGCGATGGAAAAACTGTACGCCGGATCCAACGGCGGCAAGAGCGTGAATTATTGGGAAAACAAAAAGATGCCCGAAGGGGAACGGCGCAAGATCAAGAAAAAAAAGGAGCCTTCCGCCAAAAACGTGAAAAAAGAAGAGAGCGCACCCGTTTCCTCTTTCGAAGAGGAGATAGAGGCGACGCAGACCGAATAATCCGATAAATACAAAAGGAACGCCGCATGCGGCGTTCCTTTTTATATCAGTTCGATGCACCATTGAAAGGCGGACGGAACGGAAATTTTTTCTACGATTTCGCTTTTCGGGAAATAAGTCAGGAAAGGAAGGACTTCTTCCGTCTGCACGGCGTAGGCGCGCATATCCCATTCGAGGTGGGTAAAAACGTGTTTGTGTGAAACGGGCGCGGGCGAGAGCGAAAACTCTTTCAGCCCCAGCGATAGCAAGTGTCCGCGCGCCTCGTCGGCGCCGAGAAACCGCGTCACGTTATAGAATTGCCAAAGTCCCTTCAAAACGCCGTCTGTTCGCTTGAAAAGCCCCGCGCCGTTTTCGCCCGAAAAGACGAACACGGTCATTTCCGTCTTTTTGCGCTCCGCTTTGCGCTTTCTGACGGGCAGCGCGTCCCCGCGCGTACCGCAGAGCGAAAAGAGCGGGCAGAGCATACAGCGGGGCGAAGAGGGCAGGCAGATCGTCGCGCCCAGTTCCATCAGGCTTTGCGTAAAGTCGCCCCTGCGCGCGGGAGGGTAGGCGGGCGCGAGTTCCTTTTCGAAAACGTCTTTTAAAACGTCTTGTCCGCGCTCGTCCGCCAAGAGTCGGGAAAGCACGCGGATCACGTTTCCGTCCACTGCGGGCGTGGGCTGTTCGAAGGCGATCGAGGCGATCGCGCCCGCCGTATACGCGCCCACGCCTTTGAGTTTGCGTATCTTTTCGTGATCGGACGGAAACTCCCCGAGCGCGGCGATCTCTTTCGCCGCGCTGTGCAGATTGCGGGCACGGCTGTAATAGCCCAGCCCTTCCCACAACTTCAAAAGTTTTTCTTCCGTGCACGCTGCGAGCGCCTGCACGGTGGGCAGTTCGCGCATAAACCGCTCGTAATGTTCCTTGACCGCCTCCACGCGCGTCTGTTGCAGCATGATCTCCGAAACCCACACGCGGTATGCGTCGGTATTTTTGCGCCAGGGAAGGTCGCGCTTGTTTACATCGTACCATGGCAAAAGCAGCGCGGGCAGTTTTTGCAGGATCTCTTGTCTGTTCATGCTTTCATTATACCATACCTCGCGCGGTTTTGCACGTTTTTCGCGGGCGGTTGACTTTTTCCGCAGATTGCGCTATAATTTTTTTGTTATGAAAAACATTATTTTGATCGGAATGCCCGCGTCGGGCAAGAGCACGGCGGGCGTCCTTCTCGCCAAAACCGTCGGCTACGGATTTATCGACAGCGATCTTCTGATACAGAACCAACAAAAGCGCCTTCTCTGCGAGATCATCGAACGCGAGGGCGCGGAAAAGTTCATCGAAATCGAAGAGAACGTCAACGGGGCTCTGTGGGCGGAGCGTTGCGTCGTCGCCACGGGCGGCAGCGTCGTCTACGGCGAACGTGCGATGAAACATTTGAAAGAACTGGGCACCGTCGTCTATCTCGAACTCAGCCTTGCCGAAGTAGAAAGGCGTCTGAAAAATATCGCGCGGCGCGGCGTCGTCATGCGGCGGCAGGGCGAAACGCTCGCGGAACTGTACGCCGAGCGCGCGCCCCTATACGAAAAATATGCGGACGCGACAGTCGCGTGTGACGGGTTGGGACTGGAAGAGACTGTCCGTGCCATCGCTGCGGCGGTCGGGCTCTGAATAAAAAGCGGGGATCCGGAAGTTTCCGGATCCCCGCTTTTTTTACCCATACCGAAACGCATCGTTCCCGTTTGTCTTCTTTTGTATATCTCTAAGGAGATATTTTGAATAATTATATCACCATTGAGATATAATGTCAATAAAAAAGGGGATGCGTTTTGAAAATCTTGGTTGCGGAGCGGCTGAAAGAATTGATGAAGGAGTCGGGCGTCACGCAGTACGCTCTGGCAAAGGCCATAGGCATGCGCCAGAGCAACGTGAGCGAATGGCTCTCACAGAAAAAGGAGCCGAGTATCAAGAGCCTCTGGCTGTTGGCGGACTTTTTCGACGTGGACATCGATTTTCTCATCGGACGCAAAAATTATTGATAATTCGGAACATTCGGCGGGGGGCGCGCATATGCGCGCCCCCCGTTTCATATATATAAAGTGATTTTCTTCGGACAAGGGGGCTTTATGGAGATCTGGAAAGCGGCGGTATTGGGCATCGTGCAGGGACTCACCGAATTCTTGCCCGTTTCTTCCAGCGGACACATTCTGCTGTTCGAGCGGCTTTTAGGGGTGAGTACGGGCGGCGCGGATATGTTTTTGGGGATCGTACTGCACGCGGGGACGCTCGTCGCCGTCATCGCGGTCTATTTCAAAAAACTGCTCGCGCTGTTTCGTCCGCCCTTTTCCGATCTTTTAAGGCTTCTGATCGCCACCGTGCCCGCGGCGCTCGTCGGGGTTCTCTTGGGCGATCTGGTGGATAAAGCATTTTTCGGCGGAAAGTTTTTGTGGGTGGCGTTCGCGCTGACCGCAGTATTGTTGGCGCTCGCCGAACGTAAGACGCGCCGTACGGCGCTGTACCGCCCCGTCGACAAGCGCCGCGCGCTCGTTGTGGGGCTTGCGCAGGCGGTCGCGGTCATACCCGGGCTATCGAGGAGCGGAACGACGCTTTCCGCCGCGGTCCTTTGCGGCGCGAGCCGCGACGAAGCGGCGGATTTCTCCTTTCTGATGAGCGTTCCGATCATCGCGGGCGCGCTCCTCGTGGAGATCGTCAAGTGCGCGAAAGGGGGCGTGTCGCTGGCGGGGATCGGTTTTCCCGCACTGGCGGTGGGCACGCTGCTGTCTTTTTTGTGCGGACTGTTTGCCATCGGCATCATGCTCAAAGCCATCAAAAAAGGAAAATACGGGGCGTTTTGCATTTATTTGATCGTACTATCGATCCTTTTGATTATTTTTCCTTTCTGACGCATAAATTTAAATCTCCTGCGCAAACTGTTACTATAAAATTCAAGGAGGAATTCATTTATGCAGATGCATTCAGGCGACAATTGTCCCAAGAGCGGTACCTACAAAGTCGTAGGACCGAACGGCGAAGACATGGGCAAACTCTATATGAACGAAGGTGAAACTTTCCCGCCTACACAGCAGTCCGGCTGCTATTACGAGCAGGTATAAATTTTCGTAAATTTTACGGGAAAACAAAAAGAGCGGAGTACGACGTACTCCGCTCTTTTTTATACGTTGAAACGGAAGAGGACGGTGTCGCCGTCGCGGATGACGTAATCCTTTCCCTCCGAACGAACCTTTCCCTTTTCCTTGGCAGCCGTATAACTGCCGCATTCCAGCAGGATCTGCCAGTCCACGACTTCGGCGCGGATAAAACCTTTTTCGAAATCGGTATGGATCTTTCCCGCCGCCTGGGGCGCCTTGGTGCCTTTTTCGATCGTCCAGGCGCGCGTTTCCTTTTCGCCCGCCGTAAGATAACTGATGAGTCCCAAAAGGTCGTACGACTTTTTGATGAGGCGGTTGAGCCCGCTCTCTTTGAGTCCGAGATCTTCCAAAAACATCTGCGCGTCGTCGGGGGGCAGTTGGGAAAGTTCTTCTTCCGTTTTCGCGCAGATGACCAGAACTTCCGAGCCCTCGTTCTTTGCGAATTCTTTTACCTTTGCGACCATGGGCAGTTCGTTTTCGTCCGTGCCCATATCCTTTTCCGCGATGTTCGCCGCGTAAATGACGGGTTTGGAAGTCAGAAGGAACAGGTTTTTCATGATTTCCGTCTCTTCCTCGGTCATTTCGAGGGTGCGCGCGGGCTTTTCCTCTTCGAGATGGCTGAGAATGCGGGAGAGAAATTCCGCTTCCGCGAGATATTTTTTATCGCCGCCTTTGGCGGAAGTTTTGGCTTTATCCAGCCTTCTTTGCACGGATTCGATGTCGGATAAGATCAGTTCGAGATTGATGGTGCCGATGTCGCGGATGGGATCGATGGAGTTTTCCACGTGCGTCACGTTCTCGTCCGCAAAACAGCGCACCACGTGCACGATCGCGTCCACTTCGCGGATATGCGACAAAAATTTATTGCCCAGCCCTTCGCCCCTGGACGCGCCCTTGACCAGTCCCGCAATGTCCACGAATTCGATGACCGCGGGGGTTATTTTTTTGCTGTCGTACAGGGCGGCGAGTTTATCGAGCCGCTCGTCGGGTACCGCCACCACGCCCACGTTGGGCTCGATGGTGCAGAAAGGATAATTCGCGGCCTCTGCGCCCGCGTGCGTGATCGCGTTGAAAAGAGTGGATTTGCCCACGTTGGGAAGTCCCACTACGCCTAATTTCATATGAATACACCTCGGTTTGTCTGTCAGATGCCATTATAATATAAATCGCGAAAATAATCAAAAAGTTTCGGGGGGAAAAGCGCAAAAAGTTGTAAATTCCGCGAAAATATGGTAAAATTGATATATTACAGAAATTTCGAGGTCGATATGGATTTTAAACGGCACATCGCGAAAAAATTGAACATAGAGGGGATCGGGGAAGACGAACTCGTTTCCATGCTCGCCCTGCCGCCCAATACGGAGATGGGCGACTTTGCCCTGCCTTGCTTTAAATTTGCGAAAATTTTCAGAAAATCCCCCGCGCTCATCGCCGAGGAGATCGCAAAATCTGTTCCCGCGGACGAATTCGTGAGCGAAGTTTCGGCTGTGAACGGCTACGTCAATTTCAAGATCGACCGCGACTTCTGGGCGAAGGAAACGCTTTCGCGCGTCCTTTCCGAAAAGGAGCGCTACGGCTCTTCCGACGAGGGAACGGGCAAGACCGTCTGCATCGACTATTCCTCCGTCAACATCGCCAAGCCCTTTCATATCGGGCACCTTTCGACGACCGTTCTCGGAAGTTCGCTCTATAAACTGCATAAATTTTTGGGATATACGCCCGTGGGCATCAACCATCTGGGTGATTACGGCACGCAGTTCGGCAAACTCATATCCGCGTTCAAGCGCTGGGGCAGCCGCGAGGACGTGGAAAAGGGCGGCCTGCGCGCGCTCAACGAATTGTACGTCCGCTTTCATCGGGAAGCGGAATCGAACGAGGCGCTGAACGACGAGGCGCGTTCCTATTTCAAAAAGATCGAAGAGGGTGACAAGGAGAGCGTGGCGCTCTTCGAGTGGTTCAAGGAACT
This sequence comes from Candidatus Borkfalkia ceftriaxoniphila, assembly GCF_004134775.1. Classification (NCBI taxonomy): domain Bacteria; kingdom Bacillati; phylum Bacillota; class Clostridia; order Christensenellales; family Christensenellaceae; genus Candidatus Borkfalkia; species Candidatus Borkfalkia ceftriaxoniphila. Next base: position 85,856 of record NZ_SDOZ01000004.1, read on the forward strand.
CACCTTGAAAGACGTCTCCAAAATTTATAAACTTTTGGACGTGCATTTCGACAGTTGGGCGGGTGAAAGTTTTTACAACGACAAAATGGGTCCCGTCATCGAAGAGTTGGAAGAAAAGGGGCTTTTAAAGGAGAGCGAGGGCGCAAAGATCGTCGATCTGGAAGCGTACGGCATGCCGCCGTGTATCATTCTGCGTTCGGACGGCGCGAGCCTGTACGCCACGCGCGACATCGCCGCGGCGCTGTACCGTAAGCAAACGTACGATTTTTATAAATGCCTGTACGTGGTCGCCTATCAGCAGAATCTGCACTTCAAGCAACTTTTCAAGGTGCTGGAACTGATGGGCAAGGAATGGTCGAAAGATCTGGTGCACGTGGCGTACGGCATGGTATCTTTGGAAGAGGGCGCCATGTCTACCCGCAAGGGCAACGTCGTGTATCTCGAAGACGTCATCGACAAGTGTATTCAAAAGGCGTACGAGATCATTTCCGAAAAGAACCCCTCCCTTTCCGACAAAGAGGAGATTGCCCGCACGGTGGGCGTGGGCGCGGTCATTTTCGGCGCGCTTTACAACAATAAGATCAAGGATATCACCTTTTCCTACGATAAAGTGCTCAATTTCGAGGGAGAAACGTCGGTCTACGTGCAGTACACCTGCGCCCGCGCGAACAGCGTTCTTTCAAAGGGCGGGGAAGTAAGCGCGTACGAGGCGAAAGATATCTGTCCGCAGGAATTCGAACTCGTCAAAAAGATATCGGAATTTCCCGAACTTCTTTCCGACGCGCTGGAAAAATACGAGCCTAGCCTGATCGCGCGCTACGCGGTGGATCTGGCGCAGATCTACAACAAATTTTATTTCGACTGCAAGATCTTGGGCGCGGAAGAAAAGGACAAAAATTTCCGTCTTGCGCTCACGAGTGCGACGCTGCAAACGCTGAAAAACGCGCTGGCTCTTCTGGGGATCGGCGTTCCCGAAAAAATGTGATCGGAGCGATACCATGGTAAAAGCGATACTTTTCGATCTGGACGGCACGCTTTTGGACACTCTGCCCGATCTCAACGCCTGTATGAACGCCATGCTCGCGCATTTCGGGTTTCCCCCCGTTTCCATGCAGGACACGCGCCTATTCGTGGGGCACGGCGGCCGCGAGTTTACGGCGATGTCGCTGCCCGAAAATGAACGGCACAGGCTGGACGAGTGCTATGCCTATTACGGCGATCTGCACGTGCATTGGGACAACGGGCGCACGAAAATGTTTGAAGGCGAATCTGCGTTTTTGCAGGATATACGGGCGCGGGGCGTCAAGACCGCGATCGTCACCAATAAGGCGCAGAATACGACGGAAGTGCTGTGCAGAACGCTTTTGCGGGAACACGCGTTCGACGCCGTTCTGGGCAATTCCGCCCGCTATCCCGTCAAACCCGATCCCGCGGGCACGCAGGCGATCCTGAAACAGTTGGGCGTTTCACCCGCGGAGGCGGTCTTCGTAGGCGACGGGGATACGGACGTCGAAACCGCGAAAAACGCGGGAATGCGCTGCGTGAGCGTACTTTGGGGCTACCGCACGCGCGATGAACTCGTCGCGGCGGGCGCCGACTGTTTCGCGCGGGATTTCAAAGAACTGACGCAAAAAATATTCGGATAACGTGAAAGAGCCGCGGAAATATTTCCGCGGCTCTTTTTATCTGTGTTTTCCCTCGACTGCGTCGGTAAACATTTTTTCCATTTCGTCGATACATTTTTCCAGGGCGAACTGTTTTGCGTATTCCGCATATTCCGTGCGCAACGTTTCGCGGAATTCGGGATGTTCGATCATGTAGTCGATCTTTTGCGCGAGGTTCGCGCTGTTGCCCGCGCTGAACAGGCATTCGGGGCGCAGCGCGAAGTAGCGCGCCGCCGACTTTTTGCTGTCGGAAATAACGGGCACCAGCCCGCAGGTGATCGCCTCGACACAGGCGATCGACTCGATCTCCGCATACGACGGGTGGCAGTACAGATCGCAGTAGTTGATCATCTTTACCAACTCTTCCTTGGGATGAAAACCGATGACGGGCGGATTTTTCAGATCCTCGCCCGCCTTTACGAGTTTTTTGAGCAACGGGCCCTGTCCCGCGATGAACAGTTGTATCTCGTCCGCGTGACGCGACTTTTTCACGGCTTCGATCAGAAGTTTCTGACATTTTTCCTTGGTCAGGCGCCCCGTGGAGAGAATGCAGAATTTGCCGCGGTACCGTTCGGGTTTTTCGCCGCGCTCGGCGCGGTACAGTTCGTCCACGCCGTTGGAAATGACGCGCAGATCCTGTTTATACCCGTGTTTTTTCAGTTCCTCCGCGATAAATCGGGTGGGGCAGTGAATGTATTCGGTATAGGCGTAAAAATGCTTATGGAAAAATTTATAGATGCGGCGGTTGACGAACGCGCTCTTTTGCAGGCCGAAATGACAACTCACGTTTTCGGGCTGCACGTGGAAAGCCGTGGTAACGGGGATCCCGTTTTCGCGGCACATTTTGATCGCCACGTTCCCGAGAAAAAAAGGCATCAGAATATGCACCACGTCGCTGTCCTTGATCGTTTCGCGGATCATATCCTCGTTGGGTTTGGCAAGTTCCACGCCGTTTTTCGCTACGTACGAATTGAAAATTCCGAAATTGATCTTGGGTACCCGAATGAACCCCTCCCCGTCCTCTTCGGAAGGGGAAATCACGCGCACGGCGTGCCCGCGCTCTTTTAAATGCTGAATGAGGCGTTTCGCCGTGATAGTGGTCCCGTTATTTTCTTCGCCGAGCACGTCGGCGACTATGGTTATTTTCATAAATTCCTCTCGTTCATTCGTGGGGCATAAAGCAGGCGTGCCCCGTCTTGATGAGGGCGGAAAAACTCTTGCACAATACTTCGAAAGGAGTGGCCTTTCCGTTTTTCAGCCAAAGAATATACGCGTCTATGACGCCCGAACACAAAAACACGGTCACATAGGCGCAGCATTCTTTCTTGTCCTCGCTCGCCTCTTTCACGAGCGCGCCGTGCAGCCGTTCGTAAAAAGAATATTTCAGATCCTGCGTGAACATCGCCGCCTCTTTTGAATTCGCCAGAAATTCTTCTAGCATGGGCATGCGCTCCGTTTCTTCCCGCACGGCAGTCAGAAAATCGGTGTATGCCTCCGAGCCGTGGGGAAATTTATGAACGGTATAATTTTTCAAAATGCGCGTGATGATCTCTTCCCGAATGTTTTCCAAAACGTCGAAAACACTGGTATAATGCAGATAAAACGTAGTGCGGTTTACGTCCGCCTCCTCGCATAGCCTTTTGATCGTGATCTCGTTGATGTCGCGGCCGCCGAGAAGCCTTAAAAGCGCGCTCTCGATGGCTGCGCAGGTGCGAACGCTGCGTTTGTCTTGTTTGTTGCCGTGCATTTGTTTGGTTTTTCCTCCGCTTACTACCCATAAATTATAAACGACATTTTCGTTTTTGTCAATAAATGGAGAAATCTTTGCGGTTCTATGTAAGAATACATGAAAATGATTAAGAAATCATAAATTTTTCCGCAAAGAATTTCAAATATTTTATTTCGCCCGATCGCCGTGCATCTTTACGACGGAGCGCAAAAGGGAATCTTCCGCGCCGTTCCAGGGCTTGTCCGCATTGCGGTAGTCGTGCTTAGCGGCAAACCAGTTCAAGTCCTCTAAAAGCGACTGCACGCTCGCCTGTTCCAGTTTGGTCAGCGTATAGATATAATCCTTTTTCCGCGTGCGCGCGAACGAAGCGTAACGCAGCAGTTGCCCGAAATGTTCCAGGCAGAACCCCTTCGTGTTTTGCAGGATCTCCTTGAATTTCTTTTCGGCGAAAAACATTTCCGCAACCGTCTTATAATAGCGGATCATGTTGACTTCCACGCCGTCGCAGATGACGCAGCGGCTGTCCGAATCGATAAAAAAATCCGCCATTTCTTTCGCGATCTTCGGTTCGGCGGTAATTTCCAGACGGCCTTTGAGCGCGGTGAGCCTTGTAATATGCTGCAATGTGAGGGAAAGTTTGTTCTGGCGCGCCAGCATCATTTCGGTATGGTGCAGGCAAAAGCCCTTTTCGTTGACCATGCGGCGCTGAAAATCTTCCATCACCGATTCGTTCAGGTATTGCTCGGTCAGCCGCCTTTCCAGGATATTGCGGATGGCGCACAGCGGGCATTGATTTTTCCCGTTGAACTCCTGGTAAATGAGCATGTTTCCGATATGGTAATTCATAAATAAACCCCTTCCGTCATAAATTTAGGTATGCGGTGCATTCATTATAAAACAAATCGGAAAAAAAGAAAAGCGTTTTATTTGCGCCTTTCGTGCGCAATTTTTCTCGCCGTCTGCCTGCTCGCGCTGACGATCCTCGTCGCGGCGGGGGAGCGGGCGGCGCGCGTCGCGCTGCGGCGGGAATTATACTTCGTCTGTTCGCAGACCGTCTACCGCGAGGATTTGGCGCTGTCCGTTTCCGACGTGGTCTCCTCGGGCGGCGGCGCGGGCTATCTTTTGCACCGCGGCAAGGGGTACGCCGTCGTATATTCCGTGTACCGCACAAAGAGATCGGCGGAGGCGGTCTGCGCCGATCTCGTCGACGGAGGGCAGAACGCCGAAGTTCTGTCCTTTGTAATGAGCGGTTTTTACCTTCCCGCGTCGGACGCGTCGGCGGCCGCCGAAATCGCTTCGTATTTTCGCGTGTATTACGACTGTATCGTTCTTTTGAGCAAGACGGCGGACGAGTTGGACGCGGGGCGCATCAACCGCGAGGGGGCGTTTTGTTCGATGGAGAGCGCAAAAGACGCGCTTACGGGACTGCAAACGATATTGGAGGGGGAAAAAACGCTTTCCAAGGCGCGCTATGACGCGATGAACGAAAGCGTGGAGAGCGCGTGCGGGCTTCTGGCTGTGAGCGACGGGCTGTTTGCCTCGTCGGACATTCGTGCAATCTATGCCTGCATGAGCGATCTTTATATGCAAACGGCACAAAAATTACAAAAATGAAGGGCAATTTTCGCGAACGCTTGCTAAATTTTGCGGAATCATATATAATGTCATCAGAGAATTTTTACGGGGATTTTGGCTAAAATTCATGAATTGTATTTTTATTTACAATCCGGTCAGCGGCAAAGGGCGAATCCGAAAAAAGATCAAGTACGTCGTGGATAAACTCCGCGAGAAATATGAGATCGTGGACGTATATGAAACGCGCGCCTGCGGCGATATGACTGCGGCGGCGCGCGAGGCGGCGAAAAAATACGACGCCATCGTCTTTTCGGGCGGCGACGGCTCTTTCAACGAAGTGTTGCAGGGGGTGGCGTCTGCGGAGATCATGCCCGAACTCGGCTATATTCCCAGCGGTACGGTCAACGATATCGCGCATTCTCTGCATATCCCGAAAAATATCCGCCGGGCGCTGAAAGTCATACTCGGCGGGGAAAACGTAATGCTCGACTGCGTGAAAGTGAACGAGCGCTACGCCATGTACGTGGTGGCGGCGGGGGCTTTCACGAGTGCGACGTACACCACGCCGCAGAGCCAGAAAAAACTCATCGGCAGAATGGCATACGGGTTGGAAGGCATCAAAAAAAATATGCGCTTCGACGTATTTCCCGTCGAAGTGCGTAACGGAAACGAAACGGTGAATACGCAGAGCGTGTTCGTGCTCCTGATGAACGGACGTTACGTCGCGGGCATGCACATCAACAAAAAGGGCAGTTTTGCCGACGGAAAACTGGAGATCGCGCTCGTCAAGCAGACGAAAAATCCCACGTTTTTAAAGCGGATACGCGCATATATAGCCTTGGCGCGCCTGTTTTTATTCGGATATAAATTCAAAGAAAAGCAGATCGTGCGCTTTGAAGGCTCCGAATTCGAAATTTTCGTGCCTGAAAACGTCATTTGGAATTTCGACGGCGAAAAGGGGATCAGCGGAAACGTAAAAATTCAAGTCCTTCCGAAAAAAATCAATATGATTGTGCCGAAAGGGCTGAAAAACATTTGATTTTTTTTAAAATTATGGTATAATAAGTAGGCTAATCGCGAAAGCCCCGTGCTTTTGCCGAAACGCTGGTGTGGCTCAGTCGGTAGAGCAGCTGATTCGTAATCAGCAGGTCGCCGGTTCAAGTCCGGCCACCAGCTCCAAAACCTCTCACGAAATTATTTTCGTGAGAGGTTTTTGTTTTTTAACTTTTAAAAATGTCCATAATAAACTTCAATGGAGGGTTACCCATGTCCGAAAAGTTGAAGAAATATCAGGAAAAAAGAGATTTTGTCAAGACGAGCGAGCCGAAGGGGAAGCCTGCGAACGGCAAGCAACGCAAAAAGAAAGGTTTGAAATTCGTGGTACAATATCACGCAGCGCGGACAACGCATTTCGACTTTCGGTTGGAATGGCAGGGCGTGCTGCTCAGTTGGGCTGTGCCCAAAGGCCCTTCCTATAATCCCAAAGATAAAAGGCTCGCGGTGCACGTGGAGGATCACCCCGTGGAATACGCCGATTTCGAGGGCGCGATCCCGAAAGGAGAATACGGCGGCGGTACGGTCATGCTGTGGGACGAGGGCGCGTGGGAGCCGCAGGAAGATTTCGAAGAAGGGCTTAAAAAAGGCTCTTTGAAATTTAAGTTGTCGGGAGAGCGCCTGCACGGCAAATGGGCGCTTGTCCGCATGGCTCCGAGGGAAAACGAGAGCGCGGAAAATTGGCTGCTCATCAAAGAGAAGGACGAGTTTGCGGCACCCGGTACGGGCATTTCCGACTATGATACGAGCGTTCGCTCGGGACGCAAGTTAGAGAAGATCGCGGCGGAGGAATCGTCGCAGACGAAAGTCATTCCGTTTCAAAACCTTTCCGTGCATCTCGCGCGATCCGTAGATAAACTTCCGCAGGAAGATGGCTGGGCTTACGAGATCAAGTACGACGGCTACCGCATACTGGCGTACGCGGAGGACGGCTCCGTGAAACTGATGACGCGCGGCGGCCACGATTATGCGGCGAAATTCAAAAGCGTTGCGAAGGCGTTGGAAACGTGGAGCAAGGGGCGCTCGATGGTACTCGACGGGGAAATGATCATAGCGGACGAAAACGGAAAGAGCGATTTTCAGGCGCTGCAAAACTATCTGAAAAAGCCGACGGGAAAAGAATTGACGTTCATCGTCTTTGACCTGTTGGCGGCCGACGGCAAAGATCTGCGCGATCTCCCGCTTTCCGAGCGAAAAAGCGCGCTTGAAAAATTGATGAAGGGCGCGCCCGCATCCGTCGTTTACAGCAAACACACGCTCGGCAACGGAGAGGAGATCTTTCAAGCCGCTGCAAAAATCGGTCTGGAAGGCATTGTCGGCAAAAAACTCGATTCGCGGTACAGTGGAACGCGAAACGGCGATTGGATCAAAATGAAATGCTATAACCGTCAGGAATTCGTGATCGGCGGTTATCAGATCTCGGAGAAAAAAGCGGGCGGGATCGGCGCGCTTCTGCTCGGGGTGTACGAAGGCAGAAAATTGATTTTCGCGGGGCGCGCGGGAACGGGGTTCGGGCAACGGGATGCGGAGTCGCTGCTGAAAAAATTCGACAAGTTGCGCACGGAAATATCTCCTTTTAAAACCGCGCCCGAATTTGACGAAACGGAAACGGTTTTTCTGAAACCCCGTCTGGTCGCAGAGGTGCAGTTTGCCGAATGGACGGACGAAAACGTGTTGCGGCAGGCGAGTTTCAAGGGGCTGCGCACGGACAAAAAACCGACGGAAGTCGTGCGGGAAACGCCGCTTTCCGAGAAGGACGTAAAATCGGAACCAAAGAGGGAAACGAAAAAAGAGGCGACCGTGCTTGGCATTCCCGTCAGCAGTCCCGATAAGATCGTTTTTAAAGATCCCGAAGTGAAAAAACTCGAAATCGCGCAGTATTACGCCGCCGTCGCCAAGCGGATGATGCCTTACGCGGGCGGGCGTGTGCTCAGCGTCGTGCGGTGTCATAAGGGCGTATCCGCCGCGTGCTTTTTTAAAAAACACCCCGTGTCGGAGGGCGAGGGGACGGCAATTTTAGAGATCGAAAACAGCGAAGGCGAAAAGAGCGATTATTTTTATCTGAAAGACGAAAGGGGTCTGATCTCGGAAGCGCAACTCGGCACGCTGGAATTTCACGTCTGGGGCAGCCGTGCGGACGATCTGGAAAGGCCCGACATGATGATCTTCGATCTGGACCCCGACGAGGGCATGGGGCTTGGTCAGATCCGACAGGGAGTCAAAGATCTGAAAAAAGTGCTCGACTCGCTGTCCCTGCAAAGTTTTTTAAAGACGAGCGGCGGAAAGGGATATCACGTCGTCGTGCCGTTTCGTCCGACGGCGGAGTGGGACGCGTTCCGCGATTTTTCTCGGCAGGTGGCGCAGTTGATGGAGAAAAAATGGCCCGAAAGGTATACGAGCAACGTGCGCAAGATCAAAAGAAAGGGTAAGATCTACATCGACTGGGTGCGCAACGGGCGGGGGGCTACGAGCGTCGCGCCTTATTCGCTCCGCGCGCGGCCCGGCGCGCACGTTTCCATGCCCATTGCCTGGCGGGAACTCTCTACGGTGGCGCCCGACGGCGTCGATATGTTCGACGCGCTCAAACGACTGAAAAAAGCCGATCCGTGGAAAGGATTTTTCCAAATCGGGCAGCAGTTGCAAATTTAGAAAAGACGGCGGCGATGCCGTCTTTTTCATTGACAAATCGCATTTTGTCATATATAATCATGGATATATATTACAAAAGGAAAGAGAGGATCGAAAAATGGGAGTCATTGCGCAACGCACGTTCAACACGGCGTATATCTGGCTGGATACGGCGTTTTTGGTGTTATTTTGTGTGCTGTTGTTTTTGAGCAAAAGAAAATTGACGTTGCTGTTCGCGCTGTGCGGCGGCGTGCTGTACTTTCTTGTCGATTACGGCATCTTTCATCTGCTGACGCATTCGCGTACCATAGAGGGCGGCAGTATGTTCTGGGTACTCTTGTGGATGTCCATGAGTTACGGCATCACAAACTTTGCCTGGATCTGGCTGGCTCTCCGTAAAGACGAACGGTTCGCCGAATGGACGGCGCTCATTCTCCTTTGGTGGCTCGCCTGTCCCATGCTGGCCGGCATGTTCGGGAACGCGCCTGAGATCACCATTGCCCGCACCACGGGCGCTTATCACGGATTTATGGCTTTATTTTTGTTCCTTTCCTATCTCGCCGTGATCGGCTGGAATATTTTCCAAAAGGAAAAGAAATACCGTTTCCGGATCCTGTGGCTCATTGCGATCGGCGTGGCCGTGCAGTTCGGCTGGGAATTTTCCCTGCTTATCGGAGGTATCCGTTCGAGCGGCATCGTCGAAATGGCGGAAAAATTGCGAGTGCTCGTCGTAAATTCCCTGTTGGAAACAAATCTGGGGTTGCCCGCGATCTACTGTATTTACCTTTTCATATCCCGTAAGGTAGGGGAAAACCTCGAAAAACTGCCCGCGGCGGGCTTTTTGACCCGTTTGGAGGAAAACAACGCCAAACGATATTTTGCCGAAAAAAAAGCGCCGTTGCAGGGCGAATGAAATTGATAAAGAAAGGCGCGGAGCAATTTGCTCCGCGCCTTTTTTTGTCTTGACGAATCATGAAAAAATTGTTAGAATACATATGTATTGTAAGAAGGACGCGCTCTGACGGAGGTTTTATGAACGGAGAATTGCTGATCGAACGGCTGATCGCCTATGCAAAGGCGTTTTTGCATTTACAGGCTTGCGATGAAATTTATACGCGCAATCTTCTTTTGTCTAAATTCGGGCTGTTTGCGCCTTACGACGGCAATGCGGAAACGAGCGACGTGTACGAAATGCGCGTTCCCGACGCGCTGTACGCGGAGATCTGCGCGTTCGCCCGCGAACGCGGACTGTGCGACGCGGGGGAAGAGGCGCGCTTTGCCGCGGGCATATTCGGGCTTTTGACGCCCCCGCCTTCCGAAGTGAACCGCGCTTTTTACGCGATCAAAGCGGAGAAAGGCGCGCAATGCGCGTGCGATTATCTGTACGGATTATCCGTGCGCAACGGCTATATCCAAAAGACCGCCATCGAAAAAAATCTCGTATGGACTTACGACGACGGGCAGAACACGCTGGAGATCACGGTCAATCTGTCCAAACCCGAAAAAAACAATAAGGACATTGCAAAACTGCTCACCGCGCCGCAAAGTAAAAGATATCCCGCGTGCGCGCTCTGCAAGGAAAACGAGGGCTTCGAAGGGCAAGGCGCACAGGCGCCGCGCCAGAATATCCGCACCGTAAAGACGATCCTGGGCGGCGAGCCCTGGTTCGTGCAATATTCTCCCTACGCCTATTATGACGAGCACTGTATCGCGATCTCCGAGGCGCATACGCCCATGAACGTAAACGATTCCACGGTGGAAAAGGTGCTCGATTTCGTGGATGCGTTTCCCAACTATTTTATCGGGAGCAACGCCTCTCTGCCGATCATCGGCGGCTCCATTCTCAATCACGAACATTTCCAGGGCGGCAGGCACGAAATGCCCATGCACCGCGCTGAATTTGACGTTTTATACGAGGAGCCCGCTTTTCCCGATGTGCGCGCGGGTATTCTTGATTGGTATAACAGCGCCTTTCAATTGGAAAGCGAAAACCGCGCGTCGGTTGCGGCGCTCGCAAAGCGGCTGATCGCGGCGTGGAAAAAATTCGACAGCCCTGCCTGCAACGTACTTTCGCACAGCGGCGATACGCCGCACAATTCCTGCTCGCCCATCGCGCGCAAAGTCGGAGGCAAGTACGTAGTTACGCTCATTTTCCGCAACAACCGTGCGGACGAACAGTTCCCCGACGGCATTTTCCACGTGCACCCGCGCTATCACAATATCAAAAGCGAGGGCATCGGGCTCATCGAGGCGATGGGATTATTTATCCTGCCGGGGCGTTTGAAGGCGCAACTCGAAGAGATCACCGATATCGTGGCGGGCGCGCCGTACGATGCGTCGGCGCCGGAAGAAAATACGCATCCCTTATATTTGCACCGCGGCATGATAAAGGATCTGCTGCAAGAGGGTACGGCGGCAAACCGTGAGGCGGCGCACGAGCGCGTCATATCCTACGTCAACCGCGTATGCGCGGGCATTCTCGACTGCACCGCCGTATTCAAGCGCGACGAAACGGGCCGCCGCGGGTTCGACGAATTTTTACGCGGTTGCGGATTTCAAAGAACGTAGGGGGAATATTCGTTCAAAGCCTTGCGCTTTCGCGGTGCTTTATGGTATAATATGGTATATTGAAAAAGCGTTCGGCAAGGAGGAACGGAAGTTATGCGAATCGATCAACTGCAAGCGGCATCCTGGTGGGAGAAATTGAAAGCGCTGTTCGACAGCCCGCTCGCCCTTACGCTTTTGGCGGTGTGCGTGGTACTGTTTATCGCGATCGTCTGTCTGATCGCCGTGCTTTCAAGGCGTATTCAAGTCACGTACGTGTCGTGCGGCAAGGAAGATATTAAGTCGTATTACAAAGGCGCGCGCGCCGATCAGTCCGCACCCGAACAGCGCGAAGGCTATCGTTTCGGCGGTTGGTACCTTGACGAAACGTGTACCCAAAAGGCGCCCGAAACTTTGCGCGTCAAAAAGAAAGGCATTGTGCTTTACGCCCTTTGGGAAAAAGAAGAGGACGAAGAGGCCGCGGCAGAACCTGTAACGGAAGAAACTGCCGTCGTGGAAGAACCCGTAACAGAAGAAACTGCCGTCGTGGAAGAACCCGTAACAGAAGAAACCGCCGTCGTGGAAGAACCCGTTGCAAAAGAGCCTGCCGCGGAGCCTGTTCCCGAAGAACCCGCGCAGGAAGAGGCGGAGGAGGAAGAGGACGAAACGGAAGCGGCCGAAGGCGACGAGTTTGACAACGCGCTCGTTACGACGGTGACGGGAACCAAAGTTTTCGTGCAGTACCGCCGCAGTTTCACGGCGCGACTCATTCAGGCGGATGACGAGATCAAGGATATCTATAATTCGGTGCGCAACGCGTTGTTGACGGTCAGCGGGGTAAAGGAGCGCACGAGTTGGAACTATAACAGCATCAACCGCGGGCGTAAGCAGTTTGCGAAAATAAACGCCAACCGCAAGAGTCTTATTCTGTATCTCGCGCTGTCGCCCTCCAATATAGAGGACAAATACCGTTTCCGCGACGTGAGCGAAAAGAAGAGATATAAAGACGTACCCGTGCGTTATAAGATCACGGGCAGCCGCAGTTTGCAATACGCGCTGGAACTGATCGAACAGGCGGCGGATAACAACGGGCTGACTTTGCAGGAATTTCCTTTCGAGCAGAATCTTTCCATTCCCTACGAACCGCGGGAAGATCTCATCAAAAAGAAACTGATCAAAGTCTATGCGAAAAAAGATTCGGGCGAAACCATTACCGAAGAGCAACTCGAAGAGTTCATCGAAGAGGGCGCTACGGTAGAGAGCCTTTCGTCCTTTACCGTCACGGATAAGGTGAGCGTGCTCGAAGCGGAAAAACTGGTCAGCGACGCGACTGCCAAACAGTTGATGGCTCTTGCGGACGAGGTCGCGGACAACACGCCCCGCGTCGCGCAGGCAAAGCGCGGCTATATCAATCTCGATACCATTGCCGCCAACTTCAAGGAAGACGAGATCGTCAATTTACAGACGCTCAAAGAGAAAAAACTCGTGCAGCCTAAGATGAGCGCCGTCAAGGTGCTCGCGCGCGGCAGCCTGGATAAAGCCCTTACCGTCGAGGCGGCGGATTTTTCTCTTCCCGCCGTAAAGATGATCGTCATAACGGGCGGCAAAGTCGTCAAACTGAAAAAGGTATGATAGAAAGCGGGGAGCGCTTCCCCGCTTTTTTCGATCGAGATTGTAAACTAATTATTTCAATATGGTTGACAATAAGATCGCGATATGATAAAATCATGGACATGAGTGTAAAACAGGATGTTTTAAAAGTATTGGAAAAAAGGCGCGGGGAAAGCGTTTCGGGAGAGGAGTTGGCGGATGAGTTGGGCGTTTCGCGCGCGGCGGTGTGGAAGGCGGTGAAGGGGCTCAAAGCGGAAGGGCACGCCATCCATGCCGCGACCAATCGGGGCTATCTTCTCGAAGAGGATTCCGATGTTTTGACCGCCCCGTCGGTGCAGCGTTTTCTGACGCATGATTTCGACGTGATCGTGGAAAAAAAAGTGACGTCGACCAACGACGCGGCGAAAAAACTCGCGCTCGGCGGCGCGAAAGAATGGACGGTGATCCTGTCCGAAGAGCAGAGCGCGGGGAGAGGGCGTTTCGCGCGTTCTTTTTACTCGCCGAGGGGGGCGGGCATCTATTGCAGTGTCGTGCTCCGTCCCGGATACACGGCGGCGGAAACGCTGTTCATCACCACCTGCGCGGCGGTCGCCGTGGCGGAGGGCATCGAGCGCGTAACGGGACGGTCGGCGGACATCAAGTGGGTGAACGACGTGTTCGTATCGGGCAAAAAAGTTTGCGGTATCCTCACCGAAGCGTCTTTCAGCGTGGAAAACGGCGGGCTTGAATACGCGGTGCTCGGGTTCGGGATCAACGTCAAAACACAGGCGTTCCCTGCGGAACTTGCAAACGTCGCTGCGGCGCTCTATCCCGACGGCGAATGTTCGGGCGATACGCGCGCAAAACTCGTCGCCTGTATTCTGGAACGGTTCCGATATTATTATGAAAATATTCCCGTGCGCGCCTTTTATCCCGAATATAAGCGCCGAAGCATTCTCATCGGTAAAACCGTGCTCGTTACGGGCGGGGAATCGGGCGAAGCGGAAGTTCTGGATATCGACGAAAACTGTTATCTGCGCGTGCGTTTTGCGGACGGGAGAGAGTGCCCGCTCTCTTCGGGCGAAGTCAGCGTAAAGATACAATAAGGAGGCTTTGTGGAAACATCTGAAAAGAAAGTATCTGCCGCGCAGGAATTGGCGAAATGCGCGATCTTCGTAGTGCTCATGACTGTGGCGGCCTACATAAAAATTCCGTTCTGGCCCGTGCCTCTGAGTTTTCAGACGGTGATATGCGTGCTCGCGGGGCTGTTGCTCGGCTGGAAATACGGCGCGCTGTCCATGCTCTGTTATCTTATGCTGGGGCTCGTCGGCGTGCCCGTATTCACGAAAGGGGGCGGATACTGGTATGTGATGGAACTCACTTTCGGTTATATCTTAGGTTTTGTCGCTGCCGCGGCAACGGCGGGCGCGATCGCGCATCGGAACAATATGCCGTCGTTCCGGCGCATGATCTTTGCCTCTCTCGCGGCGATGTTCGCAGACTATCTGTTCGGCACGATCTACTTTTGCTGTATATGGCGTTTTTATATGCACGCTTCGGGTGTCTGGGCGGCGCTTTGGACGTACAATATTTTGTATATTTTCAAGGATATCGTGCTCTGCGTTCTGGCGGCGCTGCTCGCCAAAAAACTTTTGCCGATCGTCAATAAAAATTTCCGCGCCGATTAAATATTTTTGAGCCGAAATCGATTTTTATGAAATTCGAGCGCGCCTTCCCGCTGCAATTTTGACAGCATGGCGGAAAGCGCGCTTCTGTCCGTTCCCAAAAAGTCGGCGAGCGCCTGCCTGTCGAAAGGGATCGTAAAGGAATCCGAGCCTATGCGCTCGGATTCCTTTTTTAAATAGCAGAGCACTTTCCCGCGCAGCGTCCGCCTGGACAGGCACTCCACGCGTTCCGTCAGCGCGACGCTCTTTTGCGCGAGGATCTGTAACAGATTGGCGGCTACGGGCTGTAAATTTGCGTCGGCGTCGGCAAATTTTTGCGCGCGGAGCCACAGCGCCTCGCAATCGGACGCCGCTATCACGCTCACGGCCAAAGGCGTTCCGACGAGCGCGAACGCTTCGGCGAACAGTTCGCCGCTTCCGAGTTCCGCCACGAGCACGGGATTTCCCTCTTCGTCCTCGCGCACGATATGCGCGGTACCCCTCGTCAATATACCGAATTCGCGCGTCGGCTCTCCCGCGTGCAATAAAAATTCGCCCTTTTCATAATTCTTATTGCGCGCGCACAGTGCTGCAAGCGCGCTGTCTTCATTTTCGAGATTCCGAAAGAGAGGGCAGTTTTGATGGAAATTTTTCATGATTTCTCTCCAATCCGTTGTCGTTACAACGTATTTTATGCAAAAAGTATAGTATAATTCATGCGTAAAGTCAAGGAGGTATTTTTTTTATGATTCGGAAAATTATAAAAATAGACGAAGAAAAATGTAACGGCTGCGGTCTGTGCGCGGCGGCGTGCCATGAAGGCGCCATCGGCATGGCCGGCGGCAAGGCAAAACTTTTGCGTGAAGATTATTGCGACGGGCTCGGCGATTGCCTGCCCGCTTGCCCCGCGAACGCCATCTCGTTTGAAACGCGCGAGGCGCCCGCCTATGACGCGGCGGCAGTGGCGCGCGCAAAAACGCAGACGCTGCCGTGCGGCTGTCCGTCCGCGCAATCGAAAAAGATCGAACGCAGGAGCGCGCCCGAAACGGCTAACGAAGCACGGAGCGAACTTTCGCAATGGCCCGTGCAGATCAAACTCGTCTCTGTCAACGCGCCCTATTTTCAAGGCGCCCGCCTTCTCGTCGCGGCAGACTGCACCGCGTACGCCTGCGGCGATTTTCATGGCAGATTTATCCGCGGCCGCGTCACACTCGTCGGCTGTCCCAAACTGGATATGGCGGATTATTCCGAAAAACTGTCGGAGATCTTAAAGGCGAACGATATTCTGAGCCTCACTCTTGTCCGTATGGAAGTGCCGTGCTGCGGCAAAATGGAGAGCGCTCTTTGCGCGGCGCTGGAAAATAGCGGGAAAAATATTCCTTTTGAAGTTTATATCGTCTCGACGGACGGAAAGGTGTTCAAAAAATGATTTCCCAATTTTTGTAATTATGTGAATGAGAATTCCGTGAAAAAAGTCACGATTTGTCGAATTTGAGGATCATCCGCTTGCTTTTTGGCGTAAAGTATGGTATAAATTGAACAACTGAAATTGCAGAACAAAACGGACCGGGAAAAATGATTGAAAAGAAATCAGTTTTTTCGGTCTGTTTTGCACGCGAAAAAAGGAGCAATGATGAAAAAAAGATGGTTATTGGCTGCATTGCTGGCTTTGGGTTTTGCCTTTTTGTTGACGGGTTGCATTGACGCAAATATCGTAGGCAAAACTTATAAAGTCACGTTTATCAGCGAAGGGGAGGAGTATGATTCGGCGGACGCCGCATTGGGCAGCCGCGTCGTTTTTCCCGAAACACCTCCGACGAAAGAGGACGACGAAACGTACACGTATACGTTTAAAGGTTGGAGCCTTACCGAAGGCGAGGACGCAAAGCCCGTCGAGAGTCACATCGTCGTCGGCGACGTCACGTTTTATGCGGTATTTTCCCGCGAAGAAAAAGACCCCGAAGACGTATATTTCAGCGTGTCTTTCAAAGACGGCGTCACGGGCGAAAAGATCGGCGAAGATCAGAAAGTCAAAGAGGGTGAAGACGCAACTCTGCCTACGCCGCCCGAACATCCGGGATATACTTTCGAGAAATGGGATAAACCGCACACGAGCATTACGAGCAAGACGGTCATAACCGCGCTATATACGAAAAATCATTATCGGCTCACCAGAAATGTTTTGGGCGAAACGAAAGACGAGAGCGTCGAATTTGAATCCGCGCTCGCTTTGACCGAACCCGAAGGCGTCGATCCCGTGTTCGTATTCGAGGGTTGGTATTGGGATAAAAATTACGATACCCCCGTCGAAACGGGCGATAAAATGCCCGCCGATAACGCGGAGATTTTCGCGAAATACAGCGTCGATTTTTCCGGCGCGGAGATTTCGACCGAGGGCGATCTCATTTACGGAAAAGGGGACGATTTCGCTCTTGTTTCGGATTTGAAAAATACCGAAGAGGAAAGCATCGTCTATACATTTGTGTGGAACGACGGTTCCGCCCAAGAAAAATTCACGCTCCGCAATGCGGGCGAATACGAACTTTCCGTAACCGTCACCGCGGTGTACGGCGAGAACGTCTTGACCGACACGCAGGAATTTTCGAAAACGGTGACCGTGGAAAAAGCGGCGCTTTCCGTCACCGTCGGACTCGGCGCCGACAGCGTCGTTTACGGTACGGCAAGCGCGCCTTTCGTCACGTACGGCGATTTTCAATACGAGGACAGCCAAACGAGTTTGGATCTGCACCCTCGTTATACTTATACCGAGAAAGACGGCATCCCCGTTGCGGGCAATAAACTCGGCGTCGGTACGTATTCCGTCGTCGCGGAATTTGCGGAACCCGATAATTATGTGCTTAACGTCACGGCGGCGACTCTGACAGTTACGCCCAAAGATCTCACCGTTACGGTGAGCGCGGAAAATTTCGTCTACGGCGAAATTTCTGATATCTTATTGATTTTAGATTTGAGTTTCGACGGATTTGCGAACGGCGACGGTGAAACTTCGCTCGGCGGCGCGGCAGAATATTCCTATACGAAAAACGGCAAACCTTTCACGGCGGAAGGCTTGTTCGGCGCGGGCGAATATACCGTTTCGGTGCAGGGATTCACCTCGGAGAATTATAACATTTCCTATGCGAGAGCCGCATCCTTTATCGTTTCCAAACGCGAAGCGAGGGCTGTGCTTACCGCAAAGGGCGGCATTTACGGAACAGATCCCGAATGTAACGTAAAATTTACGGGAATTTTAAAAGAGGATGAATCTCTGTTCGTTCCCGAATATACCTTTACAAAAGACGGTGAGGCTTATCTGCCGAACGGTCTGTTCGGCGCGGGCAAATACGTAGTGAACGCGCGTTTTGCCGCGAACGAAAATTATGAACTGAACGTCGATGCCGCAGAATTTACCATCGAAAAGGCGGATTTGCAGATCGGCGTGAAGGTCCCCTCGATCGTATACGGAGAAAAGCCGAACCCTGAAATTACGTACGACGGATTTATCGAGGGCGAAAACGAAAACGTGCTTTCGGGCACAGCCGTGTACGCTTACACCAAAGACGGCGAAGTGCATGATTTCTCCGCGCGTTTTGTTGCAGGCAGTTATACCGTTTCCGTGAGCGGGCTGACGTCGGAAAATTATGCCATCGCATTTGCAGCCGCGGAAAACTTCGAAGTTGCGAAAAAAGATCTCACGCTCAATGTAAGCGTGGAAAAAACTTCTCTCGTTTACGGCGAAAAACCCGTGGAGAAAATTACGTACGAAGGTTTCGTCTACGGGGAAAATATGAGCGATATCGGCAATCCCCGCGCCGTATTCAAAAATTCCGAGGGCGTTGTTGTTTCGGACAATGTTTTCCATGTCGGCAACTATATCGCGACCGTCGAGGCGCAATCCGAAAATTATGATATATTGGTCAATAAAACGCCGTTTACCGTTATCAAAAAAGACCTTACCGCGACGGTGAGTCTCAGACAGTCTTCTCTGACTTACGGCGATCTGCCCGAGGCGAGCGTCGCTTACGAAGGCTTTATTTCGGAGTCGGAAGAGGAGGAACAGACGAAGAACGTCGTATTCGCGTATGCGCAAGGCGATCAGTCCTTCGACGGCTCGCAACTCGCCGTCGGCAAATACGTAGTTTCTTTGGAGGGGCTGGAACTTCCCGATTATAACGTACACGTTGAGACCGCGGAGTTGACCGTTTCGAAAAAGTCTTTGACGATCGACGTAAAGGCGGACAAAGAAAGATATATTTACGGCGAAACGCCCGAACTAAAATTTGTTTTCGGCAAATTCGCATATGACGAAGATGAAAAAGTCCTGGTGGGTGGCTCTCTTTCCGTATCACGCGACGAATCTCCGTACGAAGACGAAAAATTCATCGTCGGCAATTACACGGCAAAAGCCGTCGGATTTACTGCGGAAAATTATGACATCGAGATGAGCGGAATCGGCTTTACCGTCGCTCCGAAAGAAGTGACCGTTACAGTGTCCGCTGAACGCGACGTTTATACTTTCGGCGACGAGGTAATTGTTTCGCATTCCGTTTCGGCGCTCGCGTTCGACGAACCCGAAAGCATACTCGGCGACATGACCATCGTTTATACCAAGGACGGCGCAGCCTATACGCCCGCCGCTTTATTTAACGCAGGCGAATATACCGCGACCATTGAAAATCTTTTCAACGAGAATTATGATATCACCATAGATTCGGCATCGTTTACCGTGGAAAAACAGGTTTTCGCGGTCGAACGTTCGGATAATCAGAAGAGCGGGATCAAATGGACGTTCGGGCCGCGGTTTGCGGAAGGCTCGCCTTTCGTATTCGAGGGCATCGTGCGGCTGAAATCGACAAAACAGGGAACCTATATGGCGACCGACGAAAGCAGTTTTGCGCAACATTTCGAATGGGAAAGCGGTTCATACCAAATTTTTTATCAGAATACCGACGTCACAGCCGATTTTGAAATTTCATACAATTTAAAAGTCACATTAGTGGATTCGAACTTTGGCGACGGAGTCATTCTCGAACCGTCCGAAACAACGAAAACATACGACGGCAAAGCGCACGAATTCGAGGTGACCGTTCAAGGCGTCGCCGCTGCGGTCGAGTACAGTATAAACGATGGTGAATTTACGACTGCCGTTCCCTCGTTGACCGATGCGGGCACGTATAAGATTTCCTACAAAGTTTCTGCGGAAAATTACGTTCCTGTAGACGGAGATTTCGAAGTAACGATACTAAAGGCTGAAAATCACATCGATTACTCCGGGATCGGCGCAACGGAATTTACCTATAACGGGCAAGATCATACGGTAGATTTTTCTAAGGCGACCGCGACCAACGGCACCGTCGCCGTCAGCGGCGAAACCGTATTTAAAGACGCGGGCGAATATACCGTTACGCTGTCCGTCGCGGAAAGCGAAAATTATAAGGCGGTTTCCGTCGAAGTCACGGTAAAAGTCGCCAAAGCAGACTATGAAATCGTGGCGGAAAACCAATCGTACGTTTACACCGGCAGCGCGCAGGGCAAAGGCATTTCCGTAACTGCATTCGGGGAAGATAACTTCACCGTTTTATATGGCGGCAACCCTGCCGTGCCCGTTCTGACAAACGTCGAGTCGGTGACGGTGCATTATACCGTTACGGGCAATGATAATTATAACGATGCGAACGGAACTTATGATCTTTCCGTTACCAAAGCACCCAACTCGATCGACGTTTCTTCCGTTACGGGTACGGAATGGACGTACGACGGCGCAGAACACGTTATTGATTTGAACGATGTGAAAGCGGCTTTCGGCGAGGTGACTTGGGGCGATCATGCTTTCATAAATGCGGGCACGCATACCATTACGCTCACTGTCGCGGGAACGGACAACTATGCGGACGCGACCGCAACGATAGAGGTCATCGTCCATAAAGCGGAATTGACGGTCACGCCGCAGGAAAATAACTTTACCTTTAACGCGCAGAAGCAGGGCAACGGCGTGACGGTCGAGGCTTTGGATGCTGGTTATACGATAGAATATACGTATAGTGACAAGAAATCGGATACCGTGCCGCAGTTTACCGACGCAGGCAGTTATACGGTCGGTTATCGCGTTTTCGGTGCGAATTACATTGAAAAGAGCGGCTCCTATACCGTCACCATCGCACCCAAAGAACTGACGGTGACAAATCCGGGGAATCAGAATAAAACTTACGACGGTGCCGAATTCGGCGAGGGCATAACGGTTACGGGCAACGTAGACGATCAGTTAACCGTCACGTATACAGTAAACGGAAAACCTTTCGAGGGGACGCCTGCCTTTGCGGATGCGGGTACGTACGAGATCACGTATACCGTTTCCGGATCAAATTATAAAAGCGTCAATGACGTATATACTATTACTATAACCAAGGCGCAGGGCACGATCGATACTTCCGCTGTGCAAACGGATTATACCTATAACGGCGCGGAGCAGGTCGTAGACCTTAGCGGCGTGAAATGGACGGGGGACGGCAATCGGAGCAATACGAAGAATAAATTTACCGACGTTCCCGATGGCGGTTCGTTCGTCATAACGTTGACTTTATCGGAAGGAAAGAATTATTTCGGTGAAACGCAAGATATCACGATCACGGTGCATAAAGCCGATTACGAAGGTAAGACGCACCCCGAAATTTCCGAAGTCATGGGCGTCGGAAAAACGCTCGAAAGCATTACATTGGACGAATATTTTACTTGGAAAGAGCCTTCGCGTGAATTGGTTTTGGGCAACAATCAGTACGACGCCGTTTATAACGCCGATCCGAAAAATTACAACGATTTTGCCTTGAAAATCACGATCAACGCCCGCCGCGAAAAAGTGACCATTGCCGTCGATCCGCTTGAAGCGGATTTCGAGGTAAAGGCTCTTCCCGAACCCACATATCGGATTTTGGGCGAGGAACGCGTTTTGAGTGAGGAAGAAATCGCATATTTAAATCTTAAATTCACTGTTACTACAAACGCGAATTTTGATATCGGTTCCACCTATTTTGTATTATACGCTTTGGCATATGATGCGGAAAATCAATATTTCGAGTTGACCGAACAAGAAACCGAAACGTATTTCAAACTGAAATCGGTCGGCGTAGGTGATACACTCTACACGATCGAAGATGCGCTCGAGGCGGCTACGGAGGGCACCGTTATCGTCAAGCACGATACGGCTTTCGCCTCTGCGGAAACCCTCGCTAAATTTACCGATTTGTACTCCGCTACAAACTACGAAGTGAAAGCAGGGGTTACCTTGCTTGTGCCGTATGATGCGAATTATAGTACGAATACGAAAGATGTTGAAAGGACTTGGGTTGCAGTAGGTAAAACTGCGTTTGTCACGTTAACGGTTTCGGAGAATACAAATTTAACAGTATACGGAAAGCTTATTGTAAATGCTAAAATGGTTACAGCGTCCAATCCTACTACATCAACGCCCAAAGGTAATTATTTCGGACAAATGGAAGTTAAAGATCATGCAGTCATCAATTTTGAAACAGGTGCTTCGTTTGAATGCATGGGATTTGCTTATGGAAGTGGAAATATAGTAGTTAAATCGGGCGCGAATATGGTTGAACCTTTCAATCTTGTAGGTTATAAAGGAGGGACTATATCTATATCTTTATCTTTAAGATCAAAAGTTTTTCCTATAAATCAATATTCAATGTCCAGTATTATTTGCAATACAGAAATACAATTCGGTGCAAACTATATTGCACGAGCTTTTGTAACAGGAAAACCTTTCTTAACAGAAAAAGATGTGAATGCAGATGTTTCTTTTGTTTCAACCACAAATAAAGCATTTATACAGTTATCGAGTGGTAGTGTTTTTAAATCGCTAAATGAAGAAAATGGTGAAATTACATTTGATATCCATGGGGATGCCGCATTAAATAATTTAACATTAAGCCTTGATGGTTTATTAAGCATGGATACTTCAAAGCTACAAGTTCCTGTCCCCGGTAATTTCAATATAATTATCTCCTCTGGAACAACGACAATATCACAAGGCGTGCAAATTAAAATGCTACCAGGCATGGATTTGACTGTAGAAAAAGAAGCAAAATTAGTTATTGCAGGAAAAGGTGAGAATTCGGCTGGCGGTTTATCTGCATATGGCAATGACAATTATACGTTTGCCGATAATAAGGTAATGCAATGGCAAGA
This sequence comes from Candidatus Borkfalkia ceftriaxoniphila, assembly GCF_004134775.1. NCBI lineage: Bacteria > Bacillati > Bacillota > Clostridia > Christensenellales > Christensenellaceae > Candidatus Borkfalkia > Candidatus Borkfalkia ceftriaxoniphila. The sequence continues at coordinate 108,496 of NZ_SDOZ01000004.1, forward strand.
TGGGGAATTGGGCAACGTAAAAGATTATCCATGTTTAAATATGCCGAATGTTTATAGAACAAAACCTGTGTTTGCATACAACGCAACTACTCCTGCAAGAGTTATTATTAAAGGCGAATTAATCGTTTGCGAAAATGCTTATTTTGCTGTAGCACTTTCAGCGGAAAAAGATGCAAAAATCAGCATAGGGACTACCTCTGTATTGACTTATTCAATTCAAGAAGATTATAGTAAATCTGGTGCAATTGATTATTTTACAACAAATTTCATTTTGAATGGCAATTTCAACGGCGAATATTCGGCATCGTTCGAAGTCGGCAAAACCTACACCTACACCGAAAGCGGCTGGGTAGTCGCTGTATAAGGCAGTAAAACGAATAATTTACAAAAATAGGAAAGAGGAAGAATATGGAACAAAAAAACAACTCGCCCGCGGTCGTGCAAATTCAGGGCTTGTATAAAAAGTACTCGAAAAAAGCGGATTATGCGATCGAAAACGTGACGTTTTCTTGTCACGAGGGAGAGATCGTGGGGCTTTTGGGCCACAACGGCGCAGGGAAGTCTACCACGCTGAAATGTCTGGAGGGGATGCTGCCTTTTGAAAAAGGCAGCATCTCGATCTCGGGTTACGATATCAAAAAGGAACCCGTGAAAGCCAAAATGAACATGGGATTTGTCACCGATAATCACGCCGTGTTCGTGAAAATGACTGGCATTCAATACGTTTCGTTTATGGCGGACGTCTACAAAGTGTCCACGAAACTTCGCAAAGAGCGCCTCGATGCGCTCGAACAGGTTTTTCAGTTGGGGGACGCGATCAACAACCTCGTGTCCTCTTATTCGCACGGAATGCGCCAGAAGATCTGCATGATGGCTTCGCTCATTCACGCGCCCAAACTGTGGATATTGGACGAACCGATGACGGGACTGGATCCCCGCACTATGCGCGCCGTGCAGGATTTTATGCGCGGCTACGCCAAGGCGGGCAACTGCATTATCTTTTCTTCGCACGCGCTCAACACGGTCGCAAAACTTTGCGACCGCGTCGTGCTGATCAGAAAGGGCAAACAAATTTCCGATATCAACGTAAAAGAAATCATCGCGCGCGATCCTTATTTTGATTTCGAGGAGTACTTTTTACAAAATGAAAGACAAAATTGACGTTTCGCTCCTCAAAGCACTCCTTCGCAAGCAGCGGCAAGAACGCGCCTCCTCGTTCAAAAAGGGCAATTTCGACGCGGTCGGCTTTACGCTGCGCATTTTGCTGACCGCCGCTTTTTTAGTGATATTTGCAATATTTTTCGGAAAATTTTCCGATATTTATCTTTCGATCAAGACGGACGGCGTTTACAATCCCACCGCGCGGCTCTACGAACTTTTGAGCATCGCGTATACCGCGATTCTGATTTTTATGGTCATCGGCGGCGTTTCGCAGATCAACCGCGCGCTGTTTGACGCGGACGATATGAAATTATTTTCCGCCATGCCCGTCGGCGCAAAGACGCTGTATGTTTCCAAACTTTTGACCATTTATGCGGGACAGATATTATTCGCGCTTTTGACGATTTTGCCCGTCAACATCACGATCGCGGTGCATTCTCCGCAGCCCGCCTGGTATTATCTGATGACTGCCGCTGCCTGCGTGCTCCTGCCGCTCATTTCCATTGCGGTCGCCTCGCTTCTGGCGCTGCCGTACAATGCGGTCAAACAGTTTTTGAAACCTCGCTTTCTTTTGAATTTTATCATCGTCACGGCGATCACCGCGGCGTTGTTCTACCTGTACGCCATGCTGCTCGGCGCAGTGAAAGAAATGCTGCTCGGCGACGAGTTGAAATATTTCTTCAATGAACGGGTGATGGATTTCCTGCAATCGTTTGCGAACGTTCTCTATCCGGGCAAATGGCTCGCCAATTTCATGCTCAAACGCGAGCGTTTATTCAGCGGGCTGGGCATTTTGATCATGCTCATCGTCTGCCTGATCCTGTCGATGACCATGATCCGCGCCATCCTGACCCGCGCGTTGCAGTCGCGCATTGCGGGCGGAGAAAACTTTATTTATCCCAAACGTAAACTGACGCAACGCAGAACGACCTTTTCCGCGCTCGTGAAAAAGGAGTTTTTGCAGATCTTCCGCACGCCGTCCTATATGTTTTCTTATTTTTCGGTGGCGGTGATCATGCCGATGATGGTATATTTCTGTATGTCGGTAGGGGCTTCGCTCGTCGTCAAACTGATCGGCGTAAACTGCAACGTGGAACTGGCAATATTTTTGACGCTCTTGTTCGGTTCGCTCACCAACGTATTCTGTACCACAAATATCAGCCGCGACGGCGCCATGTTTTATTCCGTGAAAGCCATGCCCGTCAGTTATAAATCCGTATTCTTTTCCAAAGTTTTTCTGTGTATGGTCGTGACTGCGTACTCGCAGGCGATCTCGGCGCTTTTGCTGTTTGCAACGGGATACTTAAGTCTATGGATCGCCTTGTTTTTATTCGCCGCGGGAATGCTGTGCAGTTTCGCGCAGATCTGCTTTGCCACGCGTTCGGATTTCAACCATGCCAAATTTTCCACGGAAGAAGACGGCGAGATCAAGGAATCGGGCAATACCGTCAGTACGATCATCGTGCTCGGCATGCTCGCCTCGTTCCTGATCGGCGGCGCAGTGCTGCTCATTCGTATGCTCTTCACCCTGCGCGGTTGGAACGGCGAATATATCACTTATTTGATCGTCGGCGTCGTGTCTTTGTGCGCGGCGGCGCTCGCTTACTATTATCTCGTCCGCAAACTCGGTAAAAAATATTACGAGTTCAGCGGCGGAGGCCTGCTATGAGAAAAAATGTCATTGCATTGATGCTTGTCTTGCCGTTGCTCTTCATATTCGTCGTGTTTTCTTCGGGCAACGTGGCGAGTCTGGGCGTGTCCGTTTCGGCGAGCGGCATCGAAATTCTGGAAAAACCCGAACACGATACTCTTCGCCTGGATCTTGCGAGTTATAATAACGATACTCGCCTGAGCGCGGAAGTGCGCCCCGCCAACGCGAGCAACAAAGAATATTCTTTCCGCGTGGAAGAAGTGGAAGGCAGCGAATTTGCCGACGTTTCCGTGAAAGAAGACGGAACGCTGATCGCCAAGAGCGCTGGTTCGGCGCGCGTCGTGGCCGTAAGCAAAGACGGCGGTTACACCGATTCTCTGACGGTGATCGTCGGTTCTTCGAAACCTTACGATTTTGATTTTACTCTCTTTTCTTTCGGCGATGCCGACCGCGAAAATATTCTGACGTCGTCGGAAAGCGGCTATACTGCGCAAGCGTTTTCGGGACGGTTCGGATTTCAGACGACGATCGTGCCGAGCGGGTTTGCGGGGGCGAAGATACAAGTGCTGAGCGGCTTTGCCGAGATCGACGAAGGAGCGGCGACGATCCTTTTGCCTTTCAGCGGCAGAACGGTGCTGTCGGTGACCGTAGAGGGAGGGCTCGGCGGCGATCTCCGCAAGACGGTGACGCTCGACGTTTCCAAGACCGCCACCGTATCGGGCTTTACCGTCAACGGCGGCACGGGGCAAGTGTTATCGCTTGAAAAAGAAAGCGAACAGACGAGTTTCTATGTAGAATCGGACAGCGAACCTACGGTCGCGGAAAACGCGAACGTCGCGGAAAGCGAGGTGACGATGCTTTCCGCAGGGCGTTACCGCGTCGACGTGCGGTTTGCCGAAATGCACGACAGCGAGTTTACCGTTTCGGTGAGCGCGGGCGGAAAAATCGAAGAAGTGGGGATTTCGTTCGAAGACTTCGCGTTCTCTCTCCGTTCGGAGTTGCCCGTGCAGAGCGGCAACGGCGCGACCGTACTTTTGGATACGCCCGTCGCCTTTTACGCGGTGCCGTCGGTCATCGTCAACGGCATAACCTACCGTTGGTCGGTCACGAATACGGCGGATGCGGCGCAGATAGAACTTTCGCAGAACGATAGCGGCAGCGTCTGTACGCTGACTGCGCGCGTGGGCACTGCGTTCACGTTGCAGGCGCAGGCTTACCGCAACAATAAGCCGATGGATATTTATCCCGCGGAACTGGAGATCGAAGCGGTGCGTTCCGTCACGGCGGTGCAGTTTACCGATAAGAGCAGCGTTGGGCTGGCGGGGCGCACGACGATCGCGGGCGAGCGCTATGACGGTACGGGCGATAAAACCGTTTCCAATATTTATGAACTCAAAGTATTGGCTTATAACGTGGACGAGGCCGTGGACGGACTGTCCGATCTGGATTTTACAGTTTCCGACGAGAGGGTGGCGAAACTGTCCGTGACGGACGACCGCGTGACGCTGAGCCCCGTCGGCACGGGAGAAGTGACCGTGACCGCCTCGTGGCAGGGCAACGATTCGTTCGGCAAAAACGTGCGCGCGACCGTCACGTTTAACGTGGCGCACCGCGCCGTGCAGGTGCAGACGAGCGCGCAGTTGTTTAAGGAAACAAAGGCGGGAAAAGCCGTGGTTTTGGGCGGAAATATCAAACTCGGTACGAACGCCGCGGGCGAAGTCCTGCCACTTTCCGAACGCGAATCCATGCTCGGGAAAATGAAATCAACCTACAATATCGAATTCTATAAGAATACGAACGCCGAGGAGAACGCGTACGTCAAATACGTTCTTGAATTCAAAAACGACGTGTACGGCAACGGATACTCCATCGATGCCGAATACTTTACCAACGCCAGGGACGGCACGGGACAGCCGCTGCTGTTCCGAGGCCCCTTGTATTTCGTCAGTTACGGGCAGGTCGCTTCCGTCGCGGGGCAGGACAACGCCGCGTTCCTTATCCGTACGGACGGCGTCACGCTGTACAACGTGACCTTGCTCGGGTGCAGCGACGAATCTTTGCAGACGGAGGGCGGCGGTTACGACCTTTCCAATCTGAACAACGTGGGTACGACGTTGGAGATCAATGCAGACGCGCAGATTTTGAACTGCCGCATCCGCAACGGGCGCAACGTTGTGCGCGCATACGGCGGCAACCGCGACGGAAGCAAGTATTTCATCGACAGCCTTTCCGAAAACAAGGGCGCGGAGAATGAGCGCATCGACGTGCGTATCGAAGGCTGCGTCATTTCGCAGGGACGGGAATTTTTGTTGAAGATCGGCGCGAACCGCGCTTTGCGCGCGAGCAAAGCGCTCTCTTCCGACGTTGCGGCGTGCATCGAACCCAACCTTCTCGACGAAAACGGGAACGCGTACCGCGCGCAGAGCAACCAATATCTGAACGACGAATATTTTTACAAAACGTACGTCATGACCGACGTCGTCTTAAAGGACAGCGTGCTGGAAACGAGCGGACTTTTTACCGTCGGAGTGGAAAGTAACTTCTCGGGCACCGTGCTGTATAAAGATTCGGCGGATCAGGGCTTGAATTTCGAGGGCTGGTCGGGTTCGGGCGGCACGTCGTTCGCGTCCGTGCTCCGTCTGGAAGGCGACGTGCGTCTGTACGACTGGAAGGATCTGAGCCTTGTGGACAGCAGTACGCTCATCGACACAGAAATGTCCGATCTGAAACTCAATATCGGCGCAATGCTCGATTTTGTCTGCAGCAAAGATCCCGCGCGCTACGGAAATCTGATCCAGATCGTGGACGGCAAACAGTACGTGCACGGCGGCATCGCTTATTACGGCGGCGGCAAAAATTACGCGCAACTTTCTTTGGCGTCGCAGATCGCCTCTCTGTCCGATTATTCCTGTTATTACGTGAATATCGACGTGTTGAAGGACGCGGAGGGCGACGTGGGTCATCAGGGACAGATCTTACCGCTCGCGGCGGGCACGCAGGATTTCCGTTTTTATATGTACGGATCCGACAGCGCGAACAATTATCAAAAACAGCAGTCCGACACGGCCGCGGGCATAAAGTATGCGGGCGTAAAGGCAGTTCCGTTGTTTTAAATTCGGTTTATTACAGGCGTCCGCTTATGCGGGCGCCTGTAAATATTCATGATTCCATGAAAATGTTGCATAATAATTCAAATTCAAAACCAAAACAGTTGCATTTATGCGCGTATCGTGATAAAATGAAACCGTATCATAAAACTGTTTTTTATGCTGAAAAACAGCGCGGAAATTTTTCCGCGCCGTAAATTTATACCAGAGGAGTTCAAAAATGAAGAAAGTAGTTTTGGCTGTCATCGCCGCGTTATTGGCGTCGGTACTCTGTTTCGCGATCGTCGGTTGCGCATCGCCGGAAAATGTAAAAGTGATCGACGTAAAACTGACGGACGAAAGTTATGCTTATGCTGTGAAAGAGGGTAACAAAGAACTTTTGGACAAAGTCAACGAGTTTATGGGCAAGCTCAAGAGCAGTGAAGGAATCGACGGCGTCACGCTGGATTCCATCGTCGAAAAGGAAGGAAACGGAAAATTGGGCGATATCGGCTCTGTGCAGACCGTGTCCAAAGACAGGAGCAAAGAATTGGTCGTTTCGACCAATGCGGAATTTGCGCCTTTCGAATATATGGACGGTTCTAAATTGGCGGGTATCGATATGCATGTCGCAAAAATGATGGCGGAATACATGGGCAAAACGCTTGTCGTTTTGAATATGAATTTCGATGCTTCCATTCTTGCCGCAGCGGATGGCAGTTCAGATATTTGCATGGCTGGCTTGACTATCTCCGAAGAAAGAGATAAAACGTTGGATTTCAGCGTTGAATATTACCAGGCCACGCAGAAGATCGCGGTGAAAGAATCCGACACGACTTTTGATAACTGCAAGACCGTCGAAGATGTGGAAAAGATTTTGAAAGAATTGACAGGCAAAAAGGCGGGCGCAGCTACAGCGCAGACGGGATATTTATATTTGGTCGGAGACGAAGGGTTCGGCTTTACCGGATTCAAGAATATAGATGCGAAATCTTACGATTCCATAGGCTTGGCAGTCAAAGATCTGTCAAACGGAAAGATTGATTTCGTTGTCGCCGACGGTACTACGCTCGGATTGGTCGTAAAGGGTATTAACGGTTAATCTGTATGTCGTTTGGGAAAATGTGGAACATCTTCGTTGACGAATTGATTAACGGAGCATATGTCAATATCTTGATCGGGCTGAGAAATACTCTGATCATCGCCATTTTGGGCCTTTTCATCGGGATCATTATCGGAACGCTGATTGCCGCTATTAAAGTTGCGGAGAATCGGAATACGATCGCTAAAGTTTTTGCGCGTATCGGCGATATCTATACTGCGTTATTCCGCGGTACGCCGATCGTCGTACAGTTGCTTGTTTTCCATTATATCGTTTTTCCCGTTTTAGGCATCAATCTGAACGCGGTGATAGAGGCTGTTCTTGTGTTCGGAATGAACAGCAGCGCCTACGTTGCGGAGATCATGCGCGGCGGCATATTGTCTGTGGATAACGGGCAATACGAGGCAGGAAGGACGCTCGGTATGGGATATACGTCTACGATGGTGCGCATAGTTTTTCCGCAGGCTATAAAAAATGTTTTGCCTACGCTCGGCAATGAATTGATTATGCTTTTGAAAGATACTTCTGTTGCGAGCTTTATCACCGTAGTCGATCTTACAAAGGCGTTTACGCTTATTCCCGGTAAAACATACGAATATATGGTTCCTTATTTGATGCTCGCTGTATGTTATCTGATTCTTGTTTTACTTGCTACGGTTTTGATCCGTTTTGTGGAAAGGAGGTTGCGTAAGAGTGAAAGAAAACGCTGACAACGTTTCTGCGGAAAAAAAGCATATGATCGACGTTGTGCACCTTTCCAAACATTTCGGCGATTTAGTCGTTCTGGACGATATTTCCGATACGGTGTACGAAGGGGAAAAGGTCTGCATCATCGGGCCTTCGGGCAGCGGCAAGAGCACTTATCTCCGCTGTCTGAACGTTCTCGAAGACCCTACGTCGGGCAAAGTCATCTTTGACGGCGAAGATTTGTGCGATTTGAAAGTCGACATCAATCTGCACCGCCAGAAAATGGGCATGGTGTTCCAGCAGTTTAATCTGTTCAACAACATGACCGTGAAAAAGAACATCACGATGGCGCCCGTGCATATCGGCAAAAAGAAGATACGGACCGTCAAAAGAAAAAATTTCTTTACGAGGATCGCCAATGTATTCCGCAGGGAGAAAAAGCCGCTCCTCGATTTGCCGTATACGGTGAGCGAGATGAAAGCAAACGCCGAGGCGACCGCCATGCGCCTGTTGGAGCGCATCGGTCTTTCGGATAAGGCGGACGTATATCCCTCCACGCTTTCGGGCGGACAGCGGCAGCGCATCGCCATTGTGCGCGCGCTCGCCATGAACCCAAAAGTCATGCTTTTCGACGAGCCGACGAGCGCGCTCGATCCGGAAATGGTGGGCGAAGTGCTCGAAGTCATCAAGGAACTTGCCGACGAGGGCATGACCATGGTCATCGTCACGCACGAGATGGGTTTTGCGCGCGAGGTCGCCACCCGCGTTCTCTTTATGGACGGGGGCAAGATTGTTGAACAGGGCCCTCCCGCGGAGATTTTCGGGAATCCGCAGAATCAACGCTTAAAGGATTTTCTCTCCAAAGTACTTTAAATTCAACCCGCATTTCTGATAGAATGCGGGTTTTTTTCGCGAAAGGTTGACGCGGGGCGCGTTCCGTGATACAATAATGCGTATGGAAAACAACGAACAATATTTTAACGAATATATGCGGGTGTTGTCCGCAAAATATCCCACGTTTCAGTCGGCGGCGGCGGAGATCATCAACCTCGACGCGATCCTGCGCCTACCGAAGGGCACCGAGCACTTTCTGAGCGACGTGCACGGCGAGTACGAGGCGTTCTGCCATATCATGAACAACTGCTCGGGCGTTATCCGGGAAAAGATAGAGGCGCTTTACGGAAAGGTGATGACCAAGAGCGAGCGCGACGAGTTCGCGACCCTCATCTATTATCCCGCGGCGATCATCGCTGAGATGAAAGCCAAGGGCGTTGCAGAACTCAAAGAATGGTACGCGGTGCAACTTCACAGGCTTTTGGAAGTGTGCAAGACGGTCGCCTCCAAATATACGCGAAGCAAGGTGCGAAAATCCTTGCCCCGCAATTTCGATTATATCATCGACGAACTCATCAATATGGACCGCACCGACTTTAACAAAGAGGCGTATTACAACGAAATTTTCGCCTCCATTATCGAACTGAACCGCGCAGAGGATTTTATCGTCGCAATCACGGACGTCATAAAGAGGCTGGCGGTGGACGCGCTGCACATCGTGGGCGACCTGTTTGACCGCGGCGAAAATCCCGATAAGATCATGGATCTTCTCATGCAGCATCACAATGCCGATCTGCAATGGGGCAATCACGATATATCCTGGATGGGCGCGCATATGGGCAACGAGGCATGTATTCTCACCGTTGTGGATATTTCCCTCAAATACTGCAATATCGACGTTCTGGAAGAATGCTACGGCATATCCCTCCGAAAACTTGCGGTGTATGCCGAAAACTGTATGGACGAGGACGCGCGCTTTTATCCCGTGGAAACCGACGGTCTGGACGGCGACGGGGACCGCGCGACGATCGCGAAAATGCGCAAGGCAGTCTTTTTCATGCTCATGAAAGCGGAAGGGCAGATCATCGGTCGCCGCCCCGAATACGATATGGACGACCGCCAGGTTTTGACGCACATCGATTACCGAAAGGGCACCGTCGTTTTAGACGGGGATGAGGTCAGACTCAACCGCTGCGACTTTATCACGGTAGACCCTGCCGCGCCTCTTACGTACACTGCGGCGGAACGGGAAGTGCTCGACGGGCTCAAACGCGCCTTTTCGCATAGCGAAAAACTGACGCGCCACGTTGCGTTCATGTTCGAAAAGGGCGCGTCCTTTAAGATTTTCAACGACAACCTGATTTTTCACGGCTGTATCCCGCTCAATGCCGACGGCAGTTACATGGAATTCGAGGGACGCAGGGGCAAGGAACTGATGATTTATGCCGACAACACAGTCCGCGCGGCGTACAACGCCTTTTTAAAGGGCGAAACGGACGAAAAAGCGCTGGACTTTGCCTGGTATCTCTGGTGCGGAAAGCGCTCTCCTCTTTTCGGCCGCGAAAAACTGACCACCTTCGAGCGCGTTTACATAGACGACGAAAAATACCATAAGGAAAAGAGCAACGCCTATTACCGCTACTGCAACGACAAGGCGTTCTGCGAAAAAATACTGCGCGATTTCGGCATTGACGGAAAATACAGCCATATCGTCAACGGGCACGTCCCCGTCAAGAAAAAAGACGGGGAGAGCCCTGTCAAGGCGGAGGGGAAACTGATCGTCATCGACGGCGGTTTCTGCAAGGCGTACCACGAAAAGACGGGCATCGCAGGCTATACGCTCATCTACAATTCGCACGGTCTGAAACTGTGCGCGCACGAACCTTTCGACTCCGTGGAAAAGGCGATCGAAACGCGTAGCGACATTCATTCCGAAGTGACCGTATTCGAAACGCGCGAAAACCGACTCCTTGTACGCGACACCGACATCGGGCGTGGGATCTCCTGCCAGATCGACGGTTTGCAGGCGCTGTTGGAATATTTCCGGAATCATCGTCCCACCGATTGCTGATATTTCGCCCCGAACCGCTGAAAGCGGCTCGGGGATTTTTTTATAAAATTTTTTGTAAAAACTTCGTCGATTTACTTTACTAATTTAGCGCGTTAAAGTATAATGGATAAGAAATTTATAATGTAACAAGGAGTTTGCACATGAAAAAATTTTTCACTCTGCTGCTCGCGCTCGTAATGACGGCTGCGATCGGCGTAACCATGTCGGGCTGCAGCAAAGAACTGATCGGATTCGATATCGAACTCGCAAAAGCGGTCGCGGATAAACTGGGCGTGGGTGTCAGTTTCGTGGAGATCAACTGGGACACCAAAGAGGCGGAATTGGATAACCGCAGCATTGACGCGGCGTGGAACGGCTTTACCTACACGAAAGCGCGCGACGAAGGATACTTCGACGAGGACAGAAACCAGCAGATCGGCGGTTTGGATTTTACGGGAATGTATATGGAAAATAAGCAGGTAGCCGTTGTCAAAAAGGAGAACGCCGAAAAGTTCGGCACGCTGGAAGGTTTGAAGAGCGCTAAATCCATGGTCGCAGAGGCCGGCTCCGCAGGGTTTACGACAATTCAGGACGTGTTCGAAAAGGAGCCTGTTCCCGCGAAAAAACAGTTGGATATATTCACCGAAGTATCTTCGGGTGCGAGCGACGTCGGCGTGATCGATGCGGTGATGGCAGGGTACTATATCACCTCTGAAACGGGCGCCTATCACGAATCTCTGTCGGTCGTGGAGATCGAGGGCGTCGAAAAAGAATTCTATGCGGTCGGTTGCCGCGAAAAAAGCAATCTTCCCGCCGTATTCAACCACGTCCTCGCGGGATTATGGGCAGACGGGACCATTCGTAAGATCGGCGAAAAATACGGTTTGCAGGACGTGCTCGTCAACGGATTCGGCGAATACGACGAAAACTACCAATTCCCTACGGACGGCGATTATGCGGCCGTATTGAAAGCGAAAAAATTCGTTGTCGGCTATACGGTATTCGCGCCCATGGCGTATAAAGGCTGATCGGTCCGGAGTTCAGAATGTTTATCGAAATTATCGGCGAACTGGCGTTGGGGTTCCTTACCACTTTGGAATTGTTTGCCCTGACGCTCGTTTTCGCTCTGCCGCTCGGGCTGTTGGTCGCATTCTGCACCATGTCCAGATTTTACCCGCTACGTATGCTCTTCAAACTGATAGTCTGGGTAGTCCGCGGAACGCCCCTCATGTTGCAACTTCTGATCATCTTTTACGGCCCGGGGCTTTTGGGGTTGCCCGCGTTCAGCAACCGTTTTTTGGCGGCTGTCATCGCGTTCGTCATCAATTACGCGTGTTATTTTTCCGAGATATACCGCGGCGGGATCCAGAGCATTTCCAAAGGGCAGTACGAGGCGGGGCAGGTCTTGGGAATGACGCGTTCGCAGATCTTTATGCGCGTCGTGTTGCTGCAAGTGATCCGCCGCGTGCTCGCGCCGATGAGCAACGAAGTCATGACGCTCGTCAAAGACACGTCGCTCGCGAATACTATTTCGGTTATCGAGATCATCCGCGTCGCAACGACGATCTCCTCGACCTACGCGGTCAACATCATCTTTCCGATCTTATATGCGGGCGTATTTTACCTTGCGTTTATCGGCATCCTGACGCTGCTGTTCGGGTGGCTGGAAAAGAAACTCAATTATTTCAGGGTGTAGCGTATGGCGTTTTTGGAAATTAAAAATTATCGGAAAAATTTCGGCGAGAACGAGGTGCTCAAAGGCATTTCTTTCGGGCTGGAAAAGGGACAGGTGCTCGCGGTCATCGGCTCTTCGGGCGGCGGCAAGACCACGCTTTTGCGCTGTCTGAATTTTTTGGAGATACCCGACGCGGGCGAATTGTATTTAAACGGTGAAAAACTGTTCGACGCTGCCGAACTCGGTAAAAAAGCGGTGAAGGATATCCGCAAAAAGCGCCTGCATTTCGGGCTGGTGTTCCAGTCGTTTAATCTGTTTCCGCAGTACACCGTATTTCAGAATATCACGCTGGCGCAAAACCTTTTGGACAAAGAAAATTTCAAAAATCAGAAGAAAGAATTGCGCGCGTCTTTAAAAGAGTGCGGTCCCGACGAGCGTAAAGAAAAAAAAGAAGAACAAAAGCGCGTATTGCAGGAGATCCGCTCCACGCAAAAAGCGCGTGCCGAGGAAAAGGCGAATTCCCTTTTGGACAGGGTAGGGCTGACCGAAAAACGCAACGCCTACCCGTACGAACTTTCGGGCGGGCAGCAGCAGCGCGTGGCGATCGCCCGTGCGCTCGCGCTCAATCCCGATATCCTCTGTTTTGACGAGCCGACGAGCGCGCTCGATCCCGAACTTACGGGCGAGGTGCTGAAAGTGATCAAGGGGCTGAAATCTTCGGACAGCACCATGATCGTGGTCACGCATGAAATGGAATTCGCGCGCAACGTGGCGGATCTGGTCATCTTTATGGCGGACGGCGTCATCGAGGAGATGGGCACGCCCGCGGAAGTATTCGATTTCCCGAAGAGCGACAAGACGCGCGCGTTCCTGCAAAAATCATTGGAGCAGACGCTATGAACGAAAACGGGGATATGACGAAAATTCTCTGCCGCACGCTCCTGAACTGCAAGACGGAAGAGGACTGCCTCGCGCTTCTTTCCGATTTATGCACCTTTCAGGAACAGGAGCAGATGGCGCAGCGCGTCGCGGCGGCTAAATTATTGCTGGAAGGGAAAACGTATGCTGAAATTATGGACAGCACGGAAATATCTTCCGCTACGCTTTCCCGCGTTTCCCGCGCGGTGCACCACGGCAGCGGCGGCTATGCGCGGCTGATTCCGCGCGACGGACGATAAGGCGGCGGCTATGATCGATTTTGAGGCGCTTAAACGCTTTATAGAGGCGAAAAGAACGCCGCCCCGCAAAGTACTGCGGGCGGCGTTCAAAATCGATGCAGAATGCGAACCGCGCGCTTTGTGCGGCGCGGCGGAAACGGACGAAAACGCCCTGCGCGAAAGGATCGGAAAGCGGGGCAAGACGTTTTCGGAAATGCTCTTTTACTGGATCGACGCGCGCGGCGAAAAGGACAGCGACGTGTACAAGCGTGCGGGCGTCGATCGGAAATTGTTTTCCAAGATCCGTTCGGACGCGAATTACACGCCCAAAAAGCGCACGGCGATCCTGTTTGCCTTTGCGCTGTCGCTCAACGAAGACCAGGCGCGCGATCTTCTCGCGCGGGCGGGTTATTCTTTGTCCGATGCGGATACGACGGATATCATCGTACAATATTTTTTGCAGACGGATAACCACGACCTTTCGGAACTGGACGAGGCGTTGGTGCGTTTCGGAGAACAACCTGTATATTCGGAATAAAAAAGAGAGGGGACCCCGACCGGGGTTCCCTCTCTAAGCGTATAGGGGCAGCGATTGCTCTGTAAACTCCTGTATGCGGCGGAACATGAGTTCGTGTCCCATTTCGTTGGGATGGATCCCGTCCTCGCTGATATAGTCGGGCATATTGTTTTTCAAAAGAAAATCCGTGCGGAAATCGATAAAGGGACAGCGGTTCAAGAGAGCCGCGCGCAAAATTAAATTGTTGTAGCATTCCTGATGACGGGAAATGTTGGTCACGTCGCCCGTGAAAAAGTGCAGCACGGCGTCTTTATCCGCACGAGCGGCGATGATATTTTGAAAATATCGGTCGGAATACACGGGCGGCAGCGCCGCGAGATAGGTGTGTATCCCGCCTTTTTTCAGTTTTTGTACGTTTTCGTTCAAAAGGGAGAAAAACTCCGAAGGCGGCGTGTTCGGTTCGTGCTGCGCGTCGGGATGTTCGCCTACTTCCTTCCAGTTATAGTCGCAGTCGTTGCCGCCGAGTGCGATGACCAGAACTTTGTTGGGTTTGTGCGCGTTGTTTTCCAGATACGTATCGAAAAATCCTTTTTGCACCGTCTTTTTCAGCGTCTGTCCGAACAGCGAAAAGTTTTCGATGGAAACCCCGTAATGTTCCTGCATCAGTTTTACGGTGTTGCGCTCGATTCGCATGATCTTATTATCCTTTAAAAATAATCCCTTGGCGATGGAATCTCCCATCACGGTGATGTCGAAATCATTGAGCATAGTCATAGTCGTCCTCCTTTTCCATTATGCCTGTTTTTGCGGCGTCTTAAACGATCTATAATATTATTTTAGTGCAATTTTTCGCAAAAGTACACCTACCGTGCCGAATTTGCGTTATACTCTTATTTATGAGGCGGTAGAGTCGACGTTTTTCGCCTCTACCGAAAGTAGAGTGTTGCAATAATCACACAATGTAGTCTGTTTGAAAACGGGAGAAAGGAGGTTATCCGCGAAAATATTTGTATATAAATACAAAATAGCCGAAAAATACTTTTTACAAGCGGCGCGGAATATGGTATAATAGGGATATGGACGATCTCAAAACGATTATCGCGCGGAACCTGGCGGATTGCCGCAAGGCGGCGAATCTGACGCAGTTGCAACTCGCGGAAAAATTGAATTATTCGGATAAGGCAGTTTCGAAGTGGGAGCGCGGTGAGAGCGTCCCCGACATTACCGTGCTGTGCGAACTCGCGAAATTGTACGGCGTCACGCTGGACTATCTCGTGACCGACCGCGGCGGCAAACCGCCCAAAACGCGAAAACAGGTCACGCGGGAAGTACGCAAACGCATTTTGATCACCCTCATATGCTGCGGGCTTGTCTGGCTTTTGGCGACTTTCGTCTTTTCCATGCTCTTGATGTGCGGCGTCGAAAATTACCGCGTGTGGCTGGTGTTTGTGTACGCCATGCCCGCGTCGGGCGTTATTCTGATCGTTTTCAGTTCTCTGTGGGCGAACAAATACTGCACGGCGGCGTCCGTTTCCTTTCTCGTATGGACGCTGGCGCTTTCCATCTATCTGTCCGTTCCCATGGTGCAGAACATCTGGCTCGTATTCGTCATCGCGGTGCCGTTGCAACTTTTAACGATCTTCTGGTTTATCCTGCGCGGTCAAAAGAACAAATAAAGTCACCCCGCTCTTCTTAACCCGCATACAATGGTATGTACGTCGGGAGGGAAGTATGCAGAGAAATATCGCTTTGGTCAATTTGGACAACGTCGTCCGCAACGCGGAAAATATCCGCTCGGTCATCGGTTCGGCAAAACTATGCGCGGTCGTCAAGTGCGACGGCTACGGCCACGGCGCCGCCGCAATCGCGAACGCCCTGCACGGGGTATGCGACTCGTTTGCAGTGGCGCTCGTCGACGAGGGCGCGCAGATCCGCGCGGCGGGGGTGGACGAGGATATCCTCGTATTGCAGCCCGCGCTTGACGAAACGGAAGTTCTGCGCGCTGCCGCTTACAACATGATCCTCACGCTCGCGGACGACAACGACTTTTTGCTCGTGAAAAAGACGTGCGAAAAATTCGGAGTACGCGTGCGCGTGCACCTGAAAGCCAATACGGGCATGAACCGCCTGGGCTATGAATACTGGCAGTTCCTCAATTCCTGTCTGCTCGTGAAAAAGCAAACGGATATTTCGGTGGAAGGAGTGTATTCGCACTTTTATCTTCCCGAAAGCAGATCGGAAACGCGCGCGCAGTACGAGTTGTTCCTGCGCTTTTGCAGCGTGGCGGAAGGGGTGTTCGGAAAACTTACCAAACACATTGCGGCGAGCGGCGGCGTATTTGCCGACGCCGCCTATCATATGGACATGGTGCGCTGCGGCATCGCATTATACGGCTATCTGCCGCGCGGCATCAGATCGGATAAGCGTTTTTTGCCGGCGCTCTGCGTATACACGCATGCGGCGGCGGGCAGAAAATACGAATTCGGCGGCATCGCCTACGGCCGTGCGAACGGCAGGTCGGGCGATCTGACGACGCTCCGCATCGGCTACGGGGACGGGTTTTTCCGTGCGGGCGGGATCGGGAATATCAACAATCTGTGTATGGACGCATGCGTGGTGTCGGGCGCGCACGCTAAGGGCGAGCCCGTGCTCGTTTTCGCCGACGCGGACGAATACGCGCGGCGGCATAACACCATTTCGTACGAGGCTCTGTGCTCTGTCACAAAGCGCGCCGAATTCGTGTACGTGCGCGGCTTGGAGCAGAAAAATAAGGAATGACGATGCAAAAGCAACAACTTCGCGCCCGCATGAAAGCGCTGCGCGCAGCCTGCGAAGATCGGCGGGCGCGGGATAACGGCATATTCGAAAATCTGTTTTCCCAACCCTTTATGAATGCGGAAACGTTTTTCGTCTACGTTTCTTTCGGGAGCGAGGCGGATACGCGGCGCATCATAGAGGAACTTTTCAAACGAGGCAAAACAGTCTTTTTACCCCGCGTGGCGGGGCAACGGATGCAGTGCGTCCGCTACGTCGGACAAGCGCTCGAAAAGGGCGCGTTCGGCATTATGGAACCGCAAGGGGACGCCGAAGAAATTGTGCCCGACGTATGCCTGACGCCGCTTCTGGCGGCTGACAGGCGCTGTGCGCGGCTGGGCTACGGCGGGGGATACTACGACAGGTTTTTTATGGACAAGCAGTTGTGCAAAGTCGGGCTCGCCTATTCTTTTCAGATCGTAAACGAAGTGCCTGCGGAGCCGACGGACGTTTTTTTGGACGCCGTCGCGACCGAGCGGGAAGTATTATATCGGAGGTAAATCGCAAATGTTGCAATGGGCATGGGAATATACCAAACGCGTGGGCACGCTGCTCATTATGAATTTTCTGTTCGGGATCACGATGTTCCTCGTATTCGCGCTCGATAACGTGGCGGCGCGCGTTGCGATCGTCTTTGTCATGCTGGCGGCGATGTTCGCGCTGGACTTTTTCCTCATGCGTTCCGCGGGAGAACAGGATTTCAAGATGAGCGTCATTGGCGAGGCGAAGCGCAGGAATAAGCCGAGCGGCGCGCCCGAAGGGCATTCCACCTATCATATCAGCAAGGAATACCGCGTATATAAGGGCTTTCTGATCGGGCTGATCACCATGGCGCTCGCTATCGTTCTGATCGTCGCCGCGCAGATGACCGGCTCGAACGGCGTGAAGATCGCGCTGTTCATCGTTTACGGCTGGCTGTATTTTCCCGTCGTCGCCATCAGTCTGGAAGCCAATCTGTTTTTCTGTCTGATCGTGTTCGCCGTTGCGCTGACGCTGTTCGGCGTTTCCTATATCATCGGCGGCGAAAAGGGGCGCTTGCAACACTATATCCTGTTGAAAAAAACCAATGCTATTTCCGAAATGGAGAAGAAAAATTGAGGATCATCGGAGGAAAATTCCGCGGCAGAGTGCTTACGGGTTTTAAAGGAAACGATATCCGCCCGACCGCGGACAGGGTAAAGGAATCTCTATTCAATATTCTCGCGCCCGAAATTCACGGCGCAAATCTGTTGGATCTATTCTGCGGGTGCGGCAACGTGGGGCTGGAAGCTATCTCGCGCGGCGCCGATTACGTGGTGTTCAACGACGTTTCCAAAGACAGCCTCGCCGTGCTCAGAAAGAATCTGTCTCTTTTAAAGACGGACGCGAAAATTTACAACTGCGATTTCAGATCGCTGCTCGGATCTTTGGATATGACTTTCGACGTCATTTATATCGACCCGCCGTATAAAAGCGGTTTCGGCGCGGAGGCGCTTTCGATTATCGGCGAACGGAGATTGCTGACGACGGGCGGCGTCGCCGTATTCGAGAGCGATAAACCATTCGAAGGGGAGATCGCGTCGCTCGTGAAATACGACGAGCGCAAGTACGGCAGTACCTATCTCACGTTTTTTACCCCCGATTGAGGAGTTATTATGAAAAAATGCGTCTTTGCGGGCACGTTTGACCCGCCTACCATCGGGCACCAGGATATCGTTCTGAAATGTTTGGAAATTTTCGACGAAGTCGTGGTCGCTTTGATGATCAATCCCAACAAACAGCCGCTTTTCAAAACCGAAGACAGGCTTATGCTGCTCGAAAAGGTTTTTTCGGGACACCCGAACGTCAAAGTCGTCGCGTACGACGGACTTTTGGTGGATCTTCTGCGCAAAGAGAATACCAAATTTTACGTGCGCGGCATTCGGAACGGTACAGATTACGATTACGAAAACCAACTCAATTACATCAACTGCGATATGTACAAGCAGATGATCACCATTTTTCTGCCTACGCGGCAGAATCTCGTGCATATCAGTTCCAGTCTTGTAAAAGACGCGCTCAGGTTTCATAAAAACGTAGACGATTACGTCCCCGCCGAGATCCGCGGGGACATTCGGAAATTACTAGATACAGAGGTCAGATAAATGTTCAGAAGAGAAGAAAGGATTCCCGAAGCGGAAGAGATCATTGCCGAAACGCCGCTGCCCGAAAATTTACGGAAAATAAAGCGCGGGCGCGACGAACTCGCAGGCGAAGTTATCCGCGGCGATACGGACAAGTTGTTGCTCATCATAGGTCCCTGTTCGGCGCACGAGAGCAGACCCGTTTTGGACTACGTGGAAAAACTCGGAAAACTCAACGAGCGCGTCAAGGATAAAATCGTCATCGTGCCGCGCATCTACACCAATAAACCGCGCACCAAGGGCGTGGGTTACAAGGGTATGTTCACTCAGCCCGACCCCAATGGTAAAGAAGATATTTTAAAGGGGATCAAGACGCTTCGTCAACTGCATATCGACGCCATCGGCATCAGCGGGCTTTCGGCGGCGGACGAAATGCTCTATCCCGAAAACTACGCCTATGTGGAGGACTTGCTGACCTACATCGCGGTGGGCGCACGTTCAAGTGAGAACCAGATGCACCGCCTGGTTTCCAGCGGCATCGAACTTCCCGTAGGGATCAAAAATCCCATGAGCGGCAGCATTCCCGTGCTGCTCAACTCCATTTACGCCGCACAGAGCGAGCAGATCTTCAAATATCAGAACTATCAGGTCAAAACGACGGGCAACGAATTGGCGCATGCGGTACTGCGCGGTGCGGTGGACAATTACGGCAACGATATTCCCAATTTTCACTATGAATTCGTGATGAAAGTCATCGAGGGCTATTCAAAGAGCGGGCTGAAACACCCCGCCATCGTGATCGACGCGAATCATTCCAATTCGGGCAAAAAGCACAGACAGCAGATCCGTATCGTCGAGGAGGTTTTAAACAACCGCCTGTACGACAAGGATTTCAAAAAGTACGTCAAGGGCTTCATGATCGAAAGTTTTCTGGAAGAGGGCTGTCAGAGAGAGGATATCGTCTACGGAAAATCCATCACCGATCCCTGCCTGGGGTGGGAAGATACCGAGCGGCTCGTGCTCGATATCGCGGACAAGGTATAAAAGATGAAGACCGCATATCTCGGCCCCGAGGGGAGTTATTCGTCGCTTGCCGCCCGCAAATTGTGCCCGACGGCAGAGTATCTGCCCCGCAAAAGTTTTTATGCGGCGGTTTCCTGCGTGCTCGCGTGCGAGGCGGACTGCGCCGTTCTGCCCGTGGAAAACACGTTGCAGGGCGCCGTGGCGCAAAACCTCGATCTCTTATATGCCAGCGCCGAATTATTCGCCGTAAAGGAATACCTGTTGCAGATCGACCATCGCCTGATATTCCGCCGCGGCGTAAATCTTTCCCGTATCGAGCGGGTATTTTCTCACGAACAGGCCATACTGCAATGCGGGAAATTCCTTTCCGAAAATCTGCCGCAGGCGAAGATCGTCTATACCGACTCGACGGCGGAGAGTTTGTCCGTCATGCAAAAGGAAACGGACGCGGGGATCGTGGGCGCGCATATGGCGCGCGAAGGCTACGAACTTTCTGCGGAAAACATTGCCGACGAAAAGAAAAATTTTACGCATTTCCTGCTCGTAAAAAGGGGAGAGGAACATCTCCCCGTGCATTCCGGACGCGTATACTTTGCGGCGTCCTGCCCGCACGAACCGGGCGCGCTTTTAAAGATGCTGCAAATTCTCGCGGTGTACGATCTCAATATGACGAAGATCGAATCCCGCCCCAAAAAAGATTCGCCGGGCGAATATAACTTTTTTATCGAATTCGAGGGCGATATCGCGGCAAACGGCGTCCGCGCGGCGCTCAGCCGCCTGCAGGAGTATACCAAAAATTTCAAACTTTTAGGTTGTTACTGAAACAGAAAACAAAACAGCAGGCACAGCGCAAAGGCGGTAAACGCCTGTATGATTTTAACGGGCAGAAAATATTTAAGTTTGACGCCCGCTTTTTTGAAATAACAGATCTGCTGGGCGAGAATGGATACGCCGCCGAATGTAATGACGAATGCGGCGAGGGAAACGGACAGCATTCCCGGATTTTGCGCCAGCAGTTTGCAGCCGTGCGTCGCCTCGATGAGCCCCTGCGTAAAGGCGGCGGCGAGTTGTCCGCTCTTGTCGAAGGGCGATAAAACGAGCGAGAACAGCGATTCTGCGGGTAAGAGCAGATAAAAGTCCGAAAGGATCTGCGCCAGAATATAGAATACGGCGATGAACGCGCCCACCACGAGGATGGAAGTCACCGCGCCGTACACGCTCTCGTACAAAATATTGTCGGCTGCAACGAGCCTTCTTTGAGGCGGTTGGGCGGCGGGTTGCTTTTTTGTGAAAGCGGAAAACACCAGGCACACGAGCACGACCGCGAAAATATGCGAACAGAAAAGGATCAGTCCGATCTTTTGACTGTGGAACATGGCGGCGCCGACGCTCGCAATGACGAACAGCGGTCCCGAAGTGGAACACAGCGGGCTCATCCTCGTCGCCTGCGCGTCGGTGATCAAGCCGTTTTCGCGAAGGTCCGCAAGCATGCGGCTGCCCACGGGATAGCCCGACAGCGCGCTCATCGCAAAGCAGTAGGAGGCGATGCCCGGCATCTTGAACGCCTTTTCGCACAGCGGCGACAGGACGCGCGAGGCGCGCTCGGCGACGCCCAGTTTCGTGAGCAGCGCCGTCAGAACGAAAAAAGGGAACAGCGAGGGGAGCACGAAATACAGCCACAACTCCAATCCGCTCAGACAGCATTTCGCATACCGTTCGGGAAACATTGCCAAAAGTACGATGATGGCAAGTATGGCCGCCGAAAGGGAGGCGTACAAAATTTTTTTCGATTTGGTCATACAGTAATTTATGTTACGGGAGTATACAATTATGAGTAAAACATTGGGTCTTGCGCTCGGCGCGGGAGGTACGCGCGGCATCGCGCACGTGGGGTTTTTGAAGGCTCTCGAAGAGGCGGATATCCGCCCCGACTATATCGCGGGTTCTTCTATGGGAAGCGTGGTCGGAGCCTGCTATTCCAAGGGCATGACCTGCGACGAAATGCGCGACATCGCATTTGAGTTGAAGACGACGGATATCCTGGACGTAAGCCTCATTGCTCTGGCGAAACTGGGACTGTTAAAATCCGTCCGCGTCAGGAAACTTATATCGGGCTTTTTGGAGGATTGTACCTTCGAACAGTTGCATATTCCTTTTTGCTGCGTGGCGGTGGATTTAAAGACGGCGGAACTGAAATGTTTTTCCGAAGGCAGCGTCGTGGACGCGGTTCTCGCGTCCAGCGCCATGCCTACGGTCTTCCGTCCTGTGGAGATCGACGGTATGCTTCTCGTCGACGGCGGCGTTTTGTGCCGCGTTCCCGTCAGAGAAGTCAAAAAGATGGGCGCCGACGTGGTCGTCGCCGTGGACGTTCTGGGGAAAGTTGAAAAACTCGACAAGGTGCCGAACGTGCTTTCGCTCGTGACGCGCGTTTACGATATCATGGACTGCAAGCGCACGCAGACGGTGCATACCAAGCACAGCCGCAAGATCGATCTGTGGCTGGAACCCGAAATGGAAGACGTGAGCCAGTACAAAGTGAAAAATATCGAAGCCGCCTACGAGGCAGGCTATCGGATCGGCAAAGAAAACGCCGAAAAGATCAAAGAATTGATCTCAGAGTAATAAAATTATGGATTTATTCGATCTCAATAACAACGAATACGAGGCGAAACCGCTCGCTGAAAAAATGCGTGCCAGCAATCTGGACGATTTTATCGGGCAAAAACACATCGTTTCACCCAACAGCCTGCTGCGCCGCGCTATTTCTATGGACCGGCTTGGCAGTTGTATTTTCTGGGGACCGCCCGGCTGCGGCAAAACGACGCTCGCGCACATCATCGCTTCGACGACCAACGGTAATTTCGTCAAATTGAACGCCGTGCAGAGCGGCGTCGCGGACGTGAAAAAGGCAGTGGAAGAGGCGCGCAACAGTTTGAAAATGTACGGAAAGAAGACTTATCTTCTTCTCGACGAGTGCCATCGTTTCAATAAGACGCAATCCGATTCCCTCCTTCCTTCCATCGAGCAGGGAACGATCATATTTATCGGTTCCACTACGGAAAATCCCTACGCCTCGATGACGCCCGCCATCGTTTCGCGCTGCCGCGTGTTCGAATTCAAGCGCCTTTCGGAAGAGGAGATCACGGGCGCTTTGAAAACCGCTCTCACTTCCAGAAAGGGATTGTACCAATACAAGACGGACGTGTCCGAAGACGCTTTGAAACATATCGCCAATATGTGCGGGGGAGATCTTCGCGCCGCGTATAACGCGCTGGAACTCGCCGTCGTCACCACGCAGCCGCAGTCGGACGGCACCGTGCGCGTGACGCTCGAAGACGCGGAACAGTCCATCCAGAGAAAGGCGCTTTCCTACAACGAGGACGTGTATTACGATCTGTTGTCAGCGTTCTGCAAGAGTTTGCGGGGGAGCGATTCCGACGCCGCGCTCTATTACGCCTTCCGCCTCATCGAAGGAGGCTGCGATCCGATTCTCATCTTCCGCCGCCTGATCGCTCATTCCAGCGAGGACGTGGGTATGGCGGATCCGCAGGCGCTCGTCGTGGCGACTTCCGCGCTTTACGCGTTCGAACGCATGGGTCCGCCCGAAGGGCTGATCCCTCTGACAAACGCCATTATTTATGTTTGCGAAGCGGAAAAATCCAATTCCGTCATTACGGCGATGGGCGCGGCGAGAAAAGCCGCCACGGAGATCCGCGATGACAATATCCCGCCCTATCTCAAAGACAATTCTTACGGCGACGCGGCGGCAAAAGCGCAGAGCCGACGCTATAAATACCCGCATGATTACGGCGGTTACGTCAAACAGCAATATCTGCCCGACAGCCTGAAAGACGCCGAGTTTTATAAACCCTCCGACCGCGGCTACGAAAAAACCGTGCGTCAGATCCGCGTCAAAAAGGGAATGGAGTAGGAATTGCGATATTTAAATCAGGATAAAAATCCCGCTTTACATCCGCGATAAATTGTGATATAATGTTTCGAGAAAATAATTATTCGTATTTTTAATTCAAATGAGAAACCGAAGGTCTGCGAAAAAATCGCGTCTTCGTGAAAATGTAGGATGGGAACGAATGAATAAAGTTATGATGATATATTTTCTGGTTTTGGCGGCAACCGTGATCGTCTATTACGCTTTGCCTCTGAAACGCAGATGGATCGCGCTGCTTGCTTTCAGCATCGTATTTTATGCTGTGAACAGTACATATCTATTCGTATTTATCGCGAGCACGACGCTCAGCGTCTATTTCTGCGCACGCTATATCCAAAAATCCAACGACGCTCCCGTTGCCGCGGGCGAGGATCTGGCCGCGAACGCGAAAAAAGTAAAAAAACAGAATAAAACGGCCGTTGCCCTGATCATCGTCTTTAACCTGGCGATCATCGGGGTTTTAAAATATTATAATTTTTTCGGCGGTACGCTCAATTCGCTCTTTTCTTTACTGCACATCGATGCGAAAATTCCCGCTATGAAAGTATTGCTTCCGCTGGGGATTTCCTTTTATACCTTGCAGGCGATCGGGTATCTCATCGACGTATATCGCAAAAAGTACGCGGCGGAAACGAATTTTTGCAAACTTTCGCTCTTTTTGATCTTTTTTCCGCAGATCCTCGAAGGGCCCATCAGCCGCTACGATCAGACCGCCGACCAACTGTATGAGGGACACAAGGCGGATTATAAGGGCATCACCTACGGATTGCAGCGCATCTTGTGGGGGCTGTTCAAAAAAATGGTCGTCGCGGACCGTCTGTACCTTTTGGTCAAGACCGTTTCCGACAATCCCGGAAACTTTTCGGGGTATGCGAGCCTTTTGTTTATTTTCTGTTATACATTGCAACTTTATGCCGATTTTTCGGGCTTTATCGATATCGCCATCGGCAGCGGCGAGTTGTTCGGCGTCAAACTTCCCGAAAATTTCAAGCGTCCGTTTTTTGCGAAGAGCGCGCAGGAGTTCTGGAAACGCTGGCATATCACGCTCGGCGTGTGGCTGAAAGAGTACGTCTTTTATTCGGTGGCGCTCTCCCCGAAAGTCGTCAAAAGTTGCGGTAAACTCAAAAAGCGCTGGCGCAACCACTTTACGAAAATGCTGCCCACGGCAATCGCGCTTCTGGCAGTCTGGCTGTGCAACGGACTTTGGCACGGACCCGAATGGAAATATATCGTCTACGGCCTATACTATTTCGTCATCATCGTCAGCGGCATGATGCTGGAACCTCTGTTCAGAAAACTGTATCAGAAAATTCATCTCAATCCCGACGGCAAAGCGTTCACCGTCTTTCGGCATATCCGGACTTTACTCATCATATTTATCGGGGAAACGATCTTCGGCGCGAACACGTTGGGCGACGCGTTCATGATATTATCTTCGGTTTTCAGGCCGTATCACGGCTCGATCTTCTCGCTGGGAATGGACTTGCAGGAGATCGTGGTGGCGTGCCTTGCGCTTTTATTGATGCTCGGCGTGGGTATCGTACAGGAAAAGGGCATCGGCATCCGCGACAAAGTGGCGTCGGTGGCGCTGCCTGTGCGCTGGGCGTCGTATATGTCTTTGATTTTAGTCATTCTTGTTTTCGGCGCTTACGGCGATATGTATAATCTCGTCCCGTTTATTTACGGAAATTTCTGACGGGAGGGAAATTATGGATCAGGAAAAATCCAATCGCATCAAAATAATCGTGAAGATCGTTTCGTTCGTGCTGGTGACAATCGCGTTGATCGGCGTCGTTACGCTCTTTCTTCATCCCGAGCACGCTGCACGCTATTCGGACGAGCGCTCGGTGGAGGCCAACCGCATTTTCGACGAACGGGAAAATTCCATCGACGTCATCTTTTTGGGGCACAGCGGCGTTTACAGCGGCATTTCGCCGATGGAAATCTATAAAAAATACGGTTTCACTTCCTATGATTTTTCGCAGGCGCGCCAACTCCCCTGGGAATCGCTGGAAATGCTGAAAGCGGTGCTGAAAGTGCAAAAGCCCGCAGTACTCGTTCTGGAAACGGATCAGTTGTTTTACGACGCGGGTAAAAATATCGCGGAAAGTTTCGGGCGCAGTTTGGTGCATAATTTCGTGCCTATCTTAAAAAATCACGTCGCCTGGAAAGACTGGTTCAACAAGGGCAAAAAGCGCGAGCGCAGCATCACGAAAGGCTATAAATTTTCCAAAGACGTGAAACCTTTTAAGGGAAACAAGAACTGGAAACCCACGGACAAGGCGTATAAGATCAAAAAGTCCCATCTCGGTCCGTTCAAAGATATCTGCGATTTGTGCAAAGAAAACGACATTCCCGTTCTTTTGCTGGAAGTGCCCTCGACGAAAAAATGGGATTACAGCAAATTCAACGCCGTCAAAAAGATATCCGAAGAAAAGGGGCTGCCGTTTATCGATATGAACCAGATCCTGGAAGAGTTCGGTTTCGATTGGGAAACGGATTCGCGCGATAAGGGCGATCATCTCAATTATTCGGGCGCGGTCAAAGTTTCCGATTATCTCGGCAAATATTTGCAGGATACGTACGGGCTCGTCAGCCGCAAGGGCGACGAAAAATACGCTTCCTGGGAAGAGGACCTTTGTAAGTACGAAAAGATGATCGAGAGAGAGGTCAACAAAAAATGAACCGTAGAATGGATAATGTTCTGGAATTTTTAGAGGAAAGCGCGGCGAAATATCCCGATAAAGCCGTCTTTGCGGACGAGACGCAGGAAATCACATACCGCGAATTCGTGCGGCGCGCGCGGCGCATGGCGACGGGGCTTGCAAAGCGTTGCCCGCCGAGAAGTCCCGTGGCGGTGCTCGGCGAAAAGAGCGTGGAAACGGTGACGGCCTTTTTCGCGTGCGTATATGCGGGCTGTTTTTACGTGCCGCTCAATCCGCTGCACCCCGAAGAGCGGCGCAAACAAATTTTGAAAACGCTGGGGGATCCGCGCATCCTTGTGCAAAAAGGATGCGTTTCGCTGATTCCTTCGGGAATCAGCGATGCGATTTTATTCGATGAGGCGGAAGAGGAAGAGGACGCCGCGTTGCTTGCGGACATACGCCAAAACCATGCGGATACCGATCCTTTGTACGTGCTTTTTACCTCGGGTTCGACGGGGGAGCCGAAAGGTATAGCCGTGGCGCACCGCTCCGTTCTCGACTTTATCGACAAATTTACGGACATTTTCGAGATCGGTGCGGAGGAGATCATCGGCAATCAGGCGCCTTTCGATTTCGACGTATCCGTCAAGGATATTTACTCGACGATCTCGGCGGGCGCGACCATGCAGATCATTCCCAAACAAAAATTTTCCTTTCCCACCATTCTCATCGACTATCTGATCGAACGGAAAATCACCACGCTCATCTGGGCCGTTTCGGCGCTTTGCATACTTTCCTCTTACCGCGCGTTCAGTTATAAAGTGCCTGCGGACGTAAAAAAAGTTTTGTTCAGCGGCGAAGTGATGCCGATCAGGCAACTCAACGAATGGAAAAAGTATCTGCCCGAAGCGACGTTCGTCAATCTGTACGGTCCGACGGAGATCACCTGCAACTGTACCTATTATAAATTGGAAAAAGGCGAATTTACGGGCGATACGCTCCCGATCGGGCGGCCGTTTCCCAACGAGCGCGTGTTTTTGCTGGGCGACGACGGAACGCTCGTGAAGGACAAGAACGTCACGGGCGAAATTTGCGTCGCTGGCTCGGCGCTCTCGCTCGGATATTATAACAACGAAGAGGAAACGGCGAAAGCGTTCGTGCGCAATCCGCTCGTCGGCGCGTATTGCGAGACGATGTACCGCACGGGCGACTTGGGCTATTACGACGGGCAGGGCGAACTGTGCTTTGTCGGGCGCAGGGATTTTCAGATCAAACACATGGGGCACCGCATCGAACTCAATGAGATCGAAAGCGCCATTCTCGCCGTCGGCGGCGTGGAGCGCGCTGTGTGTCTGTTCGATCAGAGGCGCGATAAGATCTGGGCACTCACGCAGGGCGCGGCGGAAAGCGGAGAGATCGCCTCGCGCCTCCGCGAAAAACTGCCTCCTTTCATGGTGCCGCAAAAATATATCGCGGTGGAAAAATTCCCGCTCACCGAAAACGGAAAAATCAACCGCAGGCTTTTACGCGAGGAGTACGGCATATGACAGATGCGCTGCCGACTCCCGCTTATGTTTTCGACGAAAAGGCGCTGCGCGCGCGGATCGGTTTTCTCCGCGAACACCTGCCTTCGGCAAAATTATGCTACGCGATGAAAGCCAATCCCTTTCTGGTGGAGAGCCTCGCCTCTTGCGTCGACTTATTCGAGGTCTGTTCTCCCGGCGAGTACAGGATCTGCGAGCGTTTGAAAATCGCGCCTGCGCAGATCGTTCTGTCGGGCGTATATAAGGAAAGGGCCGATATTTTCCGCATCGTCGGACAATGCGGCGACAAGGCGACTTATACGGTCGAATCGCCGTCGCAGTTAGAACTGCTTTCCGACGCGGCGCGCGCTTGCGGGCTGCGCCTGCCCGTCTGCCTGCGGCTTTCGAGCGGCAATCAGTTCGGCATGGACAAAGCGGCGATCGGACGCATCGTGGAAAAAAGAAACGAGTTGCCGCTCGATATCGAGGGCATTCAATACTATTCGGGTACCCAGAAAAAGTTTGAAAAGATCCGCAAAGAGGCGGAAATGCTCAAAGCCTTTCTTTCCGAACTGAAAGAAAATTACGGGTTTGCCGCGAAAAGGCTGGAATACGGCCCGGGATTCGGCGTGGGATATTTTCAGAGCGACGCGCCCGTCGACGAAACCGCGTTGCTTCGCGATTTCTGCGCGCTATTCGAAGATCTGCCCTGCGGGCTCGTTCTGGAGATGGGACGGTTTATCGCGGCGTCGTGCGGCGAATATCACACGAAGATCGTCGATATCAAATATACGGACGGTATGCGATATTGCATCGTGGACGGCGGTATCAATCATCTCAATTATTACGGGCAGACGATGGCGATGAAATTGCCGTATATCCGCCATCATAAAACGAACGGAGATGCTGCCGAAAATTTATGGACGGTGTGCGGTTCCCTGTGCACCACGGCGGACGTGCTCGTGCGCAGTCTGCCTCTGGCGGGCGCCGCTGTCGGCGACGAACTCGTGTTCGAAAAGGCGGGCGCGTATTCGGTGACGGAGGGGATCTATCTCTTTTTGAGCAGGGATATGCCCCGCGTGTATGTAAGGACGGAGGACGGCTCCCTGGTATTGCGCAGGGATGCGGTTTCAACGGATAAAATCAACAGTAAGGAGTAAAAAAATGAAAGAACTGATACAACTTTTGAAAGAGATCCGCCCCGACGTGGATTTCGAAAACAACACGGCGCTCATCGATCAGGGCGTACTCGACTCTCTGGACATTATGGAGATCGTCGCCGAGATCACCGACCGTTTCGACGTGAGCATTTCTCCCGCCGATATCGTGCCCGCGAATTTCAATTCCGCGGCGGCGCTGTGGGCGATGATCGAAAAATTAAAGTAAAAAAGAGGCGTTGAATTTGAAAATTCAACGCCTCTTTTTCAGTCGGGAACGCGGACGCCGAGAATGTGTATCCCGCGCAGCCGTTCGAAATAGTATGTATAGAGAGGTTTGTTGTACGCGTCGTAAGTGTGGGCGGCAACGAGAGGCCCGCGCGAAAATCCGACGATGATGGGCGTATGGTAAAAATCTCCCGTATCCCTTCCCAGTTGTACCAGATCGCCTTCCTGCAATTCTTCCACGGGGGATTCCTGTCCGAACGGTCCCAAACCGTCGTTTTCCGTAAGAAATCGGTAAATGTATTCCACGCCCGTCCACGAGGCTGTGCGGTCGTTCGCGGAGCGGTAAAACCAACCCGTGACGGGGCGGTAATTCATTACGGCGCCGCCCGCGTGCAGGCACTGCGAAACGTAATTGGTACAGTCGCCGCCCAGCCTGTCGAAATTATAATATTGCGGATTGCGCCCGTACGCCCATTTGCGGGCGTATTCCACCGCGGCTTTTCTGTCATACGCAATGATTTTCATGCTATATTCTATGCGCCGCGGTTCAAAAAGGTACGCTATTCGATTTCCCGCATTGTCTTTTTGAGAAGTTCGGCGGATGTTTGCAGAAGTTCCTTTTCCCGCTCGTTGAGAGCGATGGGCACGATGCGCTCCACGCCGTCCGAACCCACGATGGCGGGAATACTCAGCGTGACGCCGTCCACGCCGAACTCGCCGTGCAGGGCGGTGGATACGGGCAGAATGGACTTCTCGTCACGCACGACCGCCTCGCAGATGCGCTGTACCGCCATGCCTATGCCGTAATAGGTCGCTTTTTTGCGCTCGATGATCTCATAAGCGCTGTTTTTGACCGATTCTCCGATTTTTTCCATGGCGCCGTCGTGATCGTAAAAGCCGCGCATTTCGCAGAAATCGTGCAGGGGCACGCCCGATACGTTGGAACTGCTCCAAACGGGGATCTCGCTGTCGCCGTGTTCGCCGATGATAAAGGTGTGCACGCTACGGCTGTCCACGGAGAGGTGTTCGCCCAAAAGATATTTGAGCCGCGCCGTGTCAAGCACCGTTCCCGAACCGAAAACGCGCTCTTCGGGCAGATCGGAGATTTGTTGCGTCAGCCTGGTCAGAATGTCTACGGGATTGGCTACGATGAGCAGAATGCCCGCAAACCCGCGTGCGTTGAGTTCGGGGATGATCGAACGGAAAATCTTCGCGTTTTTGCGCACGAGATCCAGCCGCGTTTCCCCGGGTTTCTGATTGGCGCCCGCCGTGATGATGACGACGGCGGCGTCTTTGAGATCGTCGTAATCGCCCGCGTAAATGTTCATGGGTTTTGCGAATAAGAGGCCGTGGCTGATGTCCATCGCTTCGCCCTCGGCGCGGGCGCGGTCGGCGTCGAGCAGCACCATTTCCGAAAACAACCCGTGCTGCATCAGCGTGTAGGCGCAGGTCGAACCCACGAACCCGCAACCGATAATGGCAACTTTTCTGACGTTAACGTTCATAAATCAAATCTCCTTTTCGTTTATTATGCGCGTTCGGGCGGCTTTGATACGGATTCACGCGCTAAGCCGCTCGCATTGGTGCAGGTGATAATAAAAATTTCCCTGTTTCATGCCCGTGCAGGCGAGGGCAGTTTTCAAAGAAATGTTTTTCAGTTTGAAAGCACGCACCGTTTCCAGAAATTCTTTCGAGTAAACCGTCCGCGGCCTGCCGAACCGCACGCCGCGGCTTTTTGCGGCGGCGATTCCCTCCGCTTGTCTTGCGCGGATATTTTCACGCTCGTTTTCCGCGACAAAGGAAAGCACCTGCAGTACGATGTCGGAAATAAACTTTCCCACGAGCGTGTTGGATTTTGTCCGCGTGTCTAAAAGGGGCATATCGAGCACGAGGATATCCGCGCCGATCGTATTCACGATCTTCGACCATTCGGATATGATCGCGTTGTAGTTGCGCCCTAAGCGGTCAATGGACTTGATAACGAGCAAATCGCCCGCGCGCAGCCGCTTTAAAAGTTTCGAATAGTTTTTCCGTTCGAAATCTTTTCCGCTCTTTTTGTCCGCATAAATACGATTGCCCGACACGCCGAAGTCTGCGAATGCTTTCAGTTGTCTGTCCAGATTTTGATCGCGCGCCGACACGCGCGCATATGCATAGATCTTCATTCCATCCTCCATAGTATTATCATAAACGATTTTTTCCGTAATGTCATCAAAAACGGCGAACACGCTTTACAAAATTTTCTAAAATTGTTATAATAATGCCTATAATAATATATTATATAAGGAAAAAATGTTATGAAATTCAAAGGCGTTATTTTCGATCTCGACGGAGTTATCTGTTTTACGGATAAATTCCATTATCAGGCGTGGAAGAAACTGGCGGACAGGCTCGGCATTGAGTTTGACGAAAAGATCAACGACAGACTGCGCGGCGTTTCACGCATGGCTAGTCTTGAAATCATCCTTGAAAAGAGCGCGCGCGCCTATTCCGACGCCGAAAAAGAGAGTTTCGCTGCGGAAAAGAACGACGCCTACCGCGCGTTGTTGGAGAACATGGGTAAGTCCGACGTGTCCGAAGAAGTGCGCGATACGCTTTCGGAACTCAGGGCGCGAGGCGTTTTGCTTGCCATCGGTTCTTCGAGCCGCAATACGCCGCTCATTTTAGAAAAGACGGGCATGAAACAGTATTTCGACGCGGTGAGCGACGGTAACAATATCACCCGTTCCAAACCCGATCCCGAAGTGTTTTTAAAAGCGGCGCAGTTTCTGAATCTCGCGCCTGCCGATTGCCTCGTGGTGGAAGACGCGGTCGCGGGCATCGACGCGGGATTTTCGGGCGGTTTTCGCACCGCCGCCATCGGTGAGGCGACCAATTACGACAGACCCGATTATAAATTAACTACATTTTCAGATCTTTTGAAAATTGTTGACTGACCGAAACCGATCGCGGGGCCGCATTTTGCAGCCCCGCTTTTTTTTGGGAAAACGCTTGATAGAAGAAACCGTAAGTGGTATGATTACGGTATAAAATGTAACCAAATAAGTTACAAAATATCGGAGGAAGCATGAACGGAGAATTTGTCACGGCCGTACACGCGATGGTCTATCTTCACCACAAGGGGGGGCGCGTCACGAGCGAGGAACTGGCAGACAATATCTGCACCAATGCGGTATGCGTGCGCCGAGTGATGTCGAAACTCTGCAAGCGCGGACTTGCGGAAACCAGGGCGGGCCGCAGCGGTGGCGGCTATCGCTACGAAAAGACGCGTACGGTGAATTTGCGCCAGATCGCCGAAGCGGTGGCTTGTACGCTTGTAGAGGCGGGTTATCGCAGCGGCGGCGAAGATAAAGAGTGCCGCATCGCTTCGGGAATGTCCTCGTATATCGAGGGGCTGTGCAGCGAACTCGACGATATGTGCAAAATAATACTTGAAAAGATCACAGTGGCGGATGTGGAAAGATCGCTCACGGAAAGGGCGAATATTTAAATGAAAAGGAGATTTTTATGAAACGTTTCGATGCGGTCATGATCGGTTTCGGAAAAGGCGCAAAAACATTGGCGGCAGAACTGGCTGCGCGGGGCGAAAAAGTCGCCGTGATCGAACAGTCGGATAAAATGTACGGCGGAACATGCATCAACGTCGGGTGCATTCCCACAAAATCGCTCGTCAACAGCGCCGCCGAGGCGAAACGGCTTTCTTCTTTTGCGGAAAAGCGTACGCATTATGCCCGCGCGGTCGAGGAAAAAAATCGCCTGACTGCCATGCTCCGCGCTAAAAATTATGCGAAAATCGCAGACGCGCCCAATGCGGAGGTGATCACGGGGCATGCGGAGTTTATGTCGCCCCACACGCTTTTGGTTCGGGGAAAAGACGGTCAACAGGAACTTTACGGCGAAAAAATTTTTATTAATACGGGTTCGAATGCTTTCTTGCCGTCCATAGAAGGCATACATTCTTCCCGCGTTTATACCAGCGAAACTTTGATGGACGTCACAGAACTGCCTGAAAAACTTGCGATCGTCGGCGGAGGATACATCGGATTGGAATATGCCTCCATGTATGCGAATTTCGGTTCGCAAGTGACCGTTTTGCAAGTGGAAAGCGAATTTATTCCGCGCGAAGACCGCGAGATCGCCGCTGAAATTTTCAAGGTGCTTTCCGAAAAGATCGATTTCCGATTGGGCGCGCAGATCCGGTCGATCCGCGAAATAGGGAATAAAACGCGGCTCGAGTGGCTGGAAAACGGCGAAATGCGCGCGCTGGACGCCGATGCGATTCTGATCGCCACGGGCCGTCGTCCCGCAACCGCGGATCTGCATCTGGAAAAGGCGGGCGTGGAAACCTTGCCGAACGGCGCCGTCCGTACAGACGCACATTTGAAAACGACCGCCGATCATATCTGGGCGATGGGCGACTGCAAGGGCGGCTTGCAATTTACATATATTTCGCTCGATGATGCAAGGATCGTGCGCGCGCAGTTATTCGGCGGCGACAGGACTGCCGAAAATCGCGGCGCGATCCCATACAGCGTTTTTATCGACCCTCCGTTTTCTCACGTTGGGCTCAACGAAACGCAGGCGAAAGCGGCGGGGAAAGAGGTGCTTGCGGCGAGGCTCGCCGTCGCCGCGATTCCCAAAGCGCATGTGCTGAAAAGTCCTCGGGGCTTGATGAAAGCCGTCGTCGAAAAGCAATCGGGGCGCATTCTCGGGGCAGACCTTTTTTGCGAGGAATCGCACGAACTTGTGAACCTGATCAAATTCGCCATCGACGCAGGCTTGCCGTATACGGTTTTGCGAGATGCGATCTATACTCATCCGACCATGAGCGAATCGTTCAACGATCTGTTTGCAAATCTGAAATAAAAAAAAGGGTGAAGGCAAATCCTTCGCCCCTTTTATATTGTTCTTTCGAGATTGTACTTTGCAATGGTCAGCGCGGCATAATCGCCGATCTGCTCGCCGAGCGCCGCGGGCACGATTTTTAAATCGGCGTTCACGCTCAGCGCTTCCCTTTTTAGGCTTTCCCGCATCGCGCTTTCCATATATTGCCCCGCGCGCATGAACACGCCGCCGATGACGATGCATTCGGGGTTGAGAATATCCGCTAAAACAGCCAGACCGCGCCCCAGATATTCTCCCGCCTCGCGGAAAATTTCAAGCGCCAGAGGCTCTTTGCCGTGCGCAGCGGCGGCGAGTTTTTTGGCGGTCATGGTTTCGGCGTCTTGCATCGTATAGGGGATAGGTCTGCCGATCTGCAGTTGTTCGAGAATGCGGATGCGGGCAAGTTGGGCGATCCCCGCGCCGCTGCAGAATCCCTCGAAAGAGCCGCTCTTTCCATACCCCACGGGACCGAACGGGGCGAGGCGGATATGCCCGACTTCACCGGCGGAGTTGCTCTTGCCCGTATAGAGTGCGCCGTTTAAGATCAATCCCGCGCCCAGCCCCGTGCCGAACGTGAGAAAAATCATATCTTCGTAGCCTTTTCCCGCGCCGTACGTCCATTCCGCCAATGCGCAGGCGTCCGCATCGTTGCATAAAAACGTCGGCACGCCGAGCGCGTCTTGCACGAGTTTCACGATGGGGACGTTGTCCCAGCCGAGCAGGTTGGGCGGGGATAAGATCATGCCCGCCTTGCTGTTCAACGGTCCTCCGCAGGAGATCCCGACGGATTTGAGATCTTCGGCGGTACAGCCGTGCAAGCGCATTTCTTCATGCAGCAGCCCGACGAGTTTTTCTATGACCGTTTCGGGCGAGCCTTCTGTTTTGAATTCGATGCGGGATAAAAAGTCGAACCCGTTCGCGGTCTCTTCGCCCAGTATCACGGCGCACTTTGTGCCGCCGATGTCAAAACCCGCTAATTTCATGTGTTTCTCCTTCAATACGTAAAAGAAAAGACGGACAACCCAGTATAAAATACTGCAATTTCCGTCTTTAAAATGGTAG
The DNA here is from genome assembly GCF_004134775.1 of Candidatus Borkfalkia ceftriaxoniphila. Classification (NCBI taxonomy): domain Bacteria; kingdom Bacillati; phylum Bacillota; class Clostridia; order Christensenellales; family Christensenellaceae; genus Candidatus Borkfalkia; species Candidatus Borkfalkia ceftriaxoniphila. The sequence continues at coordinate 143,803 of NZ_SDOZ01000004.1, forward strand.
CCCCATGGGGAATCGAACCCCAGTTTCCGCCGTGAGAGGGCGGCGTCTTAACCGCTTGACCATGAGGCCGTGTCAAAAAGTTACTATAATATTATAGCATAATCGAAATATCTTGGCAACTTTTTTATAGGGGAAAAACCGAATATTTTCGGCATTATTACAAAAATATCGACCCGCCTGTGCCGCAGAACGAAAAAGTGTTAACCCGCTTCTCGCAGGTGGGTGCGCCGCTTCGCCGCGTCAGACTTTCCGTTCATAAACAGACCTTGCCTATCGGCCAAGACTTTACGATAAAGCGCTCCCGGTTTAAAAATGTGGATTAAGATAATCCGAACTCCGAACACCGCAGATCTTGATTCTATTATAACAATCCTTTCGGAAAATTACAACAGATTCGAGGCAAAAAATTTGTGAAAAATTTTACCTCTTTCCCAGCGCTTTCAGATATCCGAACAGTTTGCTTTCGAAATTCAGCCCGTAGCGCGCCTCTGTTTTGTCTTTCGCAGTCTGTTCTATGGCCTGCTTGGTAAAATCCGCGGAAACGCGCACGGCGTCCTCTAAACTTAGTCCGTTGGCGAGCGCGCCCACGAAGGCGCCCGCGTACACGTCGCCCGCGCCGTGGAACTGTCCCTGCACTTTTTCGGTGGAATAGCGGCGCAGCGCGCCCGTTTCGTCCGTATAATAGACCGTGCTCGACGCGCCTTCCTCGCAGCCCGTGATCGAAGCGTGAGGGCAGAGTCCGTTCAGTTTTTCAAGCACGCTCTGAAATTCGGCGTCGGGGCGGTAGGGCGTATCGGTCAGAAAACAAGCCTCCGTAAGGTTTGGAACAATGACGTCCGCCACGCGGCACAGTCCCTTCATTTCGTTGACGAAGTTTTCGTCAAAATGCGCGTAAAGTTTTCCGTTGTCTCCGAGTACGGGATCGACGATCATTGTGCCGCCTCTCTTTAAAAAGGCGCCCTTGATCTCTTTGACCATCTCCACCTGCTCGACGCTGCCCAGATAGCCGCTGATAATGATATCGTATTCCAGTCCGAGACTTTTCCAGTGATTTAAAACGGAAGGTATATCTTCGCTCAGGTCGCGGAACGTGTACCCCGTAAAGCCGCCCGTGTGCGTGGAAAGTATGGCGGTAGGCAGAATGTCGCAGGTGTAACCCGCGGCGGAAATGATGGGGAGCGCCACCGTCAGGGAGCATTTTCCTACGCAGGAAATATCGTTGATCGCTAAAATTCTCATGATCGCACCTCGTATAGGTTTCTGTTTGCGATTATAGACTTTTCGGGCGTTTTTGTCAATAAAATCCGCATCGCAGCAACATAACGCTTTTTTATGGGCGACTTAATAAAAAAGTATGACGGCGGGCACTTTACAGAAGGTCTGTTTTATGATACAATAAAACCAATGGAAAATTCGTCGGAAAAACTTTTTTACACGTTGATAACGGGCGCTACGGGCGGCATAGGCAGGGCTTTTGCCGAAACTCTGGCGGCAAAGGGGCAAAATCTGTTTCTGACGGGGCGCAGTGCGGATAAACTGAACGCTCTGAAAGAAGAACTTTCTTCCAAATATCCCTCCCTGCGCCTCATCGTCTTCGCCTGCGATCTGACGGACGAAAGATCCCGCGCCGAAATGTATAAAACAATAGACGCGCAAGGCGTCGTGTTCGACAGGCTTTGCAACGTGGCGGGCGCGGATATTCAGAAAGCTTTCGAAAAATATACGGAGAAAAAGATCGTCTTTCAATGCCGCGTCAATCTCGAAGCGACCCTTTCGGTGACGCGGTTCGTTTTGTCGCGCCGCGCGGACGCGTTGGAGATCGTCACGATCTCCAGTATGTCGGGCGTCTATCCCATGCCGTATTTCGCGCTGTACAGCGCCACGAAATCGGCGCTCGTCAGTTTTTTTTCATCGCTCAGATCTGAACTTAAGGGCAGCGGCGTAAAGATCACCACGGTATTGCCGGGCGGCGTCTATACCCGCCCCGATATCGTCAAGGATATCGAGGGACAGGGGCTTTGGGGTAAAATGTCTGCAAAAACGCCCGAATATATCGCGCAAAAAAGTCTTCAAGCCGTGCGCCGCAATCGAAAACAACTGATTCCAGGATTCTGGAATAAATTTTTGGCGACCGTGCCGAAGATCGTTCCGCAGAATTGGCGCATGCGTTTTATCGCGCGGCGCTGGCGCAATCTCGAAAAAGACGCTTTTTGATCGGAGGGGAAAATGGAGAAACGCTATATCGCCGCATTCGACCAGGGGACGACGAGTTCGCGCACGATTATATTCGATAAGCGGGGCCGCGTCGTTTCCAAAGCGCACGTGGAATTTCCGCAGATCTATCCCAAAGCGGGGTGGGTGGAGCACGACTGCGAGGATATTTTTTCTTCGCAGTTGGAAAGTTTTCGGCTTGCGCTCGAAAAGGGCGGCGTATCGCCCGAAGAGATCGCCGCCATCGGCGTCGCCAACCAGCGCGAAACGGTCATCGTGTGGGACAGATACACGGGTAAACCCGTCTACAACGCAATCGTATGGCAGTGCCGCAGGACTTCGATGGAATGCGAAAAACTGAAAAAACGTCACGCGCGTTTCGTGTACGAGCGCACGGGACTGAATATCGACGCCTACTTTTCCGCATCGAAGATCGCCTGGATTTTGGATAACGTTCCGTTCGCGCGCTCGCGCGCGCAAAAAGGGGATCTGTTGTTCGGTACGGTGGATACCTATCTCATCTGGCGGCTGACGGGCGGCAAAGTGCACGCGACCGATTACACGAACGCCTCGCGCACCATGCTCTTCAATATCCATACGCTGCAATGGGACGAAGACCTTTTAAAATTGTTCGATATTCCCGCTGCGGTCTTGCCCGAAGTTTTGCCCTCGGCGGGCGATTTCGGCACGAGCGTCAGGAGCGTCACGGGCGCGGAAATACCCGTGTGCGCCGCGGTGGGCGATCAGCAGGGCGCGCTGTTCGGGCAACTTTGCGTGCGGGAAGGGGACGTGAAAAACACTTACGGCACGGGCTGTTTCCTCTTAATGAATACGGGCGGACGCGCGGTGGAGTCCTCCAACGGGCTGATCACCACGCTCGCGGCGTCGCTTTCCCGTCCGAGTTATGCGCTCGAAGGCAGCGTGTTCATCGGCGGGGCGGTGGTGCAGTGGTTGCGCGACGAAATGAAACTGATTTCCAACGCGGCGGAAACGGATGCGATCGCAAGATCTGTGCCCGATACGGGCGGCGTCTGTTTCGTTCCCGCGTTCGTGGGGCTGGGCGCGCCGCATTGGGATTCCGACTGCCGCGGCATGATCTACGGCATCACGCGCGGCACCAACCGTGCGCATATCGTCCGCGCCGCGCTGGAAGCGATCGCCTTTCAGGTTTTCGACGTGGTGCATGCCATGGAACAGGACGTGAGAAAGAGCATCGGCCGCCTGTGTGTGGACGGCGGCGCAAGTGCCAACGACTTTTTAATGCAGTTTCAGTCGGATATTCTCGACGCGCAGGTCGTTCGTCCCGCCGTCGCGGAGACGACCGCGCTCGGCGCCGCGTATCTGGCAGGACTGTACAGCGGATATTTCCGCGATCTGGAAGAACTGAAAGACTGCGCAGAGGGCGCGCATACGTTCCGCCCCCGCATGAGCGACGCCGCCCGCACCGAAAAACTGCGGCTGTGGGAAGAAGCGCTGCAACGGGAATTGTTTAAAGGGAAATAAAATGAAAGTAAAAAGAATTTTATCAGCGGGGCGATCGGTTATGATCGCGTCGATCGTATTTTTCAGCGCACTCCTTTTTACCGCTTGCGAAAAAGATCCGTATCCGAATCGGCAACATATAACGATGCTGATCGTCGAACATGAGTATGATAAAAGAGAAGATGCTTATTGTGAACTGACCGAGCAAGAAAACCATAAGACGATAGAAATTGAGTTTGACGCAAAATACAGACATTTTATGGTGCTTGCCTTATTTGAGGATGGTAGTATAAAACATTTAACAGATGAAAACAGGATAGATTGTGATGTAATGCACTACATTTCTCCAGAAGGGGAAATTAATTATAAACCAAGTAATTGGATTTTTGAAGTAGGTACATATGAAATTTGTTTTTCGATGAAGTCAAATAGTACTTTGGCATTTCCATTTAGAGCCAAATTAACGGTGAAAATATTACCAAAGGAGATATTATGAGCAGGGCAGACGAAATTTTTATTGCGAATTGCAGGGACATTTTAGAGAACGGCGTGTGGGATACGGACAGGGAAGTGCGCCCCCGCTGGGAGGACGGCGCGCCCGCGCATACAATCAAAAAATTCTGTATCGTCAACCGCTACGACTTGCGGGAGGAGTTTCCGATCCTCACGATTCGCCGCACCTATCTGAAATCCGCAATCGACGAGATCTTATGGATCTGGCAGAAAAAAAGCAATAACATTCACGATCTGTCCAGCCATATCTGGGACAGTTGGGCGGACGGGAGCGGCTCGATCGGTAAGGCGTACGGCTATCAGTTGGGGAAAAAATACGAATTTCGCGAAGGCGTTTTCGACCAGGTAGACAAGGTCTTGTACGACTTGAAACATACGCCCGCAAGCCGCCGCATCATCGCGCATATGTACAATGTGGAAGATCTCAAAGATATGCATCTGTACCCTTGCGCCTACTCGATGACGTTCAACGTGAGCGGCAATACGCTCAACGGAATTTTGAACCAGCGCAGCCAGGACATGCTGGCTGCGAGCAACTGGAACGTGGTGCAGTACAGCGTTCTTCTGATGATGTTTGCAAGAGCCGCCGGGCTCGAAGCGGGGGAGTTGGTGCACGTGGTCGCGGACGCACATATTTACGATCGGCACGTACCCATCGTGGAAAAGATCATCCGCAATCCGCAGTACCCTGCGCCGCGCCTGATCGTCGACGAAACGGTCAAAGATTTCTATCGATTCACAAAAAATAGTTTTCGCTTGGAAAACTATCAATATACCGATTTAGACATCAAAATACCCGTTGCAATCTAAAAAACGGCATTTTCGTAGTACTATGCGTGACATAATTCGATTAAAAGAGGAGGATTGGCATGAAGGCAATCGTAGTTGTGGACGAGAACTGGGGCATCGGCAGGAGCAACGATCTCTTATTTTCCCTGCCTGCGGATATGAAACATTTTCGGGAAACGACGCGGGAAAAAGTCGTCGTGATGGGAAGCAATACGTTGCTTTCCTTTCCGGGGGCAAAACCCTTGCCCAAGCGCGTGAATATCGTGCTCTGGCCGGGCGGTGAAAAGAGGGAGGACTGCCTTGTTTTCGAAACGTTGGACGAGGTGTTTAAAGAGATCGCAAAGTATCCCGCGGACGACGTGTACGTGGTCGGCGGCGCGATGATGTACGCGACGATGCTCGGCTATTGCAGCGAAGTGATCGTGACGAAGGTCGCGGCAAACGGCGGCGCGGAAGTGTTTTTTAAAAATCTCGACGAGATGGAAAATTTCCGTATCGTTTCCGAAAGCGAACCTTTGGAGACTAACGGCTATACCATTCGTTTTATTACCTATCGGAACGATCGGGCGCTGCCGTTGCCTGTATAATAAAAACGCGCCCCGTTCACATGATACGGGGCGCTTGTCTTGCGGAGGAAATATGAAGACGATAGCAGTCATCGAAGACGATATTTACATCGGTAACGTTTTGGAAGAACTCTTGACGGAGAGCGGTTATTCGGTTATCCGCGCCTATTCGGGTACGGAAGGTCTGCTTCTTTTGGAAAAGAGTAAACCCGATCTCGTGATCCTCGATCTCATGCTCCCCGGCATGAGCGGGGAAGAGGTGTTGCAAAATATTTCCGAACTCGCGCCCGTTATGATCCTGAGCGCGAAAACGGAAGTGAGCGGCAAAGTGAAAAATCTCAATGCGGGTGCGGTGGACTACATTACAAAACCTTTTGACAACGACGAACTTCTCGCCCGCGTAGGCGTCGCTCTAAGAAGGTGCGAGGCACACGCGGACGGTGTCGTATCCCGCGCGGGCATCGTAATGGATACGGATACTTATTCGGTCACGGTGGAGGGAAAGCCTCTGAAACTTACAAAGACGGAATTTGCCATTCTGAAAATGTTTTTGCTCAACCCCAAAAAAGTTTTTTCCAAATCGGCGATCCTCGATTATATCAGCGACTATACGCCCGACGGGGAAGAATCCTCGGTCAGCGTCCATATCAGCAACCTGCGCAACAAACTCAAAGAGGCGAGCGACAGAAATTATATCCGCACGGTGTGGGGCATAGGCTTTCAGTTCGACGGGGAACATCTTTAAACTTTCTTAAAGGTATTTTAAGCGAAATTTAAATCGGCGGGAGTATACTGCTCTCATCTTTCGGGAAAAGGAGCGATCAAATGGAATACGTACTCGAAACCCACGATTTGTATAAGCGCTATAAACAGACCGACGTGGTCTGCGGCGTGAATATGCACGTGAAGAGGGGCGAAATTTACGGGTTCGTCGGCCGCAACGGCGCGGGCAAAACCACGGTGATGCGCCTTGTGTGCGGGCTCGTGCAAAAGAGCGGCGGCTCTTACCGCCTGTTCGGCATAGAGGATAAAGAACGCAAGATCAATCTGAGCCGCAGGCGTACGGGCGCCATCATCGAAACGCCGTCCGTGTATCCCAGGATGACTGCGCGGCAGAATCTGTACGAACAATGTCTTGTCATGGGCGTCACCTCGTACGAGGTGATCGACGCAGTGTTACACTTCGTCGGATTGAGCGATACCGGCAATAAAACGGCGCGCAATTTTTCGCTCGGCATGCGCCAGCGGCTGGGCATTGCAATGGCGCTCGTGAGCAATCCGGATTTCATCATTCTCGACGAGCCGACAAACGGGCTCGATCCGCAGGGCATCGTGGAGATCCGCGAACTTCTTTTGCGTCTGAACCGCGAGCGCGGCATCACGATACTGATTTCCAGCCACATTTTGAGCGAACTTTCCAAACTTGCCACCTGTTACGGCTTTATCGAAAAGGGCGTCCTCATCAAGGAGATATCCGCGGAGGAACTGGAACGGTCGTGCCGTAAAAGCATTCATATTACGGTCAGTTCGACGAGCCGTCTGCCGCTCGTTCTCGAACGGCAATTGATGCTGTACGATTATAAGATCTTTTCGGAAACAGAAGCGGAACTGTATTGCAACGTCAAGATTTCCGACCTTGCCGCCGCTTTGACGGAAGGTTCGATCGACCTTTTGAAGGTGAGCGAACGCGATGAAGATCTGGAGGGATATTTCATCAATCTGGTGGGAGGGGCGAAATGATCAGACTTTTTCGTTCTTCTCTGTACCGCGCTCTGAAAAGCAAGATTTTTTTCGCGTGTCTTATCGTCAACGCCGCCGTCGCGCTGATCGGCTGCCTGTATCAGGCATATTCCCTGCGTCCTTCGGGATACGAAGTATCCGCATTGGGCATATTCTATAGCGGTTTCGGCGGCGGAATGAGCCTGATCGGAATTTTGTCCGCGCTCACCGTCAGTATTTTTGTCGGTACGGAATTTACTTCGGGTGCCATGCGGAACAAAGTCATCGTCGGCAGCGGCCGCGCGAAACTGTATTGGTGCAATCTCGTTACCGCCTGCGCGCTGTGCGTGCTGATCTATGCGGGATATCATCTCGTCAATTTCACTTTGGGCACCGCGATCCTCGGCTGGGGGGGAGGGGCGTCCGCCGCGACGGTCGCGGGCGATTTTTTTGCCGGCGTTTTGATGACGTGCGCGTATGCCTCGATCTTCACCGCGGTCGTCATGATCTCCCGCAGTTCTATGACGGGCATCATCGTCGGCATCGTGGGGACGCTCGTCGTGCTGTTCATGGTACAGATGATCTTAGGCGGGCTTGCGGGACACTATGTGCACGACCCGAACGATCCCGACGGGGCGATCTTCGTACCCTGTCAATGGCCCGCGTTTTTACAGTACGCGGCGAAATTCGCCGTGCGGCTGTTCCCTTCGGGGCAGGCGGTCTTGTTGCAGTCGGGCGAAGCGGTCCTGTGGCAGTTGATGCCGCTGTCCGCTCTGTGGATCGTTCTTTCCGCTTCGCTCGGCGCTTGGACGTTCGGCAAAATGGATCTGAAATGATCCGTACGGATATCAAATAAATGATTGTGAGGGCATATGGTCTGGCTGTCTGTCGCGCTCGGCGTTGCCGCGATCGTGATCATCGCATTGTCGCTGAAAATTTTTATAATCAAATATTCGCTCAAAGACGTCAACGAACAGGCGGAACGGAAGTTGGATACCGACACGAACCTTTTGATCTTGTTGGAGTCGGGCGACAGGGACGTCAGGCGATTCGTGCGGCGGCTCAATCGCTCGCTTGCGAGAATGGACGAACTGAAACGGCAGTACGCTCGCGGCAACCGCGAACTGAAAGAATCGGTTACGAACATTTCGCACGATCTCAGAACGCCGCTCACTTCCGCTGCGGGCTACATCGGGCTCTTGAAAAAGAGCAGGCTGGACGACAAACAGCGGGAATACCTTGCGGTCGTCGAGGGGCGCATGGAGGCGATGAAAAAACTGACGGAAGAACTGTTTGCCTATTCCGTCATCGTTTCAGATAACGGTACGACGGAGACGGAACCGATCAATCTGGGCGACGCTCTCGAGGATTCGCTCACGCAGTTTTACACCGCCTTTACCGAGCGCGGCATCGAGCCGCAGATCGATATTGCGGAAAAGCCCGTCGTGCGCACGTTGAACAGGGACGTTTTGTCGCGCATTTTCGGGAATATTATCAACAACGCCGTCAAATACGCCGAGCGCGATTTCGGCGTGACGCTGAAAGAAAACGGCTCGATCGTCTTTTTTAATACCGCGGACGGGCTGGACGAAGTGACGGTAGGCAAACTGTTCGACAGATTTTTTACCGTAGAGAGCGCGCGGGGCGGCACGGGACTGGGGCTGTCGATTGCGAGGATCCTTACCGAGAAGATGGGCGGAACGATTTTCGCGCGGTATGAAGAGGGCAAACTGGTCATCGAGTTGAAATTTATAAAATGATCACACAGTATTTTTCCTTATAAATCTTAAAAAAGTAAAAGACGCGGATTTTTTTCGCGTCTTTTACTTTCTTTTCACAATCCGTCATGCGGCTGTAATACGGATGGGGTATAGTATAGACAATCAAATACGGATGTTCCGTTTGACTCGGCGGGGCGTCTGCACCATACAAATCGCCTGAAAAAGCGAATTTTCAAAGGCGGTCGGAAGAAATTCCGGCCGCCGTTTCCATTATTTTTTATAGACGCTTTCCCCGCGGCTGTCGATCGCGACCACGAGGGGAAAATCCCGTATCTCGAAGCGGTACACCGCCTCGCTTAAAAGATCGGGAAACGCCACGATCTCGCTCTTCACGATGGCGTTTCCGTACAGCGCGCCCGCGCCCCCGACGGCTGCGAAATAGACGGCCTTATTCCGAACGATCGCCTCGGTCACCTCGTCGCTGCGTTCGCCTTTTCCGACCATGCCTTTCAGTCCCAGATCGAGAAGGCGCGGCGCGAATGTGTCCATGCGCGCGCTCGTCGTGGGGCCGCAACTGCCGCACGCCTTTCCCTCGGGCGCGGGACAAGGGCCCGCGTAGTAAATGGTTTCTCCTCGCAGGGAAAAGGGGAGTTCTTTCCCCTCGTCCAAAAACTCGCAAATGCGCTTGTGCGCGCAGTCGCGCCCCGTTAGGAGCGTTCCCGAGAGTAAAACGCTCTCGCCCGCCCTTAAATTTTCAATGTCCGCGTCCTGTAAAGGAAGAAATATTTTTTTCATACGATCACCTGTTTTTTCGCTGTATAGAAAGTACTATGTTACGCATAAATCGCTGATTTTAAAGGGTTATATGCCCGCAGCGCACGCAGTGGCACTGAATATTGACCGCCACGGGCAGCCCCGCGATATGCGTGGGCATGATCTCGCAGGCGACGCCGAGCGCGGTCGTTTTGCCGCCGAACCCCTGCGCGCCGATGCCGAGCGCGTTGATTTTTTGAAGCGCCATTTTTTCGATGTCCGCAACGTCCTTTCTGGGGTGAGCGGAACCGATCTCTCGCGCGAGCGCTTTTTTGGCGAGCAGGGCGCACGTGTCGAACGTGCCGCCGATGCCTACGCCCACGTACACGGGAGGACAGGGCTTGCTGCCCGCGAGCCGTACGGTTTCCACGATGCTCTCCACGATCCCTTCGACGCCGCGCGAGGGTGTGAGCATATACAGCCGCGACATATTTTCGCTGCCGAACCCTTTGGGAAGAAAGGTGAGATCGATCCGATCTCCCCGCACCAATTCCGTATGTACGACGGCGGGCGTATTGTCCGCCGTGTTGACGCGCGTGAGGGGATCGCAAACGCTCTTGCGGAAACAAAAATCTTCGTACGCGCGCCGCACGCCGCGGTTCACCGCGTCCGTAAACAATCCGCCTTCGAAAGCGACTTCCTGTCCGATCTCGGCAAGTATGACGCTCATGCCCGTATCCTGGCAGACGGGCATATGTTCCCGCGCGGCGATGCGCGCGTTCTCTAAAATTGTGTCGAGCGAAAATTTCGCGCTCTCGCCCGTTTCGGAGATCGCCGCGTTCTCGATCGCCTTCACGCAGTCGGGCGTAAGGTTCAAACACGCCTTTTTCGCCAGTTCGTACACCGCTTGTTCGATTTCTTCCGTTCGTATCTTTCTCATGAATTTACCTCGCTTTCATTATAGCAAAAATTTTCGAAAAGGAAAAGATTTTTATTTACTAAAAACGAAAATTACGCTATAATAATGGCGTTATGGAAAATCAGACGAACAATCAAGCGCCGAAAAGCGGGCTTTTGAATCAGCCCCGCAAGGCTGTGAGCGGTCTCGTTTATTCGGGCACCATCATCGGCATGGTCATTATCAGCCTGCTGTTTGCCATTACCCTCGCCGCCGTCGCGCGGCTTTTGGGCGTGGATTCGGCTTCCTTTGCCGATGCGGATTGGTACAAATATCTTTCCTACTTTCTGTATCAGATCGTATATATCGCGATCATTTTCGCCTTTGCGCGCATCTATAAGAATAAACCGCGCGAATTCGGCTACCGTAAGACGCACTGGAAATATTATATCATCGCGATCGTTCTGGGATTCGGGCTGCTGTTCGGGCTCAACTGGATGAACAATCTCTTTGCGCTCGCCATCGAAAAAATGGGCGGCGTGCTGCCCGAGATCTCGCTGCCTTCTCTCAAAGGGGGCGGGCTTTTCGGCGTTCTTCTTGTGGTCGCGATTCTCCCCGCGATCTTGGAGGAAACGATCTTCCGCGGCATCATCTTGGAGGGGATCAAGGATATCGGAACGGTCGCGGCGTGCCTTTTGGGCGGACTGCTCTTTTCCATCTTTCACCAGAACCCCATGCAGACCGTCTATCAGTTCGTATGCGGCGCGGTCTTCACGTTGCTCGCCATCCGCGCCGATTCCATTCTTCCCGCCATCTTAGTGCATTTCGCAAACAACGCGTTCATCATTTTCGATACCCGTTTCGGCTGGCTCGCAAAGGCAAGCGATCCCGCAATGATCGTCCTGTACGTGTTGGCGGGCGTCGCGCTCGTCTTGTCCCTCGGCTATCTGATCTTCGTCGACCGTAAGACGAACCGCAAAAAGCAGGGGGCGATCAAGCCGCTCGTCATTTTTGCTCTTGCGGGCATCATCATCAACGCCGTCATGTGGTTTACCGTTCTGGCGGGTTATTTCGCGTAATGAACAAAGTCAATATCGTCTGCGTCGGAAAGATCAAGGAAAAATTTTATACGGACGCCGTCAACGAATATATCAAGCGCATGTCGCGCTTTGCAAAGGTTTCGGTTGTGGAACTATGCGAGCGCGAAACGCCGCAAAAGGAGTGCGACAGCATTTTAAAGGCATTGAAGGGCTACGTCGTCGCGCTCGCCGTGGAAGGGGAAAAAGCGGACAGTTTGTCGCTCGCCAAAAAAATGCGGACGCTTCTGGACGCGGGCAAAGAACTGACCTTTGTCATCGGCTCGTCCTGCGGGCTGGACGCACGCGTGAAAGCGGCGGCGGACTGGAAACTTTCCTTTTCGGACATGACCTTTCCGCATCAACTCATGCGCGTCATACTGTGCGAACAGATCTACCGCGCGTTCATGATCAACGCGGGCAGCGAGTATCATAAATAGGATTTCGGGAACACATCGGGCCCGTCGCGCGTATATATGATTTTATGGACGCGCTCAATGAAGTTTACGATTTTTACCGGGCCTTTGCGGGCGAAAAGTTTTCCGTCGGGACGAGCGTTTTGGGAAGGGACATTCCCTGTATGAAATGCGGGGAGGGGCGGCCCTTCGTCATCGTACAGTACGCGATACACGCCAGGGAGTGGATCACTTCGCTGTTGGCGCTTTCGCATATTTCGAATTTTTCGTCGTGCGGCACCTTTTATTTTCTGCCCGTGACCAATCCCGACGGCGTGGCGCTGGCTCTTAGCGGTCTGTCCTCGGTAAAAGAGCCATCCCGCGCGGATTTTTTACGCGGGCTGAACGGCGGGGAAGATTTTTCTCTCTGGAAAGCCAATGCGAACGGCGTGGACCTCAACGTGAATTTCGACGCGCGGTGGGGTGCGGGGATAAAAAACGTGTTTTCTCCCGCGCGCGAAAATTTTGTGGGGAGTTCGCCCGAGAGCGAGCCTGAAACGCGCGCGCTCGCAGCCTTTACCCAAAACGTCTGCCCCGACGCGACTGTCAGTTATCATTCCAAGGGCGAAGAGATCTATTGGTATTTCGAACAGGAGCCCGGCGACTGCGAGCGTGATTTCCGCATTGCGCGGGCGCTCGCCGCCACGACGGGCTACGCGCCCGCATATACGCCCGGCAGCGCGGGCGGCTACAAGGACTGGTGTATCCGCGCGCTGCATATTCCGTCGTTCACCATCGAGGTGGGTTCGGACGGGTTGGAGCATCCCGTGGGACTGTCGCAACTCGGCCGCATCGCGGCGCAGAATAAATACGTACCCGCAACGCTTGCGGAGGAATTGTTATGGACGAAAAGATAAAATTCATGCGCGAGGCGTTAAAGCGCGCGAAAAAGGGGCTTTCGCAGGGCGAGGTGCCCGTGGGCGCCGTGATCGTATATGAGGGGAAAGTCATCGCGTCGGGATATAACCGCCGCACGAAGACGCAGATGGCGACTTCGCACGCGGAAATGTACGCCATAGACCGCGCGTGCAGAAAACTGAAAAGTTGGCGGCTCTGCGACTGCGATCTGTACGTGACGCTCGAACCGTGTCCCATGTGCATGGGCGCCATGCTCAACGCGCGCATCAGAAACCTGTATTTCGGCGCGTACGAACAGAAGGGCCGCTCGATGACGGCGGAACTTGCGGCGAGCAATCTTTTGAACCACACGCTCGAAGCGGAGGGCGGGATCCTGGAAGAGGAATGTTCCGCGATCCTGAGCGGGTTTTTCAAAACCATGCGGAGCGCTTCCAAAGAAAAGTGACAAAATGCACAATAAATTTTTTACGGGCGAAAGCGCGTGCAAAACGTTTGTGCTGATTTGTCAATGACTTTTTAATAATTTCTACAAAATTTTTTAATAATACCGTCCTTATGCTTCAATAATCCCGTCCTTGCGAG
>NZ_SDOZ01000005.1 GCF_004134775.1 Candidatus Borkfalkia ceftriaxoniphila
TATATTCCCACCCGTCGGGCAATTCAAAGTCTATTTCTTCGGTTATATCTTTGATTTCATTCCCGACCTTCTCATAATGGCGATTATCATCACCCTTAAAGATGACTGAATCGACTTTATCTTTTTTGATTTTACCTTCTTTAATAAGCTGTTGTTTTTCGGCACGGATGCGTTCGAGCAACACGGAAGCAGGCTCGTCGTTCGGATTTTGCGGGACGAGCTTGCCTTGAATGGCTAATTGAAGGATTGATTTTCTTAATTGTTCTGCTTTCATTCTTTATTCCCCAAAAGCGTCATAATTTCGGCAAGCACTCGGTCAATGTTCGCATCCAAACTTGCGCGTTTTTCACGATATTGTTGGATCAAATCCTGTGGAGCAAGAATTTCTTCCTCTTCGTGGGGGAATCCGCAAAGGTCGATATTGTAACCGAGCGCAGCAATCTCTTCAACCGTATATTTCTTTGCCTTCGGAGCATCATCAACAATAATTTCTTCACGGTTGTTCCACCATTCCATGGCAGGGGTGAAATGTTCCAGCTTCATCGGCTTAGTCTTGGAAAAATGCTTATACCCTTGAGGCATATCCAAACGGTAGAACCAAGTTTCTTTGGTCGGGCGAGTCTTATCGAAGAAAAGAATATTCGTTGTAATAGAAGTATAGGGGGCAAATACGCTGCCCGGCATGCGAATCACAGTATGCAAATTGAAGTCTGACAGTAACTTCTTTTTGATTGAAACTTTCGCATTATCCGTACCGAATAAAAAGCCGTCAGGTAAAATCACTGCAGCACGGCCGTTTTCTTTCAGCCGATACATAATGACCGACATAAAAAGATCGGCTGTTTCGCTGCTCGCCAAATCGGACGGAAAGTGATTTTTTACATCTGCCTTTTCATTCCCGCCATATGGGGGATTCATTAAAACGACATCAAATTTATCCTTGTCGGTATAATCTAAAATGTTCTGTAGCAATGAATTTCCATAGTAAATTTGCGGGGTATCGACATCATGCAAAAGCATATTGGTTACGCACAAAATATACGGGAATTGCTTCTTTTCAATGCCGTAAATAGAATTATAAATTTTTTCGACATCGTCCGTATTTTTCTTTTTCGTTTCCAGCTCTTTCAGCCAGCTTATCAAAAAGCCGCCTGTTCCGCAGGCAAAGTCCGCACAGTGTTCTCCGACCTGTGGATTGATCATTTTCGCCATAAAATCGGTAACTGCACGTGGCGTGTAAAATTCGCCCGACGAACCGGCGCTCTGCAATTCGCGCAGGATCGTTTCATAAATTTCGCCGAATGCATGGCTTTCTTCATAATCGCTTAAATCCAACTCATCAATTACGCTAATGACCTGACGAAGAAGAACGCCGTCTTTCATATAGGTGTTTGCATCTTCGAATGTGGTTTTAACGATTGCTTTTTTAATCGGAGTAGTGGGGTCGACTTGAATTCCTTTTATAAGAATATTACCGTTAGGATCTTTAATGTCCTTACCTTTCAGCACGGAGAATAAGATATTATTCACAAAGTTCATCAGCGCATCGCCGGTCATTCCTTTACCCGATTCTTCGTGCGCCCAATTTCGCCAACGGCAAGGCTCGGGAATAATAGACTGATATTTTTCATCTTCAAATTCCCAGTCCTGCTCCTTAGTGTCATAGACCTTTAAGAACAAAAGCCAAGCGATCTGTTCGATACGCTGTGCGTCGCCGTTGATACCTGCATCATTGCGCATAATATCGCGCAAACGTTTGATAAATCCTGAAATGTTACTCATTTGTTATGCCGCCTTATAAATTTCATTTTCGAGTTCTCTTACCGCCCGTATATAACCTTCTCTTCCTCCGAAGAGTTGAGCGATTTTTGCGGGCTTGCCAAACTTGACAAACGGATCGAGTTTGAGAATATCCATATCCTCAATTTCATAGATACCGCTATCTGCGTATTTTTCCAGCAATGCTTCAAGTATCGCCCGTGCTTCGCCACCGTATTTTGCAAATACGTTACGTTTTTTAACATTCTCGGCTCGTTCCCGCCGCGTCAAAGGTTTTTGATTAAAGGCAATGTGACAGATGAAATCAAAGTCATCAACATCACTCATACCTTCATTCGCTTTGACCTGTTCCAGGTCAATACCGTGTTCGCTGAACAATTCTTGAATTTTAGCCTTTTTCTCTTCTGCAGACCATTGCAAAATAAAATTGTCCAAAGAAGAGAATGTTCCATAGATATTTGCCTTTGTATAATCAATGATACTTTCTTGCCGCAATAGTTTTCCGTCCGTATCATAAACGGAAACCATTCGCTGCGAAACCGTTACTTTACAACCTCGACTATCAACCACATATTTGTGTTCAGGCTCTACAGGGGGTGTAGGCATGATGACCGGTTCGCCGTCAGGTTCTTTGGGGTCGACGTGGCGAAATTCTTCGTCTTGTTCAATCGGACCATCCCAATCGGGATCGGCGAACAATCTGGTTACGCCACGGAAATCCATAATTACAAAGTGCGTTTTCCCGTCTTCATAGCGTAATCTTGTACCGCGACCGATAATTTGCTTAAATTCTGTCATTGAACCGATCATTTCGTCAATGACGATCAGTTTTACCATTTTGCAGTCTGCGCCGGTAGAAAGGAGCTTTGAAGTAGTGGCAATCACCGGGTATTTGGCAGATGCGGAAATAAAATATTTCAACTTGCTCTTTCCATACTCGTCGCTACCTGTGATCCGCACGATATAATCCGGATTTTCGGCGCACATATCGGCGTTCAACTTTCGGAGAGCAACACGCATCCGTTCCGCCGCGTCTTCCGTTGCGCAGAATACAATCGTCTTTGCCATTCTGTCGGTCGCTTTGAGATAATTTGTAATCTCATTTGCGACCATGTCGATTCGATCTTGAATGATAATATTGTAATCGTAGTCGCTGTTATTGTAGATACGATCTTCGATTTCATACCCATATATATCGCATTGGCCTTTCCGAGGACGCCATTCATCGTCGATATCGGTTATTATGCGTATGACCTTGAATGGCGCAAGGAATCCGTCGTCAATGCCTTCTTTCAAACTATACTTATAAATCGGTTCGCCAAAGTAGTCAATGTTGGAAATATACGCCGTTTCCTTCGGCGTGGCAGTCATACCAATTTGCGTTGCGGAAGAAAAGTATTCCAACACTTTACGCCAACGGCTTTCTTCTTTTGCGCTGCCGCGGTGACACTCATCTACAATAATTAAATCGAAAAAGTCTTTGTCGAATAGTTGCTTATAGTGAGCAAGCGTTTCCTCGTCCGTTTCTTCTTCGGTTGTTTTATTCCCAACAAGTTGTTGGTAAAGAGAAAAATATACCTGATGAGAAGTAATTGTGGTGCGGTTATCCTTCGCAAAATTGATTTTGTGGATAACTTTTTCAAGCGGCTTAAAATCTCCGCTTATTGTCTGATCGACAAGATTATTACGGTCGGCAAGATAAAGTATCTTTTGTTTTATGCCACTCTGTAGCAGCCGATATACAATTTGAAATGCCGTGTAAGTTTTACCCGTGCCCGTTGCCATAACAAGCAAAATGCGATTTTGGTTTTTTGCTATCGCGTCCATCGTGCGATTTACGGCAACTTGCTGGTAATATCTAGGGGGATAGGTGCTTTGGCTGGTATAATACGGTTGGTTAATGAGAGTGCGCTCCGCTTCCGATAATCCTTGTCCATCGTTTATTTCTTTTTGATAGCGCGCAAACAATTCTTCTGGGGAGGGAAACTCGTCCAACGCAATTTCGCGTTCAACGCCGGTAATAAAATCAAATTCTTGGAATGCATCGCCGTTAGAGCTATATGCGAACTTGACGTCGAGCATTTGAGCATAGAGCATTGCCTGTTGCATGCCGAAAGATACGCTGTGGTTATTGTCCTTTGCTTCAACCACGGCGAGCGGATTGTTTTTGTTATAGTAGAGTATGTAGTCGGCTTTTTTAGGAGCTTCGCGGCTGACTTTATTTCCTCGTAGATTTACCTTACCGTCAGTAAAATTGACTTTAGTTTCCATAGTGATTTTATCCAGCCAGCCTTTTGCCAAAATCGCCGGTGTGATAAAATTCAATTTGATGTCTTCTTCAGTCATTTGTTTTTTATCTATAATGCCCATAGTGCTCTCCTATGTTCCTATAATTCTGTATTATCGGAAGTTGATGGGAAAATTATAATTATTTTCTTATAGGTATAATGGCAATAGCCTCTTCCGTATTTTGTTGTTTTTTCTTGTCAAAAGACTCAACTATAACAAAATCCACATTGTCTCCAACTTTAGACAAATCAGATTTTCCAAAGAAATTTTTATATTGAAAATAATACGGTTTATCGGCTTGTATAAAACCACCGCGGTGCCCTGGGAATATTTTTAGTATGCGGCCATGTTTTACGCCGACCTTATTATGTAAGATGGTTATCCAATGTTTTCTAATATCGACAAACCGAATTGGCGTCATTGCGCTGATTTTATTATTTAATGTTTGGCTTACGGTCCAATCGTTTTCTTCTCGTATTTGTCTGGCAAAATTATAATTTTCTTGAGCTAAATCTATTACCTGTATGCTAGTAAAAATATCGCCAATAGATTCGATCAACTTTACTTTCATTTTTTCAGGATCTTTTGTGCAGGCAGCGCGCAACATAAAAATTAGCGCCTGATTTGTTTCATTTTTTCTTAAATAGAATTTTCCAAGTTCATATAATAAAAACCATTTATCACTAATCACAATTAGTTTTTTTAATGTTATTATAGCATCATCAATATGCCCTAGATTGTCTAATGCTAAAGCAACTCTGCGTTCCAGCCAAATATTATTGTCATAATGAAAATTTTCTATTTCATCAATTGCTGTTGTACAACATAAAATACAATCTTCATATTGCTTATCACGAAATAATAAATCCGATTTTAACTGAAAATAGGTTTCTTTATCTGAAGCCGTTTCGCGTTCTTTGCCTGCATGATCCGTATATTGAGTGGGAATAGAGGACAAGTCCTCAGGATCTATCAAATTGATAATAGAAAGCATTTTACCATTATAACTTTTGTTTGTTTTGATTAAAACTCTTATCACTGATAATGCGCAATAGTTAAATGAAGGGAGTTGACTATCTTGTTCTGCGAATTCAATAATTTCATGAAGTAAAAATAATTTATCCAGGACTATATCTTCATATGGATAATCAGGTTTTCTTATGGACTTGACATATTTATCATTTATAACCCATGTGTATAGATTTAATATGTAGGAAAAAGGACGCTTTTGATATGAGGGTAGATTTTGATTGTGATATGTTTTATATATATAACTGCAAACATTTTCTGCCTCATCAAGTTCTCCTAACTTTTTTGAGCAATTTGCGTATTGATGAGCGTCCCAAAATTCCTGAGTATCGGAAAAATGTGCCCATAATTCCTTACATAAAGGCAGAGCTTCATTGTAATCTTCAATTGAAGGATTTCTATCACGAAGAAGAGACTTCGTTTTTTGTCGCAATTCAATTAAATTTTCCATAGATTAGTCCTTTTAATTAATAATCTTTTGTGTTGTTTTAAAATGCAGTTTAACAAAACATTTTAGTTTATCTATTCCACCCAAAAAATAAATTTTCTTTGCGGCTTCTTCAACGACGGGATTAACTCCTTTTGCAATTGGTATTTTAACAGTTTTTTCTATTTTATCTAACTCTTCTAAAAAACGAGCTCTTGCAAGAATTGATGCTGCAGCAACTCCTATGTCACGTTCTCCTTTTGGGGTCTGCAATAACTTAACTTGTTTCCCTTTTTCCATTAAAGCATTATTTATTATAGTTTCATCACCAAACTGATCTGCTATTGCATGCTCACACGTATTAAGAGCAAGTAAATTTTCGATTGCTCTAGCGTGTCCCCATCCGAGCACGCGATTTAAATTTTTTCCCATCTCTTCATATAAACTGTTATACCTTTCTGGTCCAATACATATTATTGAAAATTTATCTTTTCCTAATAATTCACGTATTTTTTGAGCCAATCCTAAATTTTTACTATCCGAATTATTTTTACTATCTCTAACACCTAACTCTGCAAGTATTTTTTCTTCATGTTTAGATACATATACTCCTGCAATAACTAAAGGGCCAAAATAATCCCCCTTGCCAGATTCATCCGTACCAATATGACAATCTAATATGGGAATTTCTTTAATCTCATTGTTGCTTGTTGAAACAGAGGATTTATGTACAAGCATTTGTTCTTCGGAATATCCATTTTTAATTATCACCTGGTAAGCCGTAGTAATAGCATCGCATACCGCTCCAATTTTCATTTCTGCTTGCTCAATAGTAATAAGATCTGAAATATCATTATTCCTGGCTGGATCTGAATGCATTTCCAAACAGCGAATTCCTTCCCATGCCGCAATTAATGATTTATTGATTGCCCCATCCCTTCGTATATCTTTAATATACTTTGAAAACTTTTCGCCTCTAAGCCAATTTCCGATATTAGCAATTTCTGGATTTTTTTGATATTCTTCTAATGTAAACGCCCGTTTATCCATCATCATTTTTAATATAAACCCCTCAAAGGCTTTAGCAACAGGGTAAACTATAGGATTATACACAGGAAGTTCAATAGAATTTTCTTTGATTGCTTGCAAAAGACCAAATGCCGTTACTATTTGTTTTTTATCTGTTAAAGATAGATAGTCATAAGCATCTGTTGATAACGCCTTTTTTGCTTTATCGCAATATTCGTCAAACCCAATAATTTGTTCAATTGCTTTTTGAGTTTCCGCTTGTTTTTCTTTCGCAACATAAGTCAAGGCTTCTTCTTTGTTAGAAATTGGAGCATAAATATTTATAATTTCTTTTATCTTATCTACAAGTAAAGAATCAAGCCCTTGTAGTAACAATTTTCCTGAGTTAAACTGAGTAACTGTTATATGATAATTTTCTTCTGTTACATCTAAAATATAAGTAATTGTATCTTTTTTTGCTGGTTTCTCTGTAGTAACAAATGAACTTATGATTGCTTGTTTAATATCTAAAAATTTATCAGAATGGACAGTAAAACTAGCATAGATAGGAATGGACTCAATTCGTTTTTCTTGCATACACAAGTTTTCTAGAAAAGCAATTATTTCAGTGGTTTCTTTTTCAACATAAATTTTTGAAGTTTTAGACTTACTACAATAAAGTATTATTGCAGCGCCATTTTGGAAAATAAATTTTGTTCCATGTTGAATTGATGTTTCTTTGAGAATAATAATACCCGCAGTACTCAAAGCATCCTTTAGTTTACTTATGCCAATTGCTTCTTCATAACAATATTCATACGTTTTTCCCATAATCATTCTCCTTATCTTAATAGCTATTTCTAGGTTCAAGCCTTTTAAGCATTTAATCCTTTCGTAATCTCCATAAAGAATTCCGTACTCCAAATGTTCAACTTGGTTTTATCTTTGATAAAGGGGATTACGTCTTGTTTGGCTTGTTCGTAGTCGATTGCGGCGAAGCGTTCGTTCAGCATGGAAATCAGAGCTTCGCAGGTAAGGTTAAAATCCTTATCGATAAATCCGGAGTCCACGAGCCTTGCCTTTAGGTGCGGCATATTGACCGCAACGTTTCGCGAGAGATAGAAAATATAGTCGTACAAGTCCCTGCCTTTGACACGGGTTTTCCACGCACGGCAGATGACGGCGTGGAGTTTGCCCGCAAACAGTGATGGCATATCGTACAGTTTTACTTGATAGGGCGACGGCAGCAATCGGTACTTGTTTTCAAACGTCGCAAAAGCAGGGGGATTAGTATCGACCTCGAACTTGATTTTAATTACCTCGGACGGATTGATTTTCGTCGCGTTCTGTTCGTCTTTGTAAACGCTTAAAATATGTTCCTTGGTGTTGCCTTTCAGGAAAGCCGATTTGATATTGGAGTCTGCTGTCTTGACCTTTTCTTCCACCTTGAAATTCAGTCCGACGGCATGCAGTTCGCTCTCCAAAACCGAGAAATATTTTTTCAGTTCAAAATCGGCGTCGGGCGCTATTAGCGAAAAGTCTAAGTCTTCGGAAAATCGGTCAAGTCCATAAAAGATACGTAATGCCGTTCCACCGTAAAACGCGGCGTCTTTGAAAAATCCTGCGCGTGAAAGTCCGCATAGTGCGACTTCCTGTATGACTTCGGTCAGTGCGTTCTTTTCGTCGCTTTGCGACTGCGTGGGATATAGGGCAAGCATTTGGCTTAAAATTGTCTGCATTTATTTTCCTCCGTCGATCAGCTTTGCAAGATATTTATGATTAGTCGATTTGTAAAGCGGCGCAAGCTGTCTGATGTCGTCCAAGTTCAACTGCCAAAAGTCGCTCTCATCGACGCGCAAATCGTCGAACAGTAACACCCGCATTGCCTTGATTGAACCTACGGGTGATATGGTGTACAGTTTGTCGCACAGCGCTTTTTCAGGCGTGGCGATCTGATAGGAATAACCGTTTTCTTCACGAATTTTCACGCCTAAATTGTAGACGGCGGCAGGGACGTCCCTGTATATGAATACGCCGAATGCGTTGTCGTACTGCTTTGCTTTGCCTTTACGGAACGTTGCGGACGTGTAAGTCCGGAAAATCGCTTCGGGAATCAGTGAACACATCGACAGCACATAATCGAAAGAAAGATAAGACGGACCGTAGATTGCGCCCGCAAGATATTTGCCGTCCGCACGCGCGTCGGTTTCGTATAACCCTCGCGTGATTTGCGTCAATCGCCCGGATTGTACTTCGCGGCGTATCTTCCCTTTCACGTCGGTGTAATCCTTGAATTGTAATGCTAAACTGTCAAACGTTAAAACCATTGTTTTCTCCTATTGGTTTTATTATATCAAACTTTTCGGCGAAAATCAATACCTTTGGGGAAATTTGTTATAAATATTTCGATAAAATGTAAGAATTGAGATGCTATCGGGATATTGACGCCTTTGCATTCGGTAAATTTAGGACAACGAACAATTTTTTCTTTGTTTTTGTTTTCCTAAAACACGCTGCAATCCAATCGGCTGATACTCATCAAGAACGCCCTGAAACTGTTCGAAACGGTCTAAAAAATCTAAAATGGTGGTAAATGGTAGTAAATGCGGCGAAAAACCGTTACTACCATTTTTCTTTGAATTGTGGTCAAATAATAAAAAAACGGCGGAAAGGCACAAGATATTGTGTCTTTTTCGCCGTTTTTATCTTTTTAGAACACTTTCTCTTTTTGCGGTAGAGCACGTCCTTGGTAAGGACGAGGTCGCGGGTTCAAATCCCGCTAACAGCTCCAAAAAGCGCCTATCGAACCGATAGGCGCTTTTTCATCTTACCATTAGTATAAAATACCGCGGGAAAAAAATTGTTTGAAAAGGTTGCCATTCCTCTTGTTTTATGGTAAAATGTAAACACTTACTTTTATAGTAACAGGAGGAAATTCATATGAATAAAAGTGATTTCATCGCAAAACTTGCCGAAGATACCGCTATGAAAAAGAGCGATGCGGAAAAGTTTCTGGACGCGTTCGTTGCGAACGTCAAAGAGATTCTGATCAGCGGCGACAAATTGCAACTCGTCGGGTTCGGCACGTTCGAGACGAAAGAGCGCAGCGAAAAAGAGGGCGTAAATCCTGCTACGGGTGAAAAGATTACCATTGCAGCCTGCAAAGTTCCCGCTTTCAAGCCCGGGAAAATTTTTAAAGAAGAACTCAATCGCTGAAACCTGTAAAAAAATGAAAAACCGCCGCAACGGTGGTTTTTTTCATGTGGCGGGAAAATGATTTGACAGAACCGTGACAAAAAAACTATAATATTGCCAAGGAAAACGCGCGCGGAATCGGCGCGGCGGGAGTATTTATGATCGAGCTCAAAAATGTGTGCTATTCCGTCAAGGACGAGAGGACGGGAGAAAAACAGACGATTCTGGAAAACGTAAATCTGACTTTTCCCGAAAAGAGCATTACCGTCATCACGGGCCCGAACGGGAGCGGTAAATCCACCCTCATCAAATTGCTGATGGGCATCGAAAAGCCGACTTCGGGTAAAATATATTTCGGAAACGAAGAAATTCAAAACAAAACTATTACCGAACGCGCGAAACTCGGCTTTACGATCGCATTTCAGCAGCCCGTACGTTTCAAGGGCATCACCGTAAAAAAACTTCTCGACGTTGCGAGCGGCAAAAAACTGACGCAGAACGAACTGTGCGACTGCCTCTCCGTTGTGGGGCTCTGCGCGCGCAATTATATCGACCGCACCGTAGACGGCACACTGTCGGGCGGGGAACTCAAACGCATCGAACTTGCCATGACCATCGCCAAGGGCGGCGAGGTGTTTTTGCTGGACGAGCCAGAAGCGGGCATCGATCTCTGGAGTTTCGAAGATCTCGTGACCTTATTCAAAAAATTGCAC
The DNA here is from genome assembly GCF_004134775.1 of Candidatus Borkfalkia ceftriaxoniphila. Lineage (NCBI taxonomy): Bacteria > Bacillati > Bacillota > Clostridia > Christensenellales > Christensenellaceae > Candidatus Borkfalkia > Candidatus Borkfalkia ceftriaxoniphila. Next base: position 10,441 of record NZ_SDOZ01000005.1, read on the forward strand.
GACAAGACGGTCATCATCGTCAGCCATCAGAACCGTATTTTGGAAACCGCGGATAAAATAGTGCTGTTCGAGGGCGATAAAACTTTCCTCGAGGGCGGGCGCGACGAAATTTTATGCCGCATTACCGACCGTCCCAACGGATGCTGGAAAAACGTCAAGGAGGCTGACAATGGACAATCTCGATAAAGAACTGTTGGAAACCATTGCGGATCTGCACGGTATTCCCGAGGGAAGTTTCAATATCCGTAAAAACGGGCAGTTGTTGGCGCGCAATTCCACCGCAGACATCGAAATCGTTCCCAAAACGGATAAGGACGGCATTGATATCATCGTAAAGGCGGGCGTCACGAACAGATCTGTGCATATACCCGTATTGTTGACCGTTGGGGATTTCCATGACACCGTATACAACGATTTTTATATCGGCGAGGGAGCGGACGTGACTATCGTCGCGGGGTGCGGTATTCATAACGACAGCGCGTGCGCATCTGAACACGACGGCATCCACACCTTTTATCTTTCTGAAAATTCCAAAGTGCGCTATGTGGAAAAACATTACGCGTCGGGAAACGGTGAAGGAAAAAAGGTGTTCGATCCCGTGACCTATATTTTCTTGAAAGAAGGCGCGGAGTTCGTGATGGAATCCACGCAGTTGGGCGGCGTCACCTATACCGACCGCAAGACGGTTGCAACCGTAGGCAAAAAAGCGCGGCTCGTCGTCAAGGAGAAACTTCTCACAGACGGCGAAGAGGTGGCGAAAACTTCCTTCCGCGTTTTGTTGAAAGGGAGAGAGAGCAGCGCCGATATCGTCAGCCGCAGCGTAGCGAAGGGGAACAGTTCGCAGTTTTTCAAATCGGACATGGTGGGGAAAAACGCCTGTTTCGGGCATGTGGAATGCGACGGCATTCTTTTGGGCGGAGCGCGCATCGTTTCCACGCCGAAGATCGACGCGGTCAGCCCCGAAGCGAGCCTCGTACACGAGGCCGCCGTGGGCAAGATCGCGGGAGAACAACTTTTGAAACTGATGAGCCTGGGACTTTCCGAACAGGAAGCCGAGGACATGATCATTCAGGGTTTTTTGAATTAATCAATATATAAGCAGCCCCCGTACGGTAAACCACCGTGCGGGGGCTGCTTATAAAATCAGGAAATAGAATTTCGGATAAACCGAAATGAGGTGAGCGTTTTAAGGTTTGCGATGGCTTTTCAATATCGAAAAGAAAAGCGCTTCGTTCGCGTTGACGAGTAAATTTTCGGGAAAAGCGCATTCGCGGATCAATGCCTCTGCGTAGGTAAAATTTCCCACGTGCGCCGCGCCGTGACTGTCCGATCCCATAGCAACGACCACTTTATGCTTTTCGCACAACGCCAGAAGTTCGGCGTCGCGCTCTTTCGCGTTGCCGCGGTAGCCGCCGGGCGTCAGGGAAGCATTATTCAATTCGATCATCGTATTCGCGTCTGCGCAGGCTCTGACGAGTTCTTCGGCAAAAAGGGGATATTTTTCGTCGTCGGGATGTCCCACGATGTCTATTTTACCCGTGCGCACCGCCGCCACGAGCGCCGCCGTGTTTTCCTTCGCGCTCCTGGGCGCAAAGCAGGGCGGGTGCTGGCTCACAATGACGATATCCATTTCTTCCAGAATATCGCTTCGAAGCCCGAGCGTGCCTTCGGTATCGAGCACGTCCGCTTCGGTGCCGTAGAGGATGCGCACGCCGAAGCGCGTTTTTTCACAATATTTGAGATTGCGGAAATAACTTTCCTTTGCGGAGCCGGGAACGGAAGGCGAATGATCGGTGATCGCAAGGACGCTCAGTCCCGCCGTTTTTGCGGCGCGGGCAAGGTCCGTCGCGGTATCCGTCGTAAAATGACCGCTCGCGATGGTATGGGTATGTGTGTCGATCTTCGCTTTCATGATACTATTATAGCGCGTGTTTTCAGAAAAAACAACAATTTTACACACATTTCTCAAAAATAAATTCAGATAATCCACACAAGTCAACAAAAAATATTCAAAAAACCACAAATTTTTCACGTGAACCTATTGACAAGCGAAGCAATGTATCGTATAATAAAAACGAATGAAAAAGAGAGGAAGGGAAGTATTATGGCTAAGTATTATTCTGAAACGATAGCGATGAGAGACCGAATCGCGAGGCTGAAAGACGATCTCTTCAAAAAAATGCCCGAAATCGAATCCGCGCGAGCGCGTCTGATCACCGAATCCTATCGAATGACAGAGGGCGAACCGATGATCACCCGGCGTGCGAAGGCGTTTTTGCATATCTTGCAAAACATTCCCATCATCATCCGCGACGAGGAACTGGTCGTGGGCAGTACGACGCTGGCGCCGCGCGGGTGTCAGACCTATCCCGAGTTTTCCTATGAATGGCTGGAAGCGGAATTCGACACGGTAGCGACGCGTTCCGCCGACCCTTTCTATATTTCCGAAGACGCAAAACGCGAGATCGCGGAGGCGGACAAGTACTGGAAGGGCAAGACGACGAGCGAACTTGCCACTTCCTATATGTCGCCCGAGGCGATACGAGCCATCGACCACAATATCTTCACGCCCGGAAACTATTTCTATAACGGCGTGGGGCACGTGACCGTACATTACGACTGGATCCTCGCGGTCGGTTTTAAGGGGATCGCCGCGAAAGCGAAAAAGGCTTTGGAAGAGGCCGACTTCGGCGACGCCGATTATGCAAAGCGTTCGCACTTTTTAAACGCGGTCATCCTGAGTTGCGAGGCTGCGATCATCTATGCCGAGCGTTACAGCGATCTCGCAAGGAAAATGGCGGAAAAGGAAACGGACGCCGAGCGCAAGCGCGAACTTTTGCAGATTTCCGAAAACTGCGCGAACGTTCCCGCGAACGGCGCGAGATCGTTCTGGGAAGCGTGTCAGGCATTCTGGTTCGTACAGCAACTTTTGCAGATCGAATCGAGCGGTCATTCCATTTCGCCGGGAAGATTCGACCAATATATGTATCCATATTATAAAGCAGATCTCGAAAAGGGTGCGATCACGCGCGAATTCGCGCAGGAACTCATCGACTGTATATGGGTCAAACTCAACGATCTGAATAAATGCCGCGACGCCGCGAGCGCGGAAGGCTTTGCCGGGTACAGCCTGTTCCAGAACCTCATCGTGGGCGGACAGAATGCCGAAGGACTGGACGTCACAAACGATCTGTCTTTTATGTGCATCAGCGCGTCCATGCACGTGATGCTGCCGCAGCCGTCGCTCTCCATCCGCGTGTGGAACGGAAGCCCGCACGATCTGCTCATTCATGCGGCGACGCTTACCCGTACGGGCGTGGGACTTCCCGCGTACTATAACGACGAAGTCGTCATCCCTTCGCTGATGAGCCGCGGTCTGACTTTGCAGGACGCGCGCGAGTACAATATCATCGGCTGCGTCGAACCGCAGAAAGCGGGCAAGACGGAAGGTTGGCACGACGCGGCGTTTTTCAATATGTGCCGACCGCTTGAACTCGTGTTCTCCGACGGCATGGAGAACGGTGAACTCGTCGGTATACATACGGGCGACGTGGCGCAGATGACTACTTTCGAAGAATTCTACGACGCCTACAAAAAACAGATGAATTACGCGATCTCGCTGCTTGTCAACGCAGACAACGCCATCGACGTGGCGCACGCGGAGCGCTGCCCGCTGCCTTTCCTTTCGGGCATGATCGAGGATTGTATCGGGCGCGGCAAGACGGTGCAGGAAGGCGGCGCGATCTATAACTTTACGGGGCCGCAGGGCTTCGGCATCGCCAACATGGCGGACTCTCTGTACGTCATCAAAAAATTGGTGTTCGAGGAAAAGAAACTCACTCTCGCCCAGTTCCGCGAGGCGCTCGCCGAGAATTACGGCAAGGGACTGCCTGCCTCGAAGACGGCGCAGGTCGTTGCGGAAACGGTCAAAGAACTGCGCGCGGCGGGAAAACAGGTTTCTCCCGAAGAGATCGCCGCGGCGGTCGCTCAGTTGACGAAACCTACCGACAAATACGATAAACTTTTGGAAATGATCGAGGAAGTGCCGAAGTTCGGCAACGATATCGAGGAAGTGGACGCGTTCGCACGCGACGTGGCGTACACTTACACCCGCCCGCTGGAAACTTTCAAAAACCCGCGCGGCGGTATGTTCCAGGCGGGGCTGTACCCCGTTTCGGCAAACGTACCGCTCGGCGCGCAAACGGGCGCGACGCCCGACGGCAGGCTCGCGGGAAGACCCGTGGCGGACGGCGTTTCTCCCTCTGCGGGAAAGGACGTGCACGGTCCGACCGCGGCGGCGAATTCCGTTTCCAGGCTCGACCATTATATCGCGTCCAACGGCACGCTGTTCAATCAGAAGTTCCATCCGTCCGCTTTGAGCGGACGCGCGGGACTGGAAAATTTCGTGGCACTCATTCGCTCCTATTTCGATCAGAAAGGCAGCCATATGCAGTTCAACGTCGTTTCGCGCGAAACTTTGCTGGACGCGCAGAAGTATCCCGAAAAATACAAGCACCTCGTCGTGCGTGTCGCGGGATACAGCGCCCTCTTTACCACGCTGTCGCGCAGTTTGCAGGACGACATCATCAACCGTACCGAACAGGGATTGTAAATCATGGCTGAAAAATACTTGGACACGAAGGGACGGATCTTCGACATACAGAGATTTTCCATTCACGACGGAAAGGGGATACGCACCATCGTATTTTTAAAGGGATGCGTGCTCCGATGTAAATGGTGCTGTAATCCCGAATCGCAGGAATATCGGATCCAGACGATGACCGTACAGGGCAAGCCCAAGGTCATAGGGCAGGACGTGACCGTGCGCGAAGTGCTGGAAACGGTGGAAAAAGACCGCACGTACTACCGCCGCAGCGGCGGGGGGCTCACCTTATCCGGCGGCGAGAGCCTGTGCCAGCCCGATTTTTGCGAAGCGCTTTTGCACGGGGCGAAAGATCTGGGGCTGACGACCGCGATGGAGAGCATGGCGTGCGCAGAATATTCCGTCATCGAACGTATTCTCCCGTATCTCGACACCTATTTAATGGATATCAAACATACGGACCCGCAAAAGCATCGCGAATTCACGGGTAAGAGCAACGAACTGATGCTGGAAAACGCGAAAAAGGTCGCGGCGAGCGGCATGACCGAACTCATTATCCGCGTCCCCGTGATACCGACCTTTAACGCGACGGTCGGAGAGATTTCTTCCATCGCGGAATTTGCGGCGAAACTTCCCGGGGTGAAACGTCTGCATTTACTGCCGTATCACCGTTTGGGACAGGATAAATACGAAGGACTGGGAAGGGAATACGAACTCAAACATATTCTTCCGCCCGCAAACGAAACCATGCAGGAACTTCTGCGCGCGGCGCAGAGAGTATCGGGCCTGGATTGCCAGATCGGAGGTTGACATTGAAACTCGACGATATGTTAAACGACAAGAGCGGAAAACTGCGCATCGTACAGGAACTTGTTCCCGGCAAACAGATCACCATCGCGCACGTCATCGCCAATCCCGATAAAGTGCTGTATCAGAAACTCGGGCTCAACCCCGCCATCGATTACAGTAAATCCGCGATCGGTATCGTGACGGTCAGCCCTGCGGAAACGGCGATCATACTGGGAGATATCTCCATCAAAGCCGCGGGCATCGAACTCGGGTTCGTAGACCGTTTCAGCGGCACGCTCATCGTGACGGGTACCGTTTCCGAAGTCGAGGCGGCGCTCTCCGCGCTCATGGATTACGCCGAAAATATTCTGGGCTTTACCTGCTGCAAAATAACAAAGACGTAATATGCGCAAGATATTACTGATAGGACGCACGGGCGCGGGCAAGACCACGCTGACGCAGGCGCTGAAAGGGGAAAAACTCGACTATAAAAAAACGCAGTATATCAACTTTCAGGGCGCTCTCATCGATACGCCCGGCGAATATATCGAAACAAAGCATCTGGGCTACGCCATCGCCCTGTACGCCTACGAGGCGGACGTGGTGGGGCTGCTGATGTCGTCCACGGAACCCTTCTCGCTCTATCCGCCCAACGTGACGGGGATGGTCAACCGAGAAGTGGTGGGGATCGTGACCAAGATCGACGATCCCGAGGGCGATCCGGAACGCGCCGCCGCCTGGCTGAGGCTGACGGGCTGCGAAAAAATATTCTACGTTTCCTCCGTTTCGGGAGAGGGGATCGCCGAAATTTTCGACTATTTGAAGGAAGATGGCGACGTTCTTCCCTGGGAAACCGAAAATAAACAGTAATCAACAAAATCCCACAAAAATATTTTCATTATTTTGTATTAAAGTGTTGACTTGTGTGGGATTTGGTTGTATAATGTACATGAACAATAAATAAAAACCAATATTAGGAGAGGTAAAAATGGTAAACGAGTTCGAAATCAAAAAAGAGATTTGCGACATTGGCAAGCGTATCTACAACCGCGGCATGGTTGCTGCAAACGACGGTAATATTTCCGTTAAACTCAACGACCACGAATTTCTTTGCACCCCCACGGGCGTGAGCAAAGGTTTCATGACTCCCGAATACATCTGCAAAGTCGACGAAAACGGACAGGTCATTCAGGCGAATAAGGGATTCAAGCCTTCTTCCGAGATCAAAATGCATATGCGCGTTTACAAAGAGCGCCCCGACGTGCAATCGGTCGTGCACGCGCATCCCATGTATGCGACCGCTTTCGCGATCGCGGGCATTCCTTTGACGCAGCCCATCATGCCCGAAGCCGTCATCGCTCTGGGATGCGTTCCCATCGCGGAATACGGCACGCCTTCCACCGAGGAGATCCCCAACGCGGTTTCCAAATACCTGCAGTATTTCGACGCCGTCCTCTTGGAGAATCACGGCGCGCTCGCTTACTCCGACTCTCTTTTGAACGCTTATCATAAAATGGAATCCGTAGAATTCTACGCGCAGCTTCTTTTCCTTTCCAGACAACTCGGCGGCCCGAAGGAACTCTCCAAAGCGCAGGTCGAAAGACTGTATGAGATCCGCCGTCAGTTCGGCTTGAAGGGCAAGCACCCCGCCAACGTGTGCCTCAACGCGAAGGACGGCAAACCCAGTTGCCATTCGTGCGGCGGCTGTGCGAACACCGAAAAATCCTGTGCCGCTTCCGATGAGGACGTGGTTGCCGCGATCACCAAAAAGGTGATGAAGGAACTCGGCCTGTAAGCGTATGAATGAAAAAGAGATAGCCGCGGCGGTCGAAAAGATCGTCCGCTCGTCTCTTGCCGAACCGCAAAAAGAAGAGCACGTCTGCCGCTGCGGCAGTCACAAGATGACGCTGGAAAAGGCGAAAAAACTTGCCGAGGCCGTCCGTGAGCGCGCGCGCGAAATGGGCGTCAAGGCGGTCGTCGCCGTGGCGGACAAAGGCGGGAACCCCGTCCTCGTCGAGTCCATGGACGACGCGTATCTCGCCAGTTGGGATGTCGCTCTTCAAAAATCGTACACGGTCGTCGCTCTGAAAATGTCCACGCAAAAACTGGCGGCGCTTGCGGCGCCGGGCGGTTCTTTGTACGGCATACAGTTTACGAATCAGGGCAAAATCGTCATTTTCGGGGGCGGAGAACCTCTGGAGATCGACGGTAAGATCGTCGGCGGTTTGGGCGTCAGCGGCGGATCCGCAGAACAGGACACCGCGCTCGCCGCATTCGGCAGAGATAAATTTAAGGAGATTTCGGAATGTTGAACGAAAAAGCAGTTCAGGACATTGTGAAAGAAGTCGTAGCCAAGTTGAACCTCGGCGCGGAAGTCGAAACGGGAATGGGAATATTCACGGATATGAACGAAGCGATCGCGGCGGCAAAAAAGGCGCAGGCGATTTTGAAGAGAATGTCCATGGACCAAAGAGAAAAAATCATTTCCAACATTCGCAAAAAGACGCTGGAAAATGCTGAAACGCTCGCCCGTATGGGCGTAGAAGAAACCGGCATGGGAAATGTCGGACATAAAATTCTCAAACACCGTCTCGTGGCGGAAAAAACACCCGGGACGGAAGATATTCAGACGGTGGCATGGTCGGGAGACAGGGGATTGACTCTCATCGAAATGGGGCCCTTCGGCGTGATCGGCGCGATCACTCCCTGCACCAACCCGAGCGAAACCATTTTGTGCAACAGTATCGGCATGATCGCGGGCGGCAACACGGTCGTATTCAACCCGCACCCCGCCGCCATCAAGACCTCCAACTTCGCGGTACGCATGATCAACGAGGCGTCGCTTGAGGCGGGCGGTCCCGAAAATATCGCCTGCTCTTTGGTGAAACCTACCTTGCAGAGCAGCGAGATCATGATGAAACATAAAGATATTCCCCTGATCGCCGCGACAGGCGGTCCCGGCGTTGTGACCGCGGTGCTCTCATCGGGCAAGCGCGGCATCGGCGCGGGCGCGGGCAATCCTCCCGCACTCGTGGACGAAACGGCGGATATCCGCAAAGCGGCGGAAGACATCGTCAACGGCTGTACGTTCGACAACAACCTTCCCTGCATCGCGGAAAAGGAAGTCGTCGCCGTAGATTCCGTCGTGGAAGAACTCATGCACTATATGCTCACCGAGCAGGGCTGCTATCTCGCGAGCAAGGAAGAGCAGGATAAACTCGTCGCGACCGTTTTGACGCCCAAGGGGCTCAACCGTAAGTGCGTGGGAAGGAGCGCCAAGGCGCTGCTCGCCATGATCGGCGTGGACGTTCCCGACAGTATCCGCTGTATCATCTTTGAGGGAGAGAAAGAGCACCCGCTCATTTCCGAAGAGTTGATGATGCCCATTTTAGGCATCGTCCGCGCCAAGGATTTCGACGAAGCGGTCGAAAAAGCGGTATGGCTGGAACACGGCAACCGCCATTCGGCGCATATTCATTCCAAAAACGTAGATAATATCACGAAGTACGCGAAGGCGATCGATACGGCGATCCTCGTCAAAAACGGGCCTTCCTATTCCGCGATCGGGTTCGGCGGCGAAGGGTTCTGCACCTTTACGATCGCGAGCCGTACGGGCGAAGGCCTGACGTCTGCGGCTACGTTCACGAAGCGCCGCAGATGCGTCTTGTGCGACAGCCTATGTATCCGATAATGTAAGGAGAGTAAAATGGACGAAAAACAGTTGGCTGACATTGTCAGAAAAGTTCTGGAAGATATGACGGGCGGCGCGGCGAAATCCGCTCCCGCCGCAGCAAAGCCGAGCACGGCGTCCGCGGGTATTCCCAAGACAGCGCGCGTTGCCATGCTCGTCGAAAAAGAAAAATACGAGATCAAAGAATATCCGCTTCCCGCCGTCGGCGACGACGATATCCTCGTAAAAGTGGAAGGGTGCGGCATCTGCGGGACGGACGCGCACGAATTCAAGCGCGACCCGTTCAATCTCATTCCAGTCGTTCTCGGTCACGAGGGTACGGGCGAGATCGTCAAAATGGGCAAAAACGTCAAGAAGGACAGCGCGGGCAAAGATTTACATATCGGCGACAAAGTCGTGTCCTGCATGATCTTCAAAGACAATCCCGATATTACCATGTTCGATCTGAATAAGCAAAACGTGGGCGGCGCGGACGTGTACGGACTGCTCCCCGACGACGATATTCATTTCAACGGCTGGTTTGCCGATTACATTCTGATCCGCGGCGGCAGCACGGTATTCAACGTGAGCGATCTGGATCTGTATTCGAGAATCCTCATCGAGCCTTGCGCCGTTCTCATCCATGCGGTGGAACGCGCCAAGACGACGGGTATCCTGCGTTTCAACAGCCGCGTCGTCGTGCAGGGCTGCGGCCCGATCGGGCTGATCTGTATTGCGGTGCTGCGCACCATGGGCGTGGAGAATATCACCGCGGTGGACGGAGAACAGAAGCGCCTCGATTTCGCCAAAGAAATGGGCGCGAACAAATCCGTCAATTTCAAAGATCATAAGGGGATCGAAAACCTCGCGAAAGCGGTGGAAGAGAGTTTCGGCGGACATCCCGCGGATTTCGCTTTCCAATGCACGGGTTCGCCCGTCGCGCATTCCAATATCTATAAGTTCATCCGCAACGGCGGAGGCCTGTGCGAGTTGGGATTCTTCATCAACGGCGGCGACGCGACCATCAATCCCCATTTCGATATCTGCGCCAAAGAGATCACGACGGTCGGTTCCTGGGTCTATACCCTGCGCGACTACGCGACCACTTTCGATTTCTTGAAACGCGCCAACGGCATCGGACTTCCGATGTCCAAACTGATCACGCATACGTACCCGCTCGAAGAGATCAACGAAGGGCACAGAACAAACCTGAAAATGGAAGGTTTGAAGATCGCGATCATCAACAAATAAGCAGGTGTGATTTATGGCAAAAGCTGTCGGAATACTCGAAGTTTTCGGTTTGGTCGCGGGATTCGTCGCGGCGGACGCGGGCTGCAAAGCGGCTGACGTCGCGATCGAAAATTTCGATAAAAACAAACCCGGTAACGCGGACGCGCTTCCCGTGCCCCTCATCGTTTCCATCAAATTCCGTGGCGACGTTGCGGCGGTGGAAGCGGCGGTAGAGGCGGGAGCCGCTGCCGCGGAGCGCGTGTCGGGCGTAGTCAGCAGACATATTATTCCAAATCCCGAAGGGGATACCGAGAAGATGTTGAAGATCAACGCTCTCGATAAAAACTGAAAATATTTATAAAATCAGAATCATTTTAGGAGGATATACAAAATGGCTAAGGAAGCATTGGGCATGATTGAAACCAGAGGCTTGACGGCGGCGATCGAAGCGGCGGATGCAATGGTAAAAGCAGCGGAGGTCACCTTGATCGGCACCGAGAAGATCGGCAGTGGATTGGTCAGCGTGATGGTCAGAGGCGACGTAGGCGCCGTCAATGCGGCCGTGCAGGCGGGCGCTGCGAACGCCGCGAAACTCGGCGAGTTGGTAGCGACCCACGTAATTCCCCGTCCCCATCAGGACGTAGAAAAGATCCTTCCCAAACTTTAATCATTGGCGAAGCCGGAGGATATCATGGAAAGATCACTCGGATTCATCGAAATATCCGGCGTAACCGCGGCGATCGACGCTCTCGACATCATGTGCAAAACGGCGGATGTCGAACTTGTGAGCTGGGAAAGAAAACTCGGCGGCAGATTGGTCACTCTCATCGTGAGAGGGAACGTATCCGCCGTGACCGAAGCGGTAGAAGCTGCTGCGGCGCACGCGATCAAAAAGCCCGTCGCAAAAGCGGTCATCGCAAATCCGCATTCGGAAACGGAACGCATCGTTAAACTTTCGGCTTCCCGTCTCGAAAAGAAAGCGGGAAAAGCGGAACCGATGAAACACGACACTTGATTTCATAGGTAATTCGGGCAGACAGCCCATTTACGAATAAATTTGTTTAAATCTCTGAAGGAGGAGAAAGAAATGTCACTCGAAGCATTAGGTATGGTTGAAACGAGAGGTTTGGTAGCCGCAATCGAGGCTGCCGATGCTATGCTCAAAGCCGCGAACGTTACGCTGGTCGGCACCGAGAAGATCGGTAGCGGATTGGTCAGCGTGATGGTCAGGGGCGACGTCGGCGCCGTGAACGCTGCCGTGCAGGCAGGCGCTGCGAACGCGTCCAAACTCGGCGAGTTGGTAGCAACCCACGTAATTCCCCGTCCCCATTCCGACGTCGAGAAAATTCTTCCCCAGCTTAACAAATAAGTTACGGAAAATTCTCGGGTGTCAGCCTTGTAATTCACGTCCCGCCGTACGGCGGGACGGATACATTGCTTTTTGAATGTAACTGTTCTGTCGGAAAGCGGCAGGATATGGCTTTTGTTGCCCTTTTTTTCGGGCAGCGGTTTGTTATTTGAGGAAAATTTACCGAAAGGGGCGTTATCGTGGAAGAAAAGACCATTGAGCTGATCACAAAACTTGCGTTGCAGGCATTGGAAGAACAGCAAAACCATACGAACGGTTTTATGGTACCCGTCGGGGTATCCGCAAGGCACGTGCATCTTACCAAAGAACACGTGGAAGCGCTGTTCGGCGCGGGGCACACTTTACATAAGAAAAAAGATCTGATGGGCGGCCAGTTCGCCGCGGAAGAGTGCGTCACCATCGTCGGGCTAAAACTTCGCGCCATTGAAAACGTGCGCGTACTCGGACCTTGCCGCAGTAAATCGCAGGTGGAGATATCCGCCACAGACGCTTTGAAACTGGGAGTGAAAGCGCCCATCCGCGAATCGGGAAATATCGCAGGCAGCGCACCTATCGCTTTGGTAGGCCCCAAGGGCGCTATTTACCTGAACGAGGGCTGCATCATCGCGAAACGGCATATTCATATGTCCCCGAAAGACGCCGAAGCCGCAGGCGTCAAAGACGGCGACGTCGTATCCGTCAAGGCGGATAACGAGCGCGGCACCGTGTTCAACCACGTACAGATCCGCGTGCACGACAGTTTTACGCTGGAAATGCACATCGATACGGACGAGGCGAACGCGTCAAAAATCGTGACCGGCAGTACGGTCAGAATCATTTAACGGTCAGAGGTGTAAGAATGATCATCGGAAAGGTCGTCGGAAGCGTGGTATCCACGCGTAAATGTGACAATTTAGTCGGTAATAAATTCATGATCGTAGAGCCTATTCCGAGTTTGAAAGTGGACAACAGGATTGTCGCGATCGATAAAATCGGCGCCGGGATCGGCGAATACGTTCTCGTCGCGCAAGGGAGCGCCGCCCGTGTGGGCTGCGGTATACCCGATGCGCCCGTCGACGCGGCTATCGTAGGCATTTTGGACGAAGGGCAGAATTTGGAGTAATTACTTATGGAGATAAAAGAGCTTGCGGACTTGCTGCAAAAAAACGGCGTAGTCGGTGCGGGCGGAGCGGGGTTTCCCACGTACGCCAAGCTGGATAAACGGGCGGAAACAATTCTGATGAATTGTGCGGAGTGCGAACCTCTGTTAAAACTGCACCGCCAATTACTGGAAAAACACGCAGATGAGATCGTTTCGGCGTTCCATCTCGTCATGGAAACGGTGGGCGCGAAAGAAGCGATCATCGGCATTAAAAAAGAATATAAGAAAACCATCGAAGCCTTGAAGGGCGTCATTCCCAACTATTCGGGCGTACGGCTCGGATTGTTGGACGAAGTGTACCCCGCGGGCGACGAGGTCGTTTTGATATACGAAGTCACGGGCAAAGTCGTTCGTCCCGGCGGACTTCCCATCGAGAGCGGCGTCATCGTGTTCAACGTAGAGACGCTGTACAATCTTTCCCGCGCAATGCATAAGAGCGAACCCGTCGTCGATAAACTCGTCAGCGTGGTGGCGGAAGTCAACCGCCCCGTGACGCTCCGTATGCCCCTCGGCGCGACCGTGGAGGACGCGGTGCGGTTGGCGGGCGGCGCGAAAATCAAAAATCCCGTCTATTTCGTGGGCGGTCCCATGATGGGCAACATCATGCCCGGGTCTACGCCCATTACCAAGACGACGAATGCGATCCTTGTGCTTCCCGAAAATCATTATCTTGTCGAGCGCAAGCGGGCGAAACCCGAGATCATGTTGAAAAGGGCAGCGGCAAGTTGCTGCCAGTGCAGTATGTGTACGGATCTTTGCCCCCGCCATATGCTCGGGCATCCCATTCAGCCGCATCTCTTTATGCGCGCGGCGACCTGCAAGGACGTGCAGGATCCTTCGATTTTCGTCGATACGTTCTTTTGTTGCTCGTGCGGGCTGTGTGAACTGTATTCCTGTTTCCAGGGACTTTCTCCCAGAACGCTGATGGCGGAATATAAGAACGGACTGCGCGCGGCAGGCGTCAAACCGCCCGTCGTACAGGCTGCGCCCGTTCCCAGGGAAAGGGAACTGAGAAAAGCGCCCATGAAGCGTCTGATGGCGCGGCTCGATCTCGTGAAATACAACGTTCCCGCGCCGCTCGAAGATAAATGCGTGGGAGTGAAGAGCGTTAAAATTCCTCTGCGTCAGCACATCGGCGCGCCCGCCGTAGCGGCAGTGAAGGACGGGGACGTCGTCAAGCGCGGGCAGACGATCGCGGAACCTGCGAACGGGCTGAGCGTGGCGATCCACGCCTCGATCTGCGGCAGAGTGCGCGAAGCGAACGCGAACTACATAATTATTGACAGTACGGAGAATCAAGCATGAGTAAAGCAATCGGAATGGCGGAATTCAAGACGGTCTCCGCGGGTATCACCGCGGCGGACGCAATGGTAAAGACCGCCGACGTTGAAATCATTGAGGCGGAAACTGTCTGCCCCGGTAAATACATAGTCATTCTCACGGGCGAACTTTCCGCCGTGAACGCCTCCGTGGAAACGGCGAAGACCTTGCACGCGACGCATTTGATCGACAGTTTCGTGCTCGGCAATCCCGCCGAAGAGATCTTTCCCGCGATCTACGGCGCTTCGCACGTGGAAGTCGTCAATTCTCTCGGCATCATCGAGACGTACGACGCGGCTGCGATCATCGTCGCTGCGGATGAAGCGGCTAAGACTGCGGACGTTTCTTTGATCGAGATCCGCCTTGCCCGCGGTATGTGCGGAAAAAGTTATCTCTTATTGACGGGCGAAGTCGCGGCAGTGGAAGCGGCGATTAAGCGCGCGCAGAAATCCGTGGAGCCTCGCGGCATGTTCCTCGACAGTTCGGTGATCGCGCGGCCCGATCAGAAACTGATCAGCCAGATCTTATAAATTGCTTTGCAAATTCGGTGAACGTTTCCCGAATTTGCGGTTTTTAAAAGACATACGCCGCGTTTGTGTGCGGCGGTAAGGGGAGGGGTGTGCGTGCTCGCGATTGAAAGAAGAAACAGGATTTTGACGATATTACGGGAAGAAAGGCACGTTGTCGTAAGCGAACTCGCCAAAGTATTCGACGTTTCCGAAGAAACTATTAGGCGCGATCTGGATAAACTGGAAAAAGAAGGGCACGTCGTCAAGACGTACGGCGGCGCCGTCATCAGTGAGGGTAGTGAGGCGGAACTTCCCTACGTGATCCGCAAAAAAGCGAACGTGGAAGCGAAACAAAAGATCGCCGACCTCGCCGCAGATCTCATCATGGACGGCGATACGCTCATACTCGACGCGAGTTCGACCGCCGTATTCATTGCGCAGAAGATCAAAAGCAAAAAGGAGATCACGCTCATTACCAATTCCATCGAAGTGCTGATGGAACTTTCCGACGTTACGGGCTGGAAAATTCTTTCGACGGGCGGAACGCTCAAAGAGCGCTCCTGCGCGTTGGTCGGCAGCGAGGCGGAAGAGAGTTTATCGCGTTTTCACGTGGACAAAGCGTTTATTTCCTGTAAGGGGGTCGATCCCCGTCACGGGTTCTCAGACAGCAGCGATATGCACGCGGCGGTCAAGCGCAAAATGCTGCAAGCCGCATCGCAGATCTTTTTTGCGGTCGATTCCTCTAAATTCGATAAAATTTCTTTCACTTCCGTCAGCGGATTTTCGGGCGTGGACGCCGTCATCACCGAGCGCGCACCGGACGCCGCGTGGAGCGAACTGTTCGCCGCAAACGGCGTGGAATGCCTGTATCCGGAAGGAGTTGAAAAATGAGCAAAACGCGCGTGATCTGTTTCGCCAATAACAAGGGCGGCAGCGGTAAATCGACCACCTGCTCGAATGTCGGCTATTTTATGGCGGAGGCGGGCAAAAAAGTTTTATTGATCGACGGCGATATGCAGTTGAACCTTTCGCTTGCCTTTTTTGACGAAGAACGCGTTCTCGAAATCGCGGGCGGCGAAAAAAATCTGTATCAGGCGATCCGCAAACAGGCGGATCTGACCGATTACACTTTCCGCACCGACTATGAAAATCTCGATATCATTCCTTCGTCCACATTGATGAGCGCGATCGAATTCGAACTCTTTTCCAAGTGGCAGAGAGAATATATCTTAAAAAAGAGCCTGGAAAAATTGAAAAATTCGGGCTTGTACGACTACATATTGATTGACTCGCCGCCGACTTTGGGTGGCTGGGTGATGAATATTCTGGCGGCGTCCGACTATCTCATCATACCCGTAGAGGCGAGCCCCTGGGGGTTGTTCGGGCTTTCTAACATGTTCGAATTTTTGTCCGACGTGAAGGAAGTGGCTCCCGATCTGACCGTGGCGGGCATTGCCGTTACCAAAGTGGACGGACGCAAAAATTATTTCAAACAGACGATGGAAACTTTAAAGCAACTGCCCGCGCGCGTGTTCGAAACGTTTATCCATCTGGACAGCAACATCGAATGGGCGCAGGACAACAGTAAACCTGTGGGAAAATACCGCAGAAGTTCGCGCAGCAGCAAGGAATATCTTGCGCTCGCCGAGGAGGTCTTAAAAGTATGTCGTTAGGAAACGCAAGCATCAAGCGCGCCACGGGCGCCATCGGCAAGACGGGTGAAAAGAGCAAAAAGGCGGCCTTTACCGCCAACCGTTCGCTCATCGAACTGGAAATTTCAAAAATCAAGTTCGAAAGGTCTGCGTACGACCTCGCCGAATTGAAAAAATCCGTTAAGAAGTACGGGATCCTGCATCCCGTGTTCGTTCTGCGCGAAGGGGAAGAGTTTATTCTTCTTTCTGGCAAAGCGAGAATGACGGCTGCCGCCGAACTGAGAATGGAGAGCGTTCCCGCGGTGGTGCTGGATATGGAAGGCAGCGGCGTTTCTGCCGCCAAAAAAGAACTTCTGCTCAAAAAAGCGGCGCCTGTACAGCCGAGCATCTCGGACGAGATCGCCGCGAGCGAAGATATTCACGAAGAAAAATTCAACGCGATCAAAGGGATAGGCTCCGATCTGCCCGAGTACCTCTTATAACCGATAGGAAGAAAGCATGAAGAGTTTTGACATTAAGACAAAAATCTATTTCGGCGACAATGCGATGGATCGCGTCCGCGAGATTCCGTACAGCCGGATATTGATCATCACCGATAAATTCTTTTCGGGGAGCAGCATGCTTCGCATCGTAACGCAACCGCTTTCCGAAACCAATAAGGAATTTCGTATATTTAACGACGTGGTTCCCGATCCTCCCGTGGAAAAGATCGTAAACGGCGTCAAAGTCGTGCTCGATTATAAACCCGACTGCCTGATCGCGGTAGGGGGCGGCTCGGTCATCGATTCCGCCAAAGCGATCCGCGAATTTGCCGTAAAGATGGAAACGGGTCTGAATATCGCCCTCATAGCCATACCCACGACGAGCGGTACGGGTTCGGAAGTCACGGCTTTTTCCGTCATTACCGATACCGCCAATCATATGAAATATCCGCTCGTGTCCGACAGCATGCTGCCCGACGAGGCGATCTTGGACGAAGAACTCGTAAAAAGCGTTCCCCCGAACGTGACCGCCGATACGGGCATGGACGTTTTGACGCATGCCATCGAAGCATATACGAGCATCAACAACAACGAATTTTCCGCGGCGCTTGCCGAAAAATCCGTCGAGATTTGCGGCGCGTTTCTGATGCGCGCCTATCTGGACGGGAACGACTGGCATGCCCGCCGTAAAATGCACGTGGCGTCCTGTTTGGCGGGATTGGCTTTCAATTCCGCGTCTTTGGGGCTTAACCACGGCATGGCGCATCAGTTGGGCGCGAATTTCCATATTCCGCACGGCCGCGCGAATGCAATGCTTTTGCCGCACGTCATCGAATACAACAGCGGCATCAACGTACATTCGAGAATGCAGAAACAATATCCCAAGCAGGTGGAAAAATACGTTTCGCTCGCCCGCCTTCTGGGACTTCAGAACTTCAACACGATCACAACGGTGCGCGCGCTCGTCAACTGGGTACAATTTATGGATAAGGAAATGAATATTCCTCTGTCTATCTCTCAGATGGGAAACATCACCGAGAGCGAATACCGCGAAAAAATTCCAGCCATGGCGGACGCTGCGCTTGCAGACGCCTGCACGGCGACCAATCCCAAAGTGCCTACCAAAGCGGACGTCATCGAAATATACGAAGACCTTTGGTAAAAGTAAACGTTAAGGAGAGAACGGTATGAAAGTGTTAGCCTTCGATTTCGGCGCATCCAGCGGAAGGGCGATCCTCGGAGAGTTTGACGGCAAGAAGATCGAACTGAAAGAGATCCATCGCTTTTTGAACGAACCCGTGGAGATCAACGGCGCCCTGTATTGGGACATCCTGCGTCTGTATCACGAACTGAAACAGGGCATTTTAAAGGCGGACCGCCTCGGCGGTGCCGACAGTATGGGCATTGATACCTGGGGCGTGGACATCGGCTTTATCGGCAAAGACGGACAACTTCTTGCGAATCCTTTCCATTACAGAAGCCCGCACACCGAACACGCTGTCGAGGAATTGGAAAGCAAGATGAGCCGCGAGGAACTCTTCGCGGAGGCTGGATTGGCTTTTCAAAAGTTCAATACGCTGTGCCAACTCGTCGTCATGCAGAAAAACGGCAACGTCGCGTTGGAAAACGCCGAAAGCGCGCTGTTTATTCCCGACTTATTCACTTATTTTCTGACGGGCAAAAAAATCTGCGAGTTTTCCATTGCTAGTACTTCGCAGTTGATCGTTCCGGGAAAAAATCAGTTCAGCGAAAAAATCTTTCAGACGTTCGGGCTTAAAAATATTTTCCCCGAAATCGTATCGCCCGGAAAGATCGTCGGCGACGTCAAAGAAGACGTCAAAAACGAACTGGATCTTCGTCACGATCTGAAAGTCATCGCCACGTGCGGGCATGACACTGCCTCCGCCTACCTCGCCGTTCCCAAGGATAGCGAAAATTCCGTATTTTTATCGAGTGGTACCTGGTCTTTGCTCGGCATGGAACTCGACGAGCCGATTTTGAGCAAAGAGGCCATGGATGCAGGCTATACCAACGAGGGCGGGCTGAATAATTCCATTCGTTTTCTGAAAAATATCATGGGACTCTGGATCATCCAGGAATGCAAACGCACCTGGGATAAAGAGGGCAACGTCATGTCATTTGCCGAGATCGCGGACGGCGCGTCCAAGATCGAACCCTGTAAATTCTTGATCAATCCCGATGCGGACGAATTCTATTCGCCGCACGATATGCCCGATAAAATCGTCAATTTCTGCAAAAAGACGGGGGGAAACGTTCCTTCGAATCCTTTCGAGATCGCGCGCTGCGTGTACGATTCGCTCGCGCTCGCTTACAAACACAACGTTCTTGCGCTCGAAAAGATCACGGGCAAAAAAGTCGACGTGTTACATATCGTCGGAGGCGGCAGCAACAATACCATGCTGAACGTCGCGACCGCCAATGCGCTCGGGATCCGCGTGACCGCGGGCCCCGGGGAAGGGACCGCTCTCGGCAATATTTTGTGTCAACTCATTGCACTCGGCAAGGTGAAGGACGCAAAAGAAGCGCGCGAGATCGTCAAAAATTCTACCGAAATCAAAGAGTTTTTGCCTTCCGATTGCGCGGTTTATGAAAATGCTTACAAATTGTTTCTTACAATACTCTAACTGCAAAACGAAAGCGGCGGCGCTGTAAAGCGTCCGCCGCTTTCGTTATATAAAAAAGGAGCCGTTTTTACGGCTCCTTTTTTATTTATCGTTTACTTTTTCCTGTTGTCGGTAAGCGTGCGGCGTCATGTTTTCCACGTTTTTAAACGTTTTGATAAAAGAATTAATCTCCACATATCCTGCGCGTAAGGCAATTTCGCCGATGGGAAGTTCGGTCGTCCTTAACAGTTCTTTGGAAAAATCAATGCGCTTTTGAATGATATATTTCAAAGGCGAAACGCCACTATATTCCTTGAAAAGGTGCGTCAGATAAAAGCGGCTGATATACAGACTGCTGCAAATGTCGTCTATACTTCTGATATCGGCGTAATTTTCGTCGATAAATTTTTTCGCCTGCATATACGATTCGTTGGTCTTGAAATAGTTCTTATCTCCGTAGGCGAGAATGCGGAGTATATGGCTCAGAATCGCTTTGACAAGGCTGTCGGAAATGTCGTCGTAATAATAGAGTTTTCGTTCGGCTTCCGAAACCAATTGCGAAAAATAAAATTCCAGCACGGGCGCCGTATTTCCCGTATGTATGACAGGGGACGCGCTTTTTTCCAAAAGATAATTTTCGGGAAGGTTTTCCAACTTTATCTTATGTACGCCGAAAAAATAAAAGGACAAATCGTTTCCCGATTCATAATGAACTACATGCGGGTTGTAAACGAGAATATCGCCGGCATTGATCTCTAAATTACTCCCTTGGAAGTGCACGGTACCGTTCCCCGAACGGACGTAGAGTATTTCGCAAAATTCATGCTCATGAGGCTGTTCGTTCCAGTTTACCGTCCGTTTCAACTCGCCCGCATATAAAATTTTCGGCCGCAATATCTGCGCGCTGCTCTTGTTGAACATTAGGTGTTTTCTGATTTCGCTGTTCTTACGATGGATCATGTTACTCATGGAAATATTATATCATATCCTTTTGTTAAAATCTATACTTTTATGAAAAAATCATACTTTTTTGCTCTTATTTTTCAGCAAAAACGAGTGTTGAAAAGCGGTATTTTTTATGATACTATTAAATCAGTAATACAAGGGGTGGAAACAGAGATGGAACAGGAATTTCTTCTTGAAATGAACGGTATCGACAAGCGTTTCCTCGGCGTTCACGCTCTCAAAGGCGTCAATCTCAATCTGAAAAGAGGAGAGGTATTGGCGCTTGTCGGCGAGAACGGCGCGGGAAAGTCCACGTTGATGAAAGTCCTGACCGGGATTCATCAGCCGGACGGCGGCTCGATGACGTTCGAAGGGAAACCCTATTCGGTTCGCAATATCCGCGAATCGCTGGAACTGGGTATCGGGATGATTCATCAGGAACTGAATATGATGAACCACCTGACGGTAGCGCAAAATATTTTTATCGGTCGGGAAAGCATGGTTGCAGATTTCTGGATCAACGACGGCGCCATGATCAAAAAGGCGCGCGAACTTTTCGACTATATCGGTATCAATATCGATCCTACTGTAAAACTCGGTTCCCTGACGGTAGGGAAACAGCAGATGGTGGAAATTGCAAAAGCAGTATCGCATAATACGAAATTGTTGATATTGGACGAGCCTACGGCGGCGCTTACGCAGTCGGAAATTGAGGAATTGTTCAAGATCATGGGCGATCTGAAAGCCAAAGGGATCGGAATGATCTATATTTCTCACCGCATGGACGAGATCAAGCGTATATCCGACAGGGTCACCGTCATGCGTGACGGCGAATATGTGGGCACGGAAGATACGGATAAACTCACAAAAGATCAGATCATCCAAATGATGATCGGGCGCGTAGTCTACGAGGATCCCAAACAAAAGAGCAACGTTGCGGACGATGCCGAGGTGGTGCTGGAAGTCAAAAATCTTTGCAGCGGCAATACCATTAAAAACGTAAGTTTTAAACTGAGAAAAGGTGAGATCCTCGGCTTTTCGGGCTTAATGGGAGCGGGAAGGACGGAAGTCGCCCGTGCGGTTTTTGGGGCGGATCCTTTCGACGCCGGCGAGATTTTTATAAAGGGACAGCGCGTACATATCAAGACGCCCGCCGATGCAGTCAGGCACGGAATCGGTTATCTTTCCGAAGACAGGAAGCGCTACGGTCTGATGCTCATTAAATCGGTTGCGGAAAACACGGCGCTCGCATCCCTGGACCGCTATATCAAATACGGATTTATCAGCGACAGAAAAATGAAGAATGAGGCGCGTGACATGAACGCGAAACTGCGCACGAAAACGCCGTCGATGGATCAACTGTTGAAAAATCTTTCAGGCGGCAATCAGCAAAAAGTCATCATTGCCCGCTGGCTGATCAAAAACAGCGATATTCTGATTTTCGACGAACCGACACGCGGAATCGATGTAGGCGCGAAAAGCGAGATTTACGCTTTGATGTCCGAACTTGCGGCGCAGGGGAAATCGATCATTATGATTTCTTCGGAACTGGTAGAAATTTTGCGTATGTCCGATCGGGTACTCGTCATGTGCGAAGGCAGAAAAACGGGCGAACTCGATATTTCGGAAGCCAATCAGGAAAACATCATGCAATTATCGACAATGAGGGAGGAAGTAAGTTATGGCAAAGAAATCAGTTAGCGAATACACGGTCGCCTTGAACCTGCGAGGAAGAACCCGCCAGTTCGGGGTAAAATCCGTCAATAATTTGAAATCCAGCGGCAAACAAAGTTTTATGATCATTTTGGTCACGTTGGTGCTCTTTGCTCTTTTTACGGTTATCAATAGTAGTTATGCAAGCACCGATAATTTGCTTGCGATGGTCAAGTCTTTGGTTCCTTACGCGATTTTAGGTTTAGGCGTAACTTTCGTGATTGCCACAGGCGGTATCGATTTGTCCATCGGCACGGTTTTGATTGCCTCGTCGGTGATGGCGGGTACGATCTGCCGCACTACGACTTCCGTCACGGCGGCATTGGCGGTAACCATACCGTTAATGGTAATCTTCGGTCTGCTATTCGGTATCTTGAACGGATTTTTGGTAGCTAAATTGAAATTGCCTCCGTTCATTGCAACGCTTGGTACGATGATGTTATCCCGTGGCGTTTCGGCAGTTTTAGCAAATATCGTCAACAAAACTTCATCCGCAATCAAATATCCGTCTACAGGTTGGTTCCAAAGTGTTTTTACAAACTTAAACGGTTTTCCTATCGGTATTATCTGGCTTTTAGCGCTAACCTTGGTGTGTATGTATCTAATGTATAAATGCAAGGTCGGAAGATATATTCTTGCAATCGGTAGTAATGAGGAAGCGGCGCGGCTTTCGGGTATTAACGTAGATTTTTATAAAATGATCGCTTATGCGATTGCGGGCTTATTTGCCGGTATAGCGGCGCTTTTTTACACGGCGGCAAATCCGTCATTGTCGCTCGCTAGCGGCAACGGTATGGAACTAGATGCGATTGCAGGCGTCTATATCGGCGGAACGAGTACGACCGGAGGCATCGCTTCCATCGTCGGAACGATCTTCGGCGCGATGATCTTGGTCGTCATTCGTCAAGGTTTAAATTTCACGTTGGCAGTATTCAACAGCGGTGTCAGTTCTACGTTCATCACCTATGCGGTGACCGGTATCATCGTCGTGTTTGCCGTGTTGATGGATATCTTCAAAAATAAAGCGGCGAATAAGGTCAAGATCAATGAATCTGCGTCAAAATGCAAATCGAGGTTCCGCGAAGTTGTGGAAGAACTTCGCGTGAAACAAGATTACATCTTATCCGATAAACGGCTATCTCCGGAAGATAAAAAATCAAAATGTGCTGCGATCGATGTGCAGATCGCCGAATTGAAAGAAGTTTTCGTAGAGGAGTATGCAAAGTGCAAGGTAGCGGATCAGGAAAATTCTCAGCGTTTGAAAGAGAGCCGAATGAAAGCAAAGGAGGCTGCGAAAGCGGAAAAATTGAACAAAATTAAATAATAACGCGAAAGCGATATTAAAAAATCCTTAAGGAGGAAAACATGAAGAAATTTTTCAAAAGGGTGTTGTGCGCTGTCTTCGCTATGGCATTGGTCGGCGCGCTGGTAGTAGGAATGGTCGGCTGCGGCGAAGCAAAGCAAACCATCGCTGTCGTTGCGAAAGGCGAAACGCACGCTTTCTGGCAGAGCGTAAAGAACGGTGCGCAAGCCGCAGGCGAAAAATACGGTTATGCGATCACATTCCGCGGGCCTACGGCAGAGTCGGAAGAGCATGTAAACACTCAGCGTGAAATGGTCACGCAAGCGCTCAATAACAAGAATACCAAAGCTTTGGTATTGGCGACGATCGGGCTGGGATTCAAAGACGAATTGGTATCGGCTTTCGATAAAGGAATCCCCGTTGTTGAATTCGACAGCGGTCTGTACAGCAACGGAGCAGATATTACAAAGGATAAAGATCCCACAGTTTCGTCGGTTGCCTCCGATAACTATGCTGCGGCTGGCGTAGCGGCAGAAAATTTATACAAGACAATCAAACCCGAAATTGAAAAAGCCACCGCTTCCGATAAGTATTATGTTTGGATAATTCAGCACGATAGTTCGGCGACTGGCGTAGACAGAGCAAAAGGTTTCGAAGACAAGATTAAAGAATTGGTCGAAAAAGATAACTTATCTGATCGTTTCCAGACAAAAATTGACGTAAAAGCAAACAATACAGGCGAGTATAAAGGCTCTTTACAAGCAGCACAGACCGAAGGCGCCGATGCGATATTTATGTGCAATGAAGGCGTTGTGAACGAGTGCTATCCCGAAGTTGCCGACAACGTTGCAAAATACAAAGATATGGTTTTCTGCGGATTTGATGCGGGTACCAACCAAATAGAATGGATCAAAGGAAAAGTTGCAGGTGCGGCTAAATTGGTCGGCTCCGTGGCGCAGGATTCATACCAGATCGGTTATCAAGCAGTTGAACAGGCTGTGTTCGCAGTCGAAAAGAAAAATGTTACAAAAGAAGTCGGTATCCCCGGAACTTGGTATGATTCGACGAATATTGATGAAATGATTGCGAAAAACATCGTGTACGAAGGTTAAAGTTTAAAATAAATTTTCTTTAATCTCCAATTAAAGATTTAATAAGCGGGGTTTTCCCCCGGAAAACCCCGCTTATATAAAATCTAACAGAATCAAGAGGGAATGAATATGTTGAAAGGCGTTCCGAAAATTTTATCGCCGGAGTTGTTGAAAATTTTGTCAGAGATGGGACACGGCGACGAAATCGTCATTGCAGATGGGAATTTTCCTTCCGAAAACTACGGAAACAGAGTTGTGAGAGCAGACGGGCATGGCGGGGCGGAGATCCTCGATGCCGTTTTGAGCATGATCCCGCTCGACACTTATGCGGATTGCAATTTCATGCTCATGCAGGTCGTGCCGGGAGATAGGGTAAAACCGACGATCTGGGAAGATTATAAAAAGATCGCGAACGAAAAAGACGGTCACGTAAAATTGGGCAGTTTAGAGCGGTTCGCGTTTTATGAAAGGGCAAAACAAGCGTATGCCGTCATCGCGACGGGCGAAAGCGCTATTTATGCAAATATAATTTTAAAAAAAGGAGTGATTCAGTAATATGAAACCGAAGATCGGAATTCGGCCGACCATTGACGGAAGATGGTTCGGTATCCGCGAAAGTCTGGAAGAACAGACCATGAATATGGCAAAAAATGCAAAGAAACTGATAGAAGAAAACGTCTTTTATTCGGACGGAACGCCCGCGCAGGTCGTCATCAGCGAATGCACGATCGGCGGAGGCGCCGAGGCTGCGCGCTGCGCCGATCAGTTTTCCAAAGAAAACGTGACCGCGACTCTGACGGTGACGCCTTGCTGGTGCTACGGCAGCGAAACAATGGATTTGGACCCGCTTACGACGAAAGCGGTTTGGGGATTCAACGGCACGGAGCGCCCCGGCGCCGTATATTTAGCGGCGGTCATGGCCGCGCATGCGCAGAGGGGACTTCCCGCATTCGCGATCTACGGACAGGACGTACAGGACGCCGACATGACGGGCATTACACCCGACGTGGAGGAGAAGATCATCCGCTTTGCCCGCTGCGCGCTCGCCGTCGGACAGATGCGCAATAAGGCGTACGTGAATATCGGTTCCATCGCTATGGGGATCGGCGGCAGTTTCTGCGATGCGAACGCATTGCAAAAATATTTCGGGATCCGCGCCGAGTGGGTGGATATGAGCGAGATCCTGCGCCGCATGGATCTGGGGATCTACGATAAAAAAGAATACGAAAAAGAACTGAAATGGATCAAAGCAAACTGCAAAGAGGGTAAGGATTGGAACGGCGAGGCATTCGGTTTCAAAGACTTTACCAAAGAAGAGCGCGAGGCGCAGTGGGAATTTGTCGCGAAAATGACGCTCATCGTCAAAGACATCATGCTTGGCAATCCCAAATTGGACGAGATCGGCTGGCATGAAGAGGCGCTCGGCAGAAACGCGATCCTGGGCGGTTTCCAGGGGCAGCGGATGTGGACGGATTATAAGCCCAACGGCGACTTTACCGAGGCGATTTTGAACAGCACGTTCGACTGGAACGGAAAGCGCGAACCGATCACGCTGGCGACGGAAAACGACGGCTGCAACGGTCTTGCGATGCTCTTCGGGAAATTATTGACGGGCCGCACCTCGATCTTTGCGGACGTGAGGACGTTTTGGAGCCCCGCCGCCGTCGAGCGCGTTACGGGTTGGAAACCCGAGGGACTTGCGGAAAACGGGTTTATGCACCTTATCAACAGCGGCGCCGCCGCCCTTGACGGTACGGGCGCAAGTAAAGATGAAAACGGAAATTCCGTCATGAAAGAGTGGTGGAACGTGACCGAGAAAGATATCGACGCGATGCTCGCGGCAACCGAGTTTTCCAGTGCGAACCGCGGTTACTTCCGCGGAGGCGGCTATTCTTCTTCCTTCTCGACGCAGGGGGAAATGCCCGTCACGATGGTACGAATCAATCTTGTGGACGGTATCGGCTACGTGATGCAACTCGCGGAAGGCTGGACGGTGGAACTTCCCGAACAGGTCAATCATAAACTCTTGTACCGTACGGACAGAACGTGGCCTTCTACCTGGTTCGTGCCTCGTCTTAACGATACGAACGCTTTTTCCAGCGTCTACAACGTCATGGCGAACTGGGGCGCAAATCACGGCGCGTTCGTCTACGGTCATGTGGGGAAAGACCTGATCACGCTCGCCAGTATGCTGCGCATCCCCGTATCTCTTCATAACGTAGCGGAAAAGGACATCTACCGTCCGCACGCTTGGAGCGCGTTCGGTACCAAAGATGCGGAAGGGGCGGATTTCAGAGCCTGCGCTCACTATAGGGAACTGTATAAGTAACCCATTTCTAACACCCTTGGGAAAGGCGCGGTTTCAGCCGCGCCTTTTCGCTTTTTCGGCACAAACGGAAACAGAAGGCGCATAGATATGTAAAGAGGAAATTCTACAAAGGAGAAACGTTTTGGAGTGGTTTTCATCTTTACAACCCTGGCTGCAATCGCTGCTGGCAACGATCTTTACATACGGCATGACGGCGGCAGGCGCCGCGCTCGTATTCTTTTCTAAAAAATTCAATCAAAGAGTTTTAACGGTTATGATGGGACTTGCGGGCGGCATTATGATCGCCGCAAGTTTTTTTTCTCTTCTGATGCCTGCGATAGAAAATTGTGAAAGCACGGGACGCAGTCCCGCGCCCATACTGACCATCGGTTTTTTGGCGGGCGGCGCTTTCATCGTGGTATCGGATATCGTAATGAATCGTATGAACACTTTTAAAAACGCGCGGAGCAAGAGCGGCTTTCTATTGACCGCCGCCGTGACTCTGCATAATATTCCCGAAGGGCTCGCCGTGGGCGTGGCGTTCGGCTCGGTCGTCGCGGGCACGCAGTCCTCGCTGATTGCGGCAGTCATGCTCGCTGTCGGCATCGGAATTCAAAATTTCCCCGAAGGGCTGTGCATTTCGCTGCCGCTGAGAAATCAGGGCATGTCGATCGGAAAAGCCTTTTTTATCGGTCAGATGTCGGGCGCGGTCGAGATCGTGGCGGGCATTATCGGCGTATTTGCGGTAGCCGCCGTTTCCGCGCTGCTGCCCTGGGCGCTTGCTTTTTCCGCGGGGGCAATGATCGCCGTCGTCTGTTCCGAACTGATTCCCGCAAGTTTTGCCGAATCGAAATCTTCGGCTTCCATCGGCGTGATGCTCGGTTTTGCGCTCATGATGTTTTTGGACGTGTTTTTGGGCTGAGGGTATAAAATTTCTGCGGAAATGCAATACTTGTGTATGATATGGAACAGAAAAAAAAGACCGTCAAAGCAGAACAGACCGAAACTTCCTTTCGGGAAGCGTTAAAGGAAAAGTTTCCCGAATCCGAAAGCGAACGAAAACTCGCCGTTATCGTGGGTGCCTCGTCGGGTATAGGATACGAAACGGCAATCAAACTCATCGGCAGAAATTACCGTATCGTCAATATTTCCCGCACGACGTGCCGCCTCGAACAGGTCGCGAATTACCTTGCGGACGTATCCGAGGCCGACGATATGGAAAAGGGGATACTGGAGATCGGCGCTGCTATGAAAAATATCGACGCGCTCGTATACTGCGCGGGATTTTCGATGGCTGCGCCCATTGAAAAGGCTGAATCGGAAGACGTCCGTTATCTCTTCGAAGTCAACTTTTTCGGGGCGCTGCGCGCGATACAGGCGGCCGTTCCCTTTATGAAAGAAAACGGCGGCAGGATCGTTCTCGTAAGTTCGATGGGGGGCATCCTTCCCATTGCGTTTGACTGTTTTTACAGTTGTTCCAAGGCGGCTTTGAATATGCTCGCCAAGAGCGCGAATTCCGAGTTGGGAGAATTCAATATCCGTGCGACGGCGGTCCTTCCCGGCGGCACGGCGACGACTTTTACCTTTAAGAGAAAAGTGTATGGCGCCGCCGCCTGCGGGGAATACGCATCGAGGGTGGAGCAGGCGGCGTCTTCTCTTGCGGATATGGAACAGGACGGCATGAGTGCGGGAGAGGTCGCAAAGGTGATCGTCGGTTGTCTGGAAAACAAGAACCCGCCCGTCGTCGTGCACTGCGGGGCGATGAATAAAATGTATGCGGCCGCAGAGAGAATCTTACCGAATAAAGCGACGCTTTATCTCAATGATCGCAAATATTTTTCCTGATACGAAGTACTTTGCGTGACATAAATGAAAAGAACAGGGCTTTTGACAAGCCCTGTTCTCTTTTTTGTCATACGATCAGGTTGACCAACCTGTCGGGCACGATAATCACTTTTTTGACGACTTTGCCTTCTAAAAGGGGGCGTATCGCGTCGCTCTGCATCACCGCGTGCTGAATATCTTCTTTGCTCATATCTTTCGAGAGCATCATTTTGGTCTTCATTTTGCTGTTGATCTGAATGGCGTATTCCGTTTCGTCCCGAACGAGCGCGCTTTCGTCGCATACGGGGAATGCCTGGTCGAATACTGAATATCTGAAGCCGCACTGTTCCCAAAGTTCTTCGGCAAAATGCGGGGCGAAAGGAGCGAGCAAAAGCAACAGATCTTTGGAAGTTTCTTTGAGCAGGGGCACGTTTTTGACTTGATTGTTGTCGTATTTGAAGAGCGCGTTCACAAGTTCCATCAACCGCGCGACCGCTGTGTTAAAGGAGAAATTCTCCATATCTTTGGTGATCTGTTTGATCGCGTAATTCTTCGCGTAGGCGAGTTCTTTTTCATCGGCGCCGTAGGGGGCTTCTTTGCCCGCTTTCATGTCGCGTATCTTCAAAACGATGCGTTCCACTCTGTCGAGAAATTTTGCGACCGATTTGATGCCGTCGTCGTTCCATGGTCCGCCCTCCGTATAGGAAAAGCCGAACATCAGATACATTCTGAAAACGTCCGAACCGTAAGCGTTCACGAACTCGTCGGGGGAAACCACGTTACCTTTGGATTTGCTCATGCGGTTGCCGTCGGGACCGAGGATCACGCCCTGATGCACGAGCGATTTGAAAGGCTCATCGAAATTCAGATAACCCATATCGCGCAGCGCTTTGGTAAAGAAGCGGGCGTACAAAAGGTGCATGCAGGCGTGTTCCGCGCCGCCCACGTACTTATCGACGGGAAGCATCTTGTTGACGATCTCGGGATCGAAGGGCATCTTTGTGTTGTGCGCGTCGGGATAGCGAAGATAATACCAACTCGAACAGACGAACGTGTCCAGGGTGTCGGGATCCCGCTGCGCGTCGCCGCCGCAGTGCGGGCATTTGACGTGCATGAATTCTTCGCTCTTTGCAAGCGGCGATTTGCCGTCGGGGTTAAATTCCACGTTATAGGGAAGTTTGACGGGCAGATCTTTATAGGGCACGGGCACGATCCCGCATTTCGGGCAGTGCACGACGGGAATGGGCGCGCCCCAGTAGCGTTGCCGGGAAACCAGCCAGTCGCGGAGACGGTAGTTGACTTTTTTCTGTCCTTTGCCCTGTTTGGCGAGATAATTGGCGATCTCGTTTCTCGCGTCCTCGCCGAAACGCCCGTCGAATTGCAGGCTGTTGACGCAGATGCCGTCCTCGCAGAAGGGGAGCACCGTTTCGCCCGCTTTGTTTTCGATGACTTTTGTGACGGGAAGATTATATTTCTGCGCGAAAGCGAAATCTCTCTCGTCGTGCGCGGGAACGCCCATCACCGCGCCCGTACCGTAGGAATACAGCACGTAATCGGCGGCGAAAATCGGCACTTTTTTGCCGTTGATGGGGTTGATCGCGTAATGTCCGATAAATACGCCCGTCTTTTCGCGGGTAGAGGACAAGCGCTCGATCTCGTTCGCCTTTGCGGTTTCCGCAACGTACGCTTCGACCGCCTCTCTCTGTTCGTCGGAAACGAGTTTTTTCACGAGGGGGTGTTCGGGCGCTAAAACGACGTAGGAAACGCCGAATATGGTGTCGCAGCGGGTGGTGAACACGTTGAACTTGTCGCCGCTCTCGCATTCGAACTGGACTTCGCAGCCCACAGATTTGCCGATCCAGTTTTTCTGCATCAGTTTGGTCTTTTCGGGCCAATCGACGGTATCGAGCCCCTGCAAGAGTTCTTCCGCATAATCGGTGATCTTAAAAAACCATTGCGTAAGATTCTTTCTGACGACGGGGGAGTTGCAGCGTTCGCAGCAGCCGTCCACGACCTGTTCGTTGGCGAGCACGGTATTGCAGTCGGGGCACCAGTTCACGGGCGCCTCCTTGCGGTACGCGAGGCCGTTTTCATACAGTTTCAAAAACATCCACTGCGTCCATTTGTAATAATCTTCGTCGCAGGTCTTGACCTCCGCAGACCAATCAAACATGGCGCCGATGGCTTTTAGTTGTTTTTCCATGGTCTCGATATTCTTTTCCGTGGAATCTTTGGGATGGATCTTCGTCTTGATCGCATAGTTTTCGGCAGGCAGCCCGAACGCGTCGAAGCCCATCGGCTGAAACACTTCAAAACCCTGCATTTTCTTGAATCTGGCATAACTATCGCTCGGGCCGTAATTATACCAGTGCCCGATATGCAGTTTCGCGCCGGAAGGGTACGAAAACATTTCCAGAACGTAGTATTTTTTATCCGCGTTCTTTTTGTTGAAAACATTTTCTTTGGATTTCTCCCAGCGCTGCTGCCATTTGCTTTCGACGGATTTCATATCCATAATAAAAAAACATCCTCCAAGCGCACAAAGCGCATCAATTTTTCTTCTTAACGCATCGGTAGACGAGGTAGGTCAAAGGCCCGATGACGGGAATCAGCAAAATCACGAGATTCCACGGCAGAATGCCTTTTACGAGTCCCTTGTCTTTGAGGAGCAGATAGACCGTAAATATTGCCAGAAAATAGTGGACGACCAATAATATGATCAGCGCAAGCAAAAGCGGCTTCATAAATTCGGTTTCCTCCCCGTCGGTTTTCATTTGATTATATATTGTTTTGCTTTTTTAGTCAAGTTTAAGAGCGCTTTTTGCCGAAAAAATTAAAAATCCGCGCAGAATCGGTTTTTGATGCAAATAAAAAGAGGGTTAGTGCATAGACTATAATTATGGTAAAAATAACCGTTTCAGAAAGCAATTCGAAAAATTTGAACGTGGCTTATATTTACAATTCCATGACGCGCTATTTGAGCATCTGCGGCGCCGATGCGGACATCACCTTCGACGATTCGCGCACCAACCTCGTGATGACGGCGGAAAACCGCTTTCATTCTTACCTTCGCAAATTTACCGAAGAGAGGGTGGCTGAATCCGTCGCCATCGGCTATAAGTACGCGCTGTTTCAGAAGAATATCCGACCTTCGGGTTTATCCGAAACGGACAGGGAAGTACTTCTTTGCGCGCTCGTGAGCGCGGATTTCGACGAGGATAAACGATATGTCGCCGAGCGGCTCAAAGATATCCGCGTCTATTCCATCGACGGTTTTTTTAATTTCCGTCTGCAGGCGCTCAAAGAAAAATGGGCGGGCATCATCGACTGCATCCCGTGCTGCTTTACCGAGCGCGATCTGAAAGATTTCCTCGATTATATTCTTTCCGAGCGCGAGCCTTCGATCGTGCATTTCAAGGACGGGGAACTCTATGACGCAGACTACGTGCGACTTAAACGCGCGGCGCTCATCGACGGGGGCCTGGACGACTTTTCCATCGTGCGGGAAGTGCTTTTGAGCGGCGCGACGGAAGTGGAGTGTCTGACCAATCCGCCGCCCGTCTTATGCGACGTGCTCAAAAAATATTTCGGAAGCCGCACCGCGTTCCGTTTCAGTTGAAAAATTTTAAAAAGATCCGCGAAATATCTTGACAAACCGCGCGAAAGCGCGTAAAATCATACTATATTCAATTTGCTTAAAAAGACAAGTAGCGGCTTTACACACGGAACCAAGAGAGCGGGATCTCGGCTGAAAATCCCGTTTCCGTCAAGGCGCGCGAAACCGCTTTGTATGCAACGGGCGCGGCGCCGCACTGCCGCAGGAAAGAGGCCGAAAATTTTTTCGGCAATTAAGGTGGAACCGCGCAATTTCAGCGTCCTTAAACGTTTTTGTTTAAGGACGTTTTTTTATTCGGTACGGAGGTAAAATTTATGGAAATCACATTGAAAAACGGAGACAAAAAACATTTCGACAAGGCGGCGTCCTGCAAGGATATCGCGCTTTCCATCAGCGAGGGGCTTGCCCGCGCGGCGGTCTGCGCGAAGGTGGACGGCACGCTCGTGGACCTGAGCGCCGTCGTCGATCGCGACTGCGAATTCGAGATCGTCACGCTCAAAGATAAAGAGGGGCTGGAAGTGTATCGTCACACTGCGTCGCATGTGCTCGCGCAGGCGGTCAAAGCGATCTTCCCTACCTGTAAACTTGCGATCGGGCCGACCATCGAAAACGGATTTTATTACGATATCGATTTTACCACGCCCATCTCGCAGGAGGACCTCGGCAAGATCGAAGAGGAAATGAAAAAGATCATCAAGAGCAATTTTGCCCTGGAACGCTTTACGCTGCCCCGCGCGGAGGCGATCAAACTCATGACCAAATATTCGGAAAAGTATAAGGTCGAACTCATTAAAGACCTTCCCGAGGACGCGGAGATCTCTTTCTACAAACAGGGGAGTTTCACCGACCTCTGCCGCGGGCCGCATCTTCCGAGCACGGGCAAGATCAAGGCGTTTAAACTCACCAGTATTGCGGGCGCTTACTGGCGCGGCAACGAAAAAAATAAAATGCTCACGCGTATCTACGGCACCGCTTTTGCGAAAAAGGACGAGATGGACGCGTATTTCACCATGCTGGAAGAGGCGAAGAAACGCGACCATACGAAACTCGGCAAAGAATTGGGACTGTTCGCGCTCCTGAACGAGGGGAAAGGCTTTCCTTTCTTTTTGCCCAAAGGCATGGTGCTGAAAAACCTTCTCATTGACTATTGGCGCCAACTGCACCTCCGCGAAGGATATGTGGAAGTGAGTACGCCCGTCATTCTGAACAGGAGCCTTTGGGAAACTTCCGGACATTGGGACCATTACAAGGACAATATGTACACCACGAAGATCGACGGGGAGGACTGCGCGATCAAACCGATGAACTGTCCCGGCGGTATGCTCGTATACAAACTTACGCCGCACAGTTATAAAGATCTTCCCATCCGCATGGGCGAACTCGGACTTGTGCACCGCCACGAAAAGAGCGGGCAGTTGCACGGGCTCATGCGCGTGCGCTGTTTCACGCAGGATGACGCGCATATTTTCATGCTGCCCTCCCAGATCAAGGACGAGATCAAGGGCGTAGTCAAACTCATCAACGAAGTTTATACGCTGTTCGGCTTTAAATATCATGTGGAATTGTCCACCCGTCCCGCGGACAGCATGGGTACGGAAGAAGACTGGAACAAGGCCACGGAGGCGCTTTCCGACGCGCTGAAAGACATGAATCTTCCCTTTGTCGTCAACGAGGGCGATGGCGCGTTCTACGGCCCGAAGATCGATTTCCATCTGGAAGATTCCATCGGCAGAACGTGGCAGTGCGGCACCATTCAGTTGGATTTCCAGATGCCGCAGCGTTTCGAACTCGAATACACGGGCGAGGACGGACAGAAATACCGCCCGATCATGATCCATCGCGTGGTGTTCGGTTCCATCGAACGTTTTATCGGGATTCTGATCGAGCATTTCGCGGGCAAGTTCCCCGTATGGCTCGCGCCCGTGCAGGTCAAGATTTTGCCCGTTTCCGACAAATCTCTCGGGTATGCCAGACAGTTGGAAAGCGAGATGCGCGCGCAGGGCATCCGCGTGGAGACCGACAGCCGCAACGAAAAAATCGGCTACAAGATCCGCGAGGCGCAGTTGGAAAAACTTCCGTATATGCTCATCGTGGGGGATAAAGAGCGCGAAGAGGGAACCGTTTCCGTGCGCAAGCGCGACGAAGGGGATATCGGCGCCCTCACAAAGAAAGACTTTATCGCGCGCGTTTTGCAGGAAAACGCCGATAAAACGATCTTTTAAAAAAACTGTTCAAAACGATTGACAAAAAAAAGCGTTTCTGTTAAAATAATCTAAGAAAGCAGAAGTTACTTCTCGCCTTACGGCAATTGCGTTGTAAGTGCTCAAATTATTACAGAATACAGGCGCATATTGCGTACTTTTAGGTAATTTGAAGCGGGTTGTGACTTACGACCCGCTTTTTTTATCAAAATTATTTCAATAAGGAAGGTACATCAATATCAAAGACCAGCATCAAATCAACTCGGATATTCGCGACGCGGAAGTGAGAGTAATCGGTGGGGACGGGCAGCAGCTCGGTATCATGAGTTCTTCGGCTGCGCTCAGGCTTGCGGAGGAGAGCGAAATGGATTTAGTCAAGATCTCGCCTACGGCAAATCCGCCCGTATGCAAGATCATGGATTACGGCAAATTCAAGTTCGAACTCGCCAAAAAAGAAAAGGAATCGCGAAAAAATCAGAAGATGGTTGAACTGAAAGAAGTTCAACTTTCCATGACGATCGACACAAACGATTTGAATGTAAAGGCCCGCCAGGCGCAAAAGTTTTTGGACGGCGGAAACAAAGTGAAGGTTGCCATCAAAATGCGCGGCAGACAGAACGCGCACGCGGTACTCGGCTTTGAGGTTATGAATAAATTTTTCGACATCTTAAACGGCGCCGTTATGGACAAAAAACCCGCGGTAGAGGGAAGAACCATAACCATGTTTTTGTCGCCGTCTAAGCAATAAAACAGTCATCACGACGTCCGCAAAAGTCAAGGACAAGCATTTTGCGGAAAAAATAATTTTCGGAGGATACAACTATGCCTAAACAGAAAACACACAGCGGCTCTAAAAAACGTTTCGACGTGACCGGCAGCGGCAAGGTCAAGAGAGCACAGTCCGGCAAAAATCACAAGACGGGCGATAAACCCAGAAAGAGAAAGAGAAATTTGCGTCAGACGGCTTTCGTCAACGAAACGATGGAATCGAATGTTAAGAATCTGATTCCTTACAAGAAATAAGTATAAGGAGATAGTATCATGCGTATTAAAAGAGGTGTAAACGCGGTTAAAAAGCGCAGAAAAATATTCAAATTATCCAAAGGATATTTCGGTTCCAAGAGTAAATCGTACAGGATCGCCCGCGAAGCGGTGATGAAATCTTTGATGTATGCCTACGTCGGCAGAAAGAACAGAAAAAGAGATTTCCGCCAACTCTGGATCGCGCGTATCAACGCGGCTGCTCGCCTGAACGGGCTTTCTTACAGCAAGTTCATGCACGGTTTGAAGGTTGCCGGTATCAATTTGAACAGAAAAGTCCTCGCTGACATCGCGGTCAACGACGCGGCAGGTTTTGCCGCTCTTGCCGAGAAAGCGAAGGCTGCCAACGCTTAATCGATAAAAAGCCTTCTTACGTCAGTTAGGAAGGCTTTTTGCATAGTATAAATATGATTACGTCGAAAAGCAACCCGACCGTAAAGAGAGTCAACTCTTTAAAAGAGAAAAAATATCGCGCCGAATACGGCGAATACATCGTAGAGGGCATAAAGCAGATCCGCGAAGCGGTCGCCGCAGGGCAAAAGATCGTTTCCATCTATTATTCGCCGCGCTATCGGGGAGAACTGACCGAACACGAACGGTCTGTACCCGTTTCGGACGAGGTGTTCGGAAAACTTTCCGAAGAAGTATCGCCGCAGGGGATACTCGCCGTGCTCGAAATACCCGAAAACGCGCCCGCAGCCCCGCAGGGCAACGCGCTGTTTCTGGACGGCATTTCCGATCCCGGAAACCTGGGCACGATCATCCGCACCGCAAACGGGGCGGGCTACGCCGATATTTATCTGAAAAACTGCACGGACCCGTACGCGCCCAAGTGTGTCCGTTCGGCAATGAGCGGACTCTTTTTCGTTCGCCTGCATTTTTTGAGCGAAAACGTTTATCCGTTTTTGGATGGGATTCCTTTCATTTGCGCGGATATGGGCGGAGAAAACGTGTATTCTTTTCGGCCGCCGCAAAAATTCGTGCTCGTTATCGGAAACGAGGCGAACGGCGTGAGCGAGGAAATGCGGAAAGTCTGCGAATATACGGTCAGTATCCCGATGCGGGAATGCTGCGAGAGCCTGAACGCGGGCGTTTCGGCGGGTATTTTGATGTATCATTTAAAGTACGCGAACAAGATCAATTAAACAGGAGGAACAGTCATGTCGGGACATAGCAAATGGCACAATATACAGGCGAAAAAAGGAAAGACGGACGCGGCGCGCGCCCGCGTATTTACCAAACTCGGAAGAGAGATTTCCGTTGCGGCGAAGGGCAACCCCAACCCCGATACCAACAGCAAACTGGCGGACGCGATCGCCAAGGCGAAAGCGAATAATATGCCCAACGACAACATCACCCGCTGTATAAAAAAGGCTGCGGGCGAATTGGGCGCCGTGAATTATGAAAATCTTACCTACGAGGGATACGGCGTCGGCGGCAGCGCTTTGATCATCACAACCCTGACCGATAATAAAAACAGAACGGTGGGCGATATCCGCAGCACGCTTTCCAAGTGCGGCGGTATGCTCGGCAACAGCGGCTGCGTTTCCTATATGTTCGACAACAAGGGATTGTTGGTGGTGGAAAAGACGCTGGATATGGACGAGGATACCATCACCGAATACGCCATCGAGGCGGGCGCGGACGATATCGTGTCGCAGGATGACGTGTTCGAGATTTTTACCGACCCCTTGAATTTTTCCGAAGTGCGCAAATTTTTGGTGGAAAAGGGCGTCGAGTTTCTGGAAGCGGATATCCGCATGATCCCGCAGAACAAGATCACGCTGACCGACGAAAATGTGGAAATCTTTTTGAAATTATTGGATAAACTGGACGAACTGGACGACGTGCAGGACGTCTATCATAACGTGGATTTGCCCGAGGAAGAGGACGAAGATTGATTTTTCCCGATTGGCAAAGTACTATGCGTGACACAAACCGTAAAAACGAGGTGATTTTATGACGGTACGGGAAACTTGCCTGAAAGCAAAAGAAAACAGCGGCGTTATCGCGACGGCTTGCGAAAAGGACATGAATGCCATGCTCGCCGCGGCCGCCGTCGCGCTGCGCGCGAACGCCGAATATATTATCGGCGAAAATAAAAAGGACGTTGACTCCTGTACCCGCGGCGAACAGTTTAAAGACCGCCTGATGCTGGACGAAAAGCGCATCGACGGCATCGCGCGGGGATTGGAAAAACTGACCGAGATCGAATGCCCCGTAGGAGAAATTTTAGAGGAGCGCACGCTGTACAACGGTTTGAAATTGCAGCGCGTGCGCGTGCCTATGGGCGTTCTCGGCATCATTTACGAGGCGCGCCCCAACGTCACGGCGGACGCGATCGCCCTCGCGATCAAGAGCGGAAACGCAGTCGTACTGCGCGGCAGCAAGGACGCGTATCTTTCCAACGCCGCGGTCACGAAAGTAATCAAGGACGCGATTGGAAATATCGGATACAATGCCGAATTTATTCAGTTGATCGAGGACGTTTCGCATGAGGGAGCAGCGGAACTGATGCGTATGAACGGCGTCGTGGACGTTCTGATCCCGCGCGGCAGCGCGGCGCTGATTCAGAACGCCGTGCAGAACGCAACCGTACCCATCATCGAGACGGGTACGGGAAACTGCCACGTTTATATGGAGAATTCCGCCGACCTTTCCATGGCGCTGCCCATTCTGATCAATTCCAAGACGCAGCGCACGTCGGTGTGCAACGCCTGCGAAAGCCTGCTTTTGGATGAGGATTTCGCAAAGAAACATTTGGCTGAGATCGTCGCCGCTTTGAAAGAAAAGGGCGTTGAGATCGTAGCGTGCGGCCGCAGCCGTAAAATCGTGCCCGAATTACAGGCGGCGAGCGAAGAGGACTTCTATACGGAATTTCTGGATATGAAAATTTCAATACGCATCGTGGACGGCGTGGACGACGCGATCGCTTGCGTCAACCGTTACGGCACGCACCATTCGGATACCATCGTCACCAACGACGAGCGCGCGGCGGAAAAGTTTTTGCAGGGGGTAGACAGCGCGGCGGTGTACTGGAACGCGAGCACGCGCTTTACCGACGGTTTCGAATTCGGGCTCGGCGCCGAGATGGGGATCTCCACGCAAAAACTTCACGCGCGTGGCCCTATGGGATTAAAAGAGTTGACTTCCTATAAATACGTGGTGCGCGGAAACGGTCAGATCCGCGGATAATTTTACCAGCGGAAAAATTTTCGGAGCCGCATATTCTCGGACAAGGTGCAGATAATAATATTGTCAGCAGCGGTAAAACAATCGGTTGTGAAGAGATAAGTAATGATAGATTGAATCAATGGTTTTTATTGTTTTACAGTTGCTTGCATATATATTGTTGCACGGAAAATAGTTTCGAGAAATGATATACATTTTGAATTACCTTTGCATGATTTAAATTTTTGTAACGTAATTTGCAGAGATAATTGAGATTGTATCGAGTGTCCGAATATATAAAAAGTGTGACGAAAAAAGAGGGAAGACGTAGAGAAATTTATGGATTTCCTCTCTTTTTTTATGCAAATTTTTTTGCGCGATTGTGTTTACAAGCCAATTATTTTGTGCTACAATATTTGCAATTTCATTTTGGAGGTGCGAATGGCAAAAAAGAGCAAAGCGCAGAAACAAGTGGAAAAAACCGTAAAAAAGACGCATAAAGCGACCGTCGTTTTGGCGGTTCTATTTTTGCTCATCGGTATAGCCGCGGGCGTCGGCGCGTCATGGTTTTTGACGAAAGACGATACGTTCGAACTCAACGGCGAAAAGGTGATCCGTCTGACGGTGGGCGATACGTACGAGGAACAGGGCGCGAAAGCGATCTCCTTCGGGAAAGATATTTCTTCCAAGGTTCAGATCTCGGGCGACAAACCCGATCTTGCCGTCGCAGGCGAGTATCAGATCGTCTATAAAGTCGATGATTTCCGTTATAAAGATTATCAACTTGTGAGAAGAGTGGTCGTAGAGGACGCGGGAGGAGAAACCAATGGCTAAAAAACAAAAAACGTTTTCTCTCACCATAGCGGCGTGCCTGCTCGCGTTCGTGATCGGCGCGGTGGCGGGTTTCGCCATGTGGACGGTCTATAAAAATCCCAAGGGCGGCGACGTGTACGTCAGCGGCGATCTGCAAATTCATTTTATGGAACTCGGAAACAACTACACGGGCGACAGTATCTACATAAAGGCGGGCGAAACGGATATTCTCATCGACGCGGGTTCCCGCGCGAACAGCACCGATGCGACTTCGGAATATATTGACCGATACTGTACGGACGGTACGCTCGAATATGTCGTCGCGACACACGCTGACCAGGATCATATCGCGGGCTTTGCCGGGAGCAGTTCCTCGCCGAGCATGTTCGAACGCTACAAATGCGAAACGATCATCGATTTTGCACTCACGAACAAGACCACGCAGGTCTATCAGAATTACGTGAAAAAGCGCGATGCCGCGGTCGCACAGGGCGCGAAACATTACAACGCCCTGCAATGTTATAAGGGAGAAAACGGCGCGCAGCGCGTGTACGAACTTTCCGACGGCATTAAAATGGAAATTTTATATCAGGAATTCTACGAAAACAAGTCGAGCGATGAAAACAATTATTCCGTGTGCCTTATGTTCAATCAGGGCGACAAGCATTTTCTCTTTACGGGAGATCTCGAAGAGGACGGTGAGATTTCGCTCGTCGAATCCAACGAACTTCCCAAAGTCGAACTGTTCAAGGCGGGACACCACGGCTCGAAAACTTCGTCCAACGACGTTTTGCTGAAAGTCATAGAGCCCGAGATCGTATGCGTCTGCTGCTGTGCGGGCAGTGTGGAGTACACGCAGAATTTTGAAAACACTTTCCCCACGCAGGCGATGATAGACCGCGTTTCGCTGTATACCGACCGTGTGTACGTGACGACCGTGGGCGAGGTCGTATATAACGCGGATAAGGAAAAATACGAAGATAACGGTTTCGGTCCGCTCAACGGGAACATCGTAGTTACCTCGAATAAAAGCGGCGTAAACGTGCAGTGTTCGCACGATAACGCGGTCCTGAAAGACACGAAATGGTTCAAAGATAACCGAACGATGCCGAGCGCGTGGTCGTAAAAGCGTAAAATAAGCAGGAATGACGAAAAATATCGCCTACCTGCTTTTTTTATACGTAAAATTCTTGATAAATCGCCCGAAAAGTATTAAAATAGATATGTTATTCAGTAGTATTAGGAGATTTATTTTGATTCGAAACGATTTAAGAAACGTTGCCATCATCGCACACGTGGACCACGGCAAAACGACGCTCGTTGATCAGATGCTGAAACAGAGCGGCACGTTCAGAGAAAATCAGGTCGTGCAGGAAAGAGTCATGGACTCGAATGATCTGGAAAAAGAAAGAGGCATCACCATTCTCGCAAAAAACACGTCCGTCAACTATCACGGCGTGAAGATCAATATCATCGATACTCCCGGGCACGCCGATTTCGGCGGTGAAGTGGAGCGCGTGCTGAAAATGGTCAACGGCGTTCTCATTCTCGTGGACGCGGCGGAAGGCCCCATGCCGCAGACGCGTTTCGTCATGCAGAAAGCGCTGGAAATGAACCATAAACTGATCATCGTCGTCAATAAGGTGGACAGGCCCGACGCGCGTATCGCGGAAGTCGAGGACGAAATTTTAGAACTTCTGATCGATCTGAATGCTTCGGACGACCAACTGGAAAGCCCCATTCTCTTCTGTTCGGGCCGCGCGGGCACCGCGTCGCGTTACGCCGACAAAGACGGCAAAGATCTCACCCCGCTGTTCGATACCATTTTAAACCACGTGCCGCCCATGGAAGTGAACGAGCGCGCGCCTTTGCAGATCCTCGTGTCTTCCATCGATTACAACGAATACGTGGGGCGCATCGGCGTAGGGCGTATCGAGCGCGGCACCGCCGTCGCCAACCAGGAGATCACGGTCTGCAATTATAACGATTTTACCATGAAAAAGCGCGGTAAACTCGTCAACCTGTACCAGATAGAGGGACTGAGCCGTACGCCCGTACAGTCGGCTGCGGCGGGCGATATCGTCTGTTTTTCGGGACTGGAAGGCATCAACATCGGCGATACCATCTGCGCGAACGACTGTGTGGAGGCGGTCAAATTCGTCAAGATCAGCGAACCGACCGTGGAGATGACGTTTTCCGTAAACGATTCTCCCTTTGCGGGCAAAGAGGGGAAATTCGTCACCAGCCGCCATCTGCGCGAAAGGCTGTACCGCGAACTTTTAAAGGACGTTTCCCTGAAAGTGGAAGATACCGACACCGCGGAGGCGTTCAAGGTGAGCGGCCGCGGCGAAATGCACCTTTCCATTCTCATCGAGACCATGCGCCGCGAGGGGTATGAGTTTCAGGTGAGCACGCCCAAGGTCCTGTTCAAGACCATCGACGGGCATCTCTATGAGCCTGTGGAGCGACTGATTGTGGACGTCCCCGAGGACAGCACCGGTCCCGTGTTCCAGAGCATGGGCGAGCGCAAAGGGGAACTCGTGCACATGGGCGCGGTGGGTTCCCGTATGCGCCTGGAATTTATCATCCCCGCGCGCGGACTGTTCGGCTATAAGAGCGACTTTCTCACTTCGACGAAGGGCGAAGGCGTCATGAACTCCATATTCTACGAATATCAGCCGTATAAGGGCGAGTTAAAGCGCCGCGACACAGGCTCTCTCGTCGCGTTTGAAACGGGCGAGGCGGTTTCTTACGGGCTGTTCAACGCGCAGGACAGAGGCGTTCTGTTCGTCGATCCGGGCACGCAGGTCTATGAAGGGATGGTCGTGGGTGTTTCCCCCAAATCCGACGACATCAACGTAAACGTCTGCAAGAAAAAGCATATGACGAATACCCGCGCTTCGGGCAGCGACGACGCGATGCGGCTCAACTCGCCCAAAAAGATGAGCCTGGAAGAATGCCTCGAATTTTTGAACGACGACGAATTATTGGAAGTGACGCCCCGGACGCTGCGGATCCGCAAGCGGATTTTGGACAGCGAACTTCGCGCCAAAGCCAAGGCGCGCGAGAAAAAGGCATAATTCTTTGTTTTTCGGCATAGAATAACCCGACAAGACTTCGGGGGTATTTTATGGAAGAAAAGACGCAAACAGTTACGATCGAACAGCAGAAAAAGATTACGATGACGAGCGTGGAGAGCGTGGATTCTTTTTCTACGCAGCAGATCACGCTCACCGTCGAAGGCGGACGGGCGGTGATCACGGGCGACGCGCTCAAAATCGTCAATTTTTCCAAAACCAACGGAAATTTCGCTGCGGAAGGGAAAATTTCGGGACTGAAATATCTCGGCAAGCGCGACAAACTCGCCAAAAGGCTGTTCCGCTGATGGAAGATACCGTCAATCAGATCTATATTCTGATCGTATGCCTGTTTTCGGGCATACTCGGCGGCGTTTTGTACGAGCCTTTTTATCTGTTCCGACGGCTGATAAACAAACGCGCCGCGGGAATCATCGCGGATATTCTCTTTTTTCTGTTATTCGCGGGAATTTTCGTTCTGTTGTCCGTCATATACGATTTCCCCGCAACGCGGCCGTATATGCTTATGGGTGCGCTCGGCGGACTCCTGCTGTACCTCGTAAGTTTACACAGAATACTTGCTTTTTTGACAGAAAAGTTGTATAATAGCGCCAAGAAACTAATCTTGCGTATTAAGCGCAATTTTTCGGGAAAAAGGAATGAAAGAAGAAAAGTTTAAAAAAATCGTCGTCGCCGCTACGGTCACCGCCGTGACGCTGCTGTTTATTTTAATCGTATTCTGGGTGTACCAACTGATTTCCGTTTCCGTGCGCAACCGCGAGATCCAAAAGTTGCAAGACGAGATCGCCTATTATCAGGAACTGATCGAAAGCGGAAACTTGAGCATCGACGAAGTGTATACCGCGCGTTGGTGGATCGAAAAGCGCGCGCTTGAACTCGGCATGAAGTATCCCGGATATTCAGCGGAATGAGGATGATTTAAATATGAAATGTTCGGTCATTGATATCGGTTCGAATTCCGTCCGCCTGTTGTTATGGGCGGACGGAAAAACTTTATATAAGAAACTGTGCACCACGCGCCTGGGTGAAGGTCTGTCGAAAAGCGGCGTTCTGACGGGGGAAGCGATCACGCGCACGGCAAACGCCGTGGCGCGCTTTTGCGAAGAGGCGAAGACAGAGGGGGCGGAACGCATATTTGCGTTTGCGACCGCGGCGGTCCGCCGCGCTTTCAACGGCTCCCGGTTCGTCGCCGCTGTGAAAGAGATCTGCGGACTGGACGTGGACGTGCTGTCAGGCGAACGCGAGGCGGAGATCGGCTTTCTGGGCGCGCTCGGCGGCAACGACGGCGGCGTTCTGGATATCGGCGGGGCGAGTACGGAGATCCTCGTCGGGCAAAGCGGGCGCATTCTCTATGCAAAGAGCCTGGATATCGGCGCGGTTCGTTTAAAAGACTTGTGCGGCGAGGATAAAGGAAAACTTTTGACCGTCATCGACGAAAAGATCTCGCCTTTTGCAAGCGTGCCGCAATGTCCGATGTTCGCCATCGGCGGCACCGCGACCACGCTCGTTTCCCTGCATAAAAAAATGAAAGTCTACGAGCCGTCGGCGGTGCACGGCAGCGTTTTGACGCAAGAAGAAGTTCGGGCGCTCGCGGACAAACTTTTGTCGTGCACGCAGGATGAACGGCTCGCGATGGACGGCATGGAAAAGGGGCGGGCGGACGTTATCGGCGGCGGCGCGCTTTTGATGAGCCGCGTCATGGAAAAGATCGGCGCACGGCAAATTACCGTGAGCGTGCGCGACAATCTCGAAGGCTATTTGATCGGCAAAAAGGAGCGGGGCGAACTATGAGAAAACTGCATACCGCGTATAAAGTTTTCGACGCGGCCGCCGCGATCTGTATCGCCGTTCTGATCGTATGGGCGGCTTATGCGAAATTCGGCGGGGAATTCGGATCCGTACTCATCGCCGCGAGCCTCGTGCTCGGAGGGCTCGTATGTAGTTTTCTCTGCGACGTGTTGCACGAGGCAGGGCATCTGCTGTTCGGGAA
This sequence comes from Candidatus Borkfalkia ceftriaxoniphila, assembly GCF_004134775.1. Taxonomy (NCBI): domain Bacteria; kingdom Bacillati; phylum Bacillota; class Clostridia; order Christensenellales; family Christensenellaceae; genus Candidatus Borkfalkia; species Candidatus Borkfalkia ceftriaxoniphila. The sequence goes on from NZ_SDOZ01000005.1 coordinate 54,944, forward strand.
AATCTGCAATTTTTCCTTCAACAGCGTGCGCGTCGGGTTTGTGAAGATCTACAAAAAAGACGGGTATATCCGCGTCACGGCAAAGGAACTTCCCGAATCCGTCGCGGGCGCGACGGAGATGCTGCCGCGTAATTCCGAAAAGTTGTATCCCCGTTTTTTATGGACGGTCGCGGGCGGGCTGCTCTTTTCTTTTCTTGCGTTTGCCGCGCTGTTTGCCTGTTTCCTTTTTTACCGCAGGCTCCCGTTTGCCGTCTTTGCGCTGACCTGCACAGGGCTGCCTTATGCCTTTCATCTTTTTTTCTATAATCTCCTGCCGCTCGACAACGACAGTCTTTTTACGGACGGCGCCATTTTCTGGGGGCTTTTGCACAGGGACGCTTCTTACCGCACGGCAGTCAATATCCTCGCCGTCGAGGGCTATCTGAACGAGGGGCTCGCGCCCGCGGAGATCGATGCCGAACTATATTTCGGTCTGCCGCAGTTGCCTGAGGACGATATCAACTTTATCATCCTTACGTCCTATCGGCTGATGTACTATCTCGACGCGGACGACAAGGCCAAGGCGGTCGCCGCCTGCGAACGGTTGGAAAGCCTGATGGAATACGTTCCCGAGTATTACGAGAAAGATATCGCGTCGGACATACTCTTTTGCGAATGTTCTCTGAAAAGGGACGCGGCGCTCGCGGAAAGTATGTATCCCGCGCTCGCAACGCATCTGTTGCGGGAAGACACGCTCGCGTCGCACCGCATTCTGGCCGCCTATGAACTGTACGTGAACGGCGACAAGACTGCCGCGCTCTCGCACGTGAACGAGGCGCAGAAGAAGGCGGAAACGCATCAGATCCCGGGACTCGTAAAATACGAAAAAAAGTTGCTCGCCCGTATCCGCGGCGATATAGTAAGATAAAAAAAGAGAGGAGTCGTTTAAAACGCCTCTTCTCTTTTTTTAACAGAGTTTGGACATTGTTCCGCTGCAATCGGGACACATATCGCTTTGCGCATTCATGCATTCCTTGCAGACGTACGCGCCGCATTCGTAGCATACGTACATGTCGTTGGGTTCGACCTGTTTTTGGCATTTTCCGCATAATAATTTCATAAAAGAAACCTCCCGTTCCCGTTTGAAACAAGTATTGGCAAATTTTTCTTTTTTATTCCCCGAAAAAAGTTTTTTGCGGATTGTCAAAATGTAGTGGTTTATGTCAAGCGTTTGCCTTTCGCGGCTTGTGCGGCTGATTTCGCGCCTTAAAACGCATCGCTGAAAATTTATTTATACAAAACGAACGCAAAACGCTTTATTTTAAACGCAAAATATGGTATAATAATACCAATAAAATCCGCAAGTGAAAGCACTTGTTTTCAGGAGAAACAACATATGTCAGAAAAAGTGCAAGGCGAATACGGCGAGGAGCAGATACAGGTTCTGGAAGGTCTGGACCCGGTACGCAAACGCCCCGGAATGTATATCGGTTCTACCGATGAACGGGGACTTCATCACCTCGTGCAGGAAATCGTCGATAACTCCATAGACGAAGCGTTGGCGGGCTACTGCGATACCATCCGCTGCGTGATCAATAAGGACGGCTCCTGCTCCGTGCAGGATAACGGCCGCGGTATCCCTACGGGTATTCACCCCAAAGAGGGTGTATCTTCCGTCGAACTCGTATTGACCAAACTCCACGCGGGCGGCAAATTCGGCGGCGGGGGCTATAAGATCTCGGGTGGTTTGCACGGCGTCGGTCTGTCAGTCGTCAACGCGCTCTCCGAATGGCTGGAAGTGGAAGTCTATCAGAACGGAAATATTTATAAGCAAATTTTTAATCGCGGCATACCGCAGAAAGCGCTTTCGATCGTCGGTCAAACGGACATTACGGGGACAAAGGTCACGTTCTATCCCGACGAGGAAATTTTCGAAACGCTCATTTTCAATTACGAAAATCTGAAAGTGCGTCTGCGCGAGTTGGCGTATTTGAATAAAGGACTGACTATTTCCATCCGCGACGAGCGGGAAGAAAAACCCAAGTTCGACGAGTTCTGCTACGAGGGCGGCATTCTGCACTTCGTGGAAGACATGAACAAAAATAAAGAGGTTCTCTTCGGCGAGCCCGTCTATTTCGAAGAGGAACAGGGCGACAGCGCGATCGAAGTCGCCATTCAGTACAATGACGGTTACAGCGAACTCATCATGAGTTACGCCAACAATATCCATACCGAAGAGGGCGGCACGCATCTGGAAGGCTTCAAAGCCGCGCTCACCAAAGTCATCAACGACGCGGGACGCCGTCTGAACATCCTGAAAGAAAACGACAAACTTTCGGGCGACGACGTGCGCGAAGGCATTACCGCCGTCGTTTCCGTCAAACTCACCGAACCGCAGTTCGAGGGGCAGACCAAAACAAAACTCGGCAACAGCGCGATGCGCGCGTTCGTCATGAAGGCGACGACCGAGCATTTGGGCACCTATCTCGAAGAAAATCCCTCGGTGGCAAAAGAACTTATTCTCCGCTGTATCACCGCGCAGAAAGCGCGCGACGCCGCGAGAAACGCGCGCGAACTGACGAGGCGTAAGGGTATCCTGGAAAGCACGACGCTGCCCGGCAAACTTGCCGATTGCAGCGAAAAGCGGGCGGAACTGTGCGAGATCTATATCGTCGAGGGCGACAGCGCAGGCGGCACCGCAAAACAGGGCCGCGATCGCCGTTTTCAGGCGATTTTGCCCCTTCGCGGCAAAATATTGAACGTGGAAAAGGCGCGTATCAACCGCGTTCTGGAAAATCTGGAGATCAAGAGCATGATCACCGCGTTCGGCTGCGGCATTTCCGAAGATTTCGACGAGAGCAAACTGCGCTACGACCGCATCATCTGCATGACCGATGCCGACGTAGACGGCAGCCATATCAGGATTTTGCTTTTGACTTTCTTTTTCCGCTATATGCGTCCCCTGGTCCAGAACGGGCACGTTTATATCGCACAGCCGCCGCTGTACAAGGCGACGCGCGGGAAAGAGGAAAAATATATGTATTCGGACCAGGAATTGGACGAGTACAGAAATTCCAATCCAGGAAAATTCGACTTGCAGCGTTACAAGGGCCTCGGCGAAATGAACAAGGAACAACTTTGGGAAACGACGATGAATCCCTCCACGCGCACGCTGCTTCGCGTCACCATGAAAGACGCGGTGGAAGCGGATGAAATGTTTTCGCTCCTGATGGGCGAAAAGCCCGAACTTCGCAGACAGTTCATCGAAGAGAACGCGAAACTCGTTGCCGAACTGGATATCTGAGGTAAAAGAATATGGCTAAAAAAGAAACCAGTCCCGAACTTACCGAAGAGTTTAAAAAAACTCTTGAAATGACCAATATGATCAACGTCGAAGTGGACGACGAGTTAAAAAAATCCTTCATCGCCTATGCGATGGCGGTCAACGTCAGCCGCGCCATTCCGGACGTGCGCGACGGGTTGAAACCCGTCCATCGACGTATTTTGTATTCCATGCACGAAATGGGGCTGTACAACGACAAGGCGTACCGCAAATGCGCCCGTATCGTCGGCGACGTTCTCGGTAAATATCACCCGCATGGCGACTCAGCCGTGTACGACGCGCTCGTGCGGCTTGCACAGGATTTCACCATCAATTTTCCCTTGGTAGACGGGCACGGAAACTTCGGTTCCGTCGACGGCGATCCTCCCGCGGCAATGCGTTATACCGAGGCGAGAATGTCCAAACTCGCGGCGGAAATGCTGCGCGATCTGGATAAGGAAACGGTGGATTATTATCCCACGTTCGACGATACTTCCATGCAGCCGTGCGTATTGCCCGCGCGCTTTCCCAACCTGTTGGTCAACGGCAGCGACGGCATCGCAGTCGGCATGGCGACGAACATTCCGCCGCACAATCTTGCGGAAGTCATCGGGGCGGTCATCGCGCAGATAGACAATCCCGAGATCACCATCGACGAACTGATGGAATACGTACCCGCTCCCGATTTTCCTACGGGTGCCATTCTGATGGGGCGCGCGGGCGTAAAGCGTGCATACCGCACGGGCCGCGGCAGTTTCGTTCTCAGGGCGAAGTGCGAAATCGAAGATTACAATTCGGGCAACACCGTCCGTTCGAGGATCATCGTCACCGAGATCCCGTATCAGGTAAATAAGGCGCGTCTGATCGAAAATATCGCCGACCTTGTCAAAGAAAAACGGATCGAGGGTATTTCCGATATCCGCGAGGAATCCGACCGTGACGGTATGCGCATCGTCATCGAGATCAAAAAGGACGCGAACCCGCAAGTTGTTTTAAATCTTTTGTACAAACATACCGCGTTGCAGACTTCCAACGGCATTATTTTCCTCGCTTTGCGCGACGGCGAGCCGAAAGTCCTCAATCTAAAAGAGATCATCGACTGCTATATCCGTCATCAGATCGATGTTATCGTGCGCCGTACCAAATTCGATCTGAACAAAGCGGAAGAGCGCGCCCATATCGTCAGCGGACTCGTGCTCGCTCTGGCGAACATCGACGAAGTGATCGCCATTATCAAGGGATCGAAAGATAAATTCGTCGCGATCGACAAGTTGATGGCTACGTTCGAACTTTCCGAAAAGCAAGCCAACGCCATCATGGAAATGCGCCTGCAAAGACTCACTTCGCTGGAAGTCGATAAACTGGAAGAGGAACTGACGCAGTTGCAGGCGACCATCGCCGATTTACGGGATATCCTCGCCAACGAAACGCGCGTTCTGGAGATCATCAAGACCGACCTTCGCACGATCATGGAAAAGTATCCTTCCGAGCGCCGCACCGAACTTTCCTACGACTACGGCGAAATCGATATCGAAGATCTGATCGAGCGCGAGGACGTCGTCATCACCATGACGCATTCGGGCTACATCAAGCGTCAGCCTGTTGCCGAATACAAGGCGCAAAGGCGAGGCGGCATGGGCATTACGGCGCATAAGCCCAAGGACGAGGACTTTGTCGAACGACTGTTCATTTCTTCCACGCACGACGAAATTCTTTTCTTCTCCAGTTTCGGAAAAGTGTATTCCATCAAGGCGTATGAAATTCCCGAAGCGCAGCGCCAGGCGCGCGGCAGAGCGATCGTCAACCTTCTGCAGATCGAGCAGGACGAAAAAATCACCGCCGTCATTCCGCTGACGGAAGGGACCGAAGGCTATATCGCCATGGCGACGCACAAGGGACTTATCAAAAAGACGGCGCTCGAAGAATTTGCGAATATCCGCAAAGTGGGCAAGATCGCCATTAAGATCACCGAGGGCGACGAACTCATTTCCGTGCAGTTCACCACGGGCGAAGACGAATTGATCATCGCTTCCAAAGAGGGCAAGTGTATCCGGTTCAGCGAAAAGGATGTGCGCCCGATGGGACGCGACACGCAGGGCGTCAAGGCGATGAGCCTCAACGACGACGATTATCTCGTGGATATGCTGATCGTGAAACCCGACTGCGAGATCCTGACGCTCACTTCCAACGGCTACGGCAAGCGCTCCGACGTGGAGGATTACAGATTGCAGGGCCGCGCGGGCAAGGGGATCAAGGCGGGCGTGTTCAACGAAAAGACGGGCTATCTCGTCAATCTGAAGATCGTCAGCGAGCAGGAAGATATCATGATCATCACCGGCAACGGGACGATCATACGCATGCACGTGGCGGACATCACCAAGATCGGCCGCAATACGCAGGGCGTGCGCGTCATGCGCGTCAAAGACAGCGAAGTCGCAACCGTGGCGATCGCGCCGCGAGAGGACGACGAAGAGCAGTCTGATGCGGAAATTCCCGAAACGGAAACGCCGCAGGAAACCGCGGAAGAAACCAACGATAACGAATAACAAAAAAGGCATCGGATTTATCCGATGCCTTTTTAAGTGTTTTTTAATACAGTTTGTTGAGATTGAATCTGTCGTCGTACGATTTTTTACCCGACGTGAGTTTATTGGTAAAGGCGATCAGTATGCCCGACAGCGGTACGCAGATCATGACCACGCACATTACGAACATGATGCGTATCCAGTCAAGGTGGGCGTAGTCTTCGCCGAAGAACATAGAAGGCAGGAACACTAGCCCTAATATGCAGACGGTCGCCATCAGCAAGAGCAGCATCGCGCGGCTGAAATTGATGGGCTGACACAGTCTGTACAACATCACAAGTCCCGAAAAAGTGATCATAAGCACGGCAATTTCCTGATAACAGTCGGTAAAGTACGCGGGCTGCAACAGCCTCATCAGATTGACGGAGAGCACTGCCGAAACGAGCACGAGCGCCCCGGGAACGGATTTGCCGATGACATAAGATAAAAATTTGCCTTTCACTCGGTCTGTATTCGGCTGCAGGGATAAGAAGAAAGAGGGGATCCCGATGACGAACACTTCCAGAAGCAGCATATTGTTGGTCTTGAAAGGATAGGAGGAAGTCAGACAAATGGATATGATGGCGAACACCAGCGTAAACAGTGTCTTCATCAGGTACAGCGAGGAAGAATTCTGAATGTTGTTGATGACGCGCCGCCCTTCGTACACGACTTTGGGCATCGATGCGAAGTTGTTGTCCATGAGCACCAGATGGCTCACGTTCTTTGCCGCCTCGCTGCCCGAGGCGACGCTCACCGCGCAGTCGGCTTCCTTGAGGGCGAGAATGTCGTTCACGCCGTCGCCCGTCATCGCAACGGTATTTCCCGCCGCCTTGATGGATTTGACCAGAATGGCTTTCTGTTCGGGCGTCACGCGGCCGAACACGGTATATTTGTTGGCGATGGAAACGACTTCTTTTTCGTTGAGGCCTTCCAGCGAAATGTATTTATCCGCGTTCAATACGCCCACGCGGCGCGCCACTTCCGAAACGGTAACGGGATTGTCGCCCGAAATGACCTTTACCGCGACGTCGTTTTCCTTGAACCAACGGATCGTCTGCGCCGCGTCTTCGCGGATATTGTCGGAAATGGAGATGATCGCCAGCGGTTTGAATCCCGCGGGGAGTTTATCGCCGTTGATCTGTCCCGAAGAGAGGGCGACGACGAGCACGCGCAGTCCCATCGCGGCGTATTGGTTGATGATCTTGTTCAGTTTTTCGGGCACGGAAGAAAGCACGAATTCGGGCGCGCCCATCGCCACGGTCCCCACTCCGTCGAACGTGACGGCCGAAAGTTTTCGTTTGGAAGAGAAGGGCATTTTTTTGACGGCTTTCAGTTCGGTGCTGTGCCCGAAATAATTGTAGAGCGCGATCGAGGTCTGGTTGTTGTCTTCCAAAGAATGCAGACAGGAGCCCACGATCTCGTTGATGGTGTAGTCGGTCGGGTTATTGAGCAGCATACAGTCGTTGACTTTCATGCGCCCGTCCGTAATCGTACCGGTCTTATCGAGGCACAGCACGTTTACGCGCGCGAGCATTTCCAAAGAATACAGATCCTGTACGAGCGTGTTGTGCGAGGCGAGCCGTAAAATACCCACCGTCAGCGCGAGGCTGGTCAAAAGCAGCATTCCCGAAGGGATCATGCCGATAATGACCGATACGGTTCTCTGAATGGTTTCGGCAAGGCGGTCTACGCCTGCGGCATCCGCAAGATTCTGCCAGTTGACGAGGAACATACCGATCGCGATGGGGATAATCAGAACGCCGATGACGGAAATAATGAGTTTTGTCGAGCGCATCAGTTCCGAATTAGGCTTCTTGTACTTTTTCGCTTTTGCCGATAGGGTGTTGAGGTAAGTATTTTTTCCCACCTTGTCGGCGCGCACTTTGCAGGTACCGCTGGAAATGAAACTGCCCGCGTAGAGAATGTCGCCCGTTTCCTTTTTGACGGGAACGGATTCCCCCGTCAGAAGAGATTCGTTGACTTCCACGAAGCCTTCCGCCAAAAAGCAGTCGGCGGGCACCTGGTTTCCCAAAGACAGCACGATCACGTCGTCCAGAACGATATCCTTTGCGGGGATCTCGACGGCGGCGCCGTCGCGTATCACCTTTGCGGTGGGGGCGGACAGCAGCGAAAGTTTATCGATCTTGCGCTTTGCCTTGATCTCCTGCCATATGCCGATCGCGATATTCAGCGAAAAGATGATGACGAAGAAAAACTGCGAGATGCCCGCGCCCGAATAAGCAAGCGCGATGGTGGCGAGCACGCACAACAGGTTGAAGAAGGTGCAAAGGTTCCCGACAAAAATACTCGCGTAGGACTTTGAGTATTTCTGATTGGTATCATTGAACAGGAACTGCGAAAATCTCGTATTGACCTGTGCGCTCGTCAGCCCTTCTCCGATATCGGGGGTAAAACGCTGCACTTTATTATAGGAAGGGACTTCTGCTTTTTTCTTTTTGAATTTGGATTTGATGAGGGAGATATCGATCTCTTCCTCTTCTTCGGGCGCGGCGGTGGAGGCGCATTCCAGTTTCTGCGTCACGAAATCCTGCACGTTCACGATTTCGGGCGCTTTCTGTTCCTCCTGCAAGGGTCCCGCGTCCTGCGCGGGCTTGCCCGCCGTTTTCCGAGGTCTTGCGGCGGCGGGTTTTGCCGCAGCCGAACCGCTCTTTCCGGACGAGGTCGGCTTTGCCGCGCCTGCGCGCGTTCCCGCGGATTTTTGTTTCGCACGGGGCGCCGCGTCGATTTTTTCTTCCGCGTCGGCTTTTGCTTTATCGGAAGGAGTTTGCGAAGTATTGTTACTGCGAGTCATAATTTCTCCATTAAGCATATCTGAACGAAACTGTTCGAAATCATTATATCATAATCGCGTATGTTTTTCAAACATTTCACGCTCTTTTTCTTTGGCGGAGAAAAAGTAGTTTTGTCAAAAATTTCATGCGCATGCGTGATTGACTTGCAAAAATTTGCGGAATGGTTTAAAATAGAAAAGAATTTATTGCGGAGGCGAAAACATGATCGACATCAATTTGCTGCGGAACGATCCCGACCTGGTGAGAGAAAATATCAAAAAGAAGTTTCAGGATAAAAAACTGCCGCTCGTCGACGAAATATTGGCGCTCGACGAAAAACGGCGCGATCTGCAGAAAGAGGGCGATTCCAGAAGAGCGATGCGCAACGCTCTTTCCTCGAAGATCGGCTCGCTGATGAAAGAGAAAAAGACGGAAGAGGCGCAAAAAGTCAAGGCGGAAGTCGTGGAAAACAACGCCCGCATCGCTGAGATCGAAAAAGAGAGCGAAATCGTCGCCGCCGGTCTGAAAGAAAAGATGATGGCGATCCCCAATATCATTGCGGACGACGTGCCTATCGGCCGCGACGACAGCGAAAACGTCGAGCGCAAGCGTTTTCTGGAACCCAAGGACAAGCCCTTCGAAGTGCCGTATCATCTGGATATTTTAGAAAAATTGTGCGGCATCGATCTGGACAGCGCAAGGCGCACGAGCGGGCAGGGCTTTTATTATCTTTTGGGCGACGTGGCCAGACTGCATTCCGCCGTGCTCACCTACGCGCGCGACTTTATGATCGATAAGGGCTTTACCTACTGCATTCCGCCGTTCATGATCCGCAGCGACGTTGTTTCGGGCGTCATGAGTTTCGAAGAAATGGACGGCATGATGTACAAGATCGAGGGTGAGGATCTCTACCTGATCGGCACGAGCGAACATTCCATGATCGGCCGCTTTATGAATACGGTCGTGAACGAGAGCGATCTGCCGCTCACGCTTACGAGTTATTCGCCCTGTTTCCGCAAAGAAAAGGGCGCGCACGGCATCGAGGAGAGAGGTATTTACCGCATACACCAATTCGAGAAGCAGGAAATGATCGTCATCTGCAAGCCCGAAGAGAGCGCCGCGTGGTTTGAAAAACTGTATAATTACACGGTGGAACTGTTCGTTTCCATGCAGATACCCGTGCGTACGCTGGAATGTTGTTCGGGCGATCTTGCCGATCTGAAATATAAGAGTATCGACGTAGAGGCTTGGAGCCCGCGCCAAAAGAAATATTTCGAAGTTGGCAGTTGCTCCAATCTGACGGACGCGCAGGCGAGAAGGCTCGGCATCCGATACAAGACGGAAAAGGGCAACGCGTTCGCGCACACGCTCAACAATACCGTGGTGGCGCCGCCCCGTATGCTGATTGCCCTGCTCGAAAATCATCTCAACGAGGACGGCAGCGTGAATATTCCCGAAGTTCTTCAAAAATATATGGGCGGTAAAAGCAAAATAGAACCTAAAAAGTAATACCGACAAGCCGCTGTTTCGAATACAGCGGCTTTTTTGAGGAGGTATTCTATGATGAAAAAATCAGATATCTTAAAAAATATCGGGCTGACGCTCCTTGTCTTTGCCGTATGCACGGGACTCTGTTTTCTGTTGGATTTTTTCAAGATCAACGACTTGAATTTTTTGATCCTCTACGTACTGGGGATTCTTCTCGTTGCCGTCTTTACCAAGGGCTACGCCTATTCTGCGTCACTTTCGGTCGCCAGCGTGCTCGGCTATAATTTCTTTTTTACCGTCCCGCGGTTTACGCTGAAAATCGACGACCTTATGTACCTTGTCACGTTCTTTCTGATGCTCGCGGTAGGGCTTGGCATCAGCGCGGTAACTTTTCAGTTGAAAAAAAAGATGGCGCAGATCAACGCTCTCAACCTGGAAAAGATACGCCTGAAAAACAACGCGGACAAAGAATTGCTCAAAGCGACGCTTCTTCGCAGCATATCGCACGATCTGCGTACGCCGCTCACCGCCATCAAAAACGGCGCGGAGATTTTAAGAGACAATCCCTCGTTGGATGAAAAAGACCGTGGAGAAATTCTGGACGATATCCGCTCCAAATCCGACTGGACCATCCGCCTCGTGGAAAATCTTCTCTCGCTCACGAGGATCGACGGTGAAAATCTGACAGTGAAAAAGTCCTTCGAAGTTCTGGAAGAGATCTTGCCGCAGGCAGTACGCAATGTGAGCGGCGTTTTGGGAAACCGAAAGATTCATTACGATACGCCCGCGGATATGATGCTCATACCCATGGACGGCACGCTCATCATTCAGGTGCTCGGCAATATTTTGAACAACGCAGCAAAACACACGGACGACGACGGCAATATCTGGATCAAAGTGTGGAATACGGGCAAAAACGCGGTTTTCCGTATCAGCAACGACGGTCCGTGCATACGGGAAGAGGATCTTCCGCACCTGTTCGAAATGTACTATACGGCGGCGGATTCCAAAAGCGAAGGCGTGGGGCTGGGGCTGGCCATCTGCAAACTGATCATTACGGCGCACGGGGGCAATATTTCCGCCCGCAACGCAGACGGAAAAGCGGTATTCGAATTTAATCTTCCCATGGAGGAGTACAATGGCTGATATTTTAGTGATCGAGGATGACAAGGCGATCCAGAACCTTTTGAAGATCGCCTTAAAGCAGGAAAATCATACGGTCGCTGCCGTCCGGACGGCGCGCGAGGGGATAGACTACGTCGTCAAAAATATCGTCGATCTTATCGTGCTCGATTTGGGGCTCCCCGATATGGACGGCATCAACGTAGTGGAGACGGTGCGCGGCTTTTCGGAAAATCTGCCCATTATCGTGGTGAGCGCGCGCGACGACGAAAATGAAAAAATAAAATGTCTTGACGCGGGCATCAACGACTACGTGCAGAAACCTTTTTCGACCGCGGAACTGATGGCGCGCATTCGCGCCGCCCTGCGCCACAGCGCGGCGGGCACGGAAACGCAGGCGAGTACCTTTACCAACGGAAGGCTGACGATCGACTATGCCGCGCACAGCGTATTTCTGGACGATGCGGAAGTACATCTGACCAACTATGAATATAAGATCTTGTGCCTTCTCGCGCAAAACGTCGGAAAGACGCTGACGCATAACTTTATTATATCCAAAGTCTGGGGTGCGGGCGGAAACGACGCGAGCGGACTGCGCGTCTTCATGGCGGGAATACGCCGAAAGATCGAAAAAGATCCGTTTTTACAGGAACTGATCCGTACCGACGTGGGCGTCGGTTACAGAATGAACAAAATTTAATACCGAGCGTTTGAAGAACCTCGCCATTACGGCGAGGTTCTTTCTTTATACAATCTTAACGCCGCACAAGTATTTCTTTATGAGAAACGAATCCGATTTATTTTATAATGTAAAAAAATCAAAAGGAGTTTACATGCAAAATTTGATATTTAAGGGCGTTGCGACCGCCCTCGTAACGCCCTTTTTGCCGACAGGCGAAATAAATTTTACTGCGTTGGAAAATCTCATCGAATCTCAGATCGAAGGCGGGTGCGACGCTCTCCTGGTCGGCGGCACGACGGGCGAAAGCGCCGCGTTGTCCGATGAAGAAAAGAGCGCGATCGCGTCGTTTGCGGCAAAGATCATCCGTAAACGCGTGCCTTTGATCGCGGGCGCGGGTTCGAATTATACCGCCAAAGCCGCGAAAAACTGCGCAGAGATGGAAAAAGCGGGCGCGGACGCGCTCCTGCTCGTTACGCCGTACTACAATAAATGCACGAAAAAGGGGCTGATCGCCCATTATAAAGAATGCGCAAAAGCGAGCGCGCTTCCGTTTATTTTATACAACGTCCCCCAGCGTACAGGCGTAAATATTCTTCCTGAAACTTATGAAGATCTGTTGAAGATACCCAACGTGAAAGCAGTGAAAGAAGCGTCGGGCGACGTTCGGCAGGCGTCGCGAATTCGCAATCTGTATAAAGACGATCTCGCGCTGTATTGCGGCTGCGACGAACTGATGCCGTCCATGTTGGCGATCGGCGCGTCGGGCGCGATTTCCGTTTTATCCAATATCTGCCCGAGAGGGGTACATGATATCTGCGCCCGCTATTTTTCGGGCGATTCGGAAAAGAGCCTGGAATTGCACAACGCCTACTCGAAACTTACCGAGGCGCTCTTTCGTGAAGTCAATCCCGTTCCCGTAAAGGCCGCCTTAAATATATTAAAGAAAGACGCGGGAGGACTGCGGCTGCCCCTCACGGAAGCGGATAAAGAAACAAAGAACATTCTGAAAAAGGAGATCGCGCTGTTGCAATGCGCGGGATTGTGTCAATGAACGATATGGAAGAAACGCAGGCGTGCATCGTCTGTAAATTCGGCGGAACGTCGATGGCGGACAGTGAAAGTACGGAGCGTGTCGCAGAGATCGTGAAAAGTAATCCGCTGCGGAGGATCATCGTCGTTTCCGCACCGGGGAAAACCGAAAACAGCGAAAAAGTAACGGATCTTTTAATTGAATGCCATCGGGAAATCGAGGCGTGCGGAAAGTGCGATCAGACTTTTCCTCTGGTAGCCGCCCGCTTTTTACAAATTGCAACCGATACAAAAGACGCAGAGCGCGAACTGGCAAAAATAAAGTCGCAGATGGAAAACAGCGGGCAATATGATTTCTGCGTTTCCCGCGGAGAATATTTAAGCGCCTATTTTTTTGCGAAACGTCTGGGATTTGCCTTTATCGACGCCGCGGAGTTGATACGGTTTCACCGCTACGACGGATACGATTCGAAGGAAAGCGAGAAACTGTGCCGCGCGAAACTGAAAAACGGGTATGCCGTCGTTCCCGGATTTTACGGCGCGGACGAAACGGGCGCGATCGTCACGTTTTCCCGCGGCGGATCGGATATTACGGGAAGTATCGTTGCGGGCGCGATCAAAGCCGATCTATATGAAAATTGGACGGATGTGGACGGAATTCTGAATGCTGATCCGCGCATCGTGGAGAACGCCCGCATTATTCCCAAAATGACATACGGGGAACTCCGCGAACTTTCCTATCTGGGCGCCTCGGTTTTACATACGGACGCGCTCGTGCCTTTGATAAAAAACAGGACTCCGTTGCAAGTGCGCAATACGTTCTGTATGAGCAAGCGCGGAACCGTCATTTATCCGTGTCTGAAAGAACCCGAAAAAAAGCCGGTTACGGGCATCGTCGGCAAGAAAGATATTCTCGTGCTGTTCATCCATAAAATCGGTATGAACCAACAAAAAAGCATCGTGCGGAAAGTCTTATCCGTACTCGAATATTACGGGGTTTCGTTCGAGCATATGCCGTCAAGCATCGACGCGGTCAATTTCCTGATTCCGAAATCTTCTATCAACGACGCGATACGCTCCGCCGTATTGTCTGAGATCAAAAAGTCTATACGCCCCGACGAGATCAAATTTATCGATCGGCTTTCCATCGTATCCGTCGTGGGCAGGAATATGTATCAATGCGTGGGCGTAGCCGAAAAAATGTTCGCCGCGCTTGCGCGCGAAAAAATCAATATCCGCATGATCATACAGGGTTGCCGCGAACTCAACATTATTGCAGGAGTCGACGAAGACCGCTATGAAGACGCAATACGCGCGCTGCATCGCGCTTTTTTGGAGGAAGAAACTCCTTCTTAATACAATTTTAATGCGGTCGTGAAAAATCCATACGTACTTTTAATGTATTTTATTATAAAATTGTCATGAATCAAGGAGGTGGAGCGCATGCTGACGAAAAAAGCACAGCCGCCCGTCGACCCCGTTCTGGGGCTTGCGGCGCAGGCGATCGAAACGGGCGAATATTCCCGCGCCCGCCAACTGCTCAAAGAGTCGATGGCGAACGATATGGAAAATCCCGAAACGTATAATCTGCTCGGGATCAGTTATGAAAAAGAGGGCAATTTATTGAAGGCCTCGCGGTTTTACAGGGTCGCATATTATATGGATCAGACCTTTCAGGCGGCCGCGGATAATCTGGAGCGGGTATGCCAGTTCTGGCGCAAAGATTCCAAAGATATTCAATGGGGCTTATCGATCGACGGGAGGTAATGGAACATGGTTGTCGTAACGATCATATCCGCAATTCTGGCTGCGGGACTGCTCGGATACTTATTCTTTATGCTGTTTCACAGCGACAAGCGGTAAGACAAATTTTAACGGAGGCTTTTTGAATGATCGAAAGTGTTATCTTCACCGCCATACAGGACATCGTGTTTTTCGCGCTGTTCGTCGGGATCGCGATTTTCTTCGGGTTTGCCTTTTTCAGGATCTATAAAGGGCAGCCCGTTTTCATGAAGAGAGCGAGTATGGCGACGGAAAAAGGATTTTACAAGGCAATGGGCGTTTCGCCCCGCGAAGAGATGACGGCAAAAAAATATGCGTTCAGCGTGTTGCTGTTCAGCCTTTTCGGTTTGATACTGATGATGGCGATTCTGATGGGGCAGGCGTTTTTGTTCATGAACCCCGAACAGATCGGCGGCATGAGTTGGCATCTGGCCTTCAATACGGCGGCGAGTTTTATCACCAACACCAACTGGCAGGCATATTCGGGTGAAACGCAGGCGAGTTATCTTTCGCAGATGCTCTGCATGACCGTGCAGAACTTCTTGTCCGGCGCGGTGGGCATCGCCGTATTGTTTGCGCTTGTGCGCGGTTTTACGCGCAAAGAATGCAAAACGGTCGGCAATTTCTGGGCGGATCTCACGCGTATAACGCTCTTTATGCTGCCCGTATGTTTTATCGGCGCGCTGGTGCTCGTTTCCCAAGGCGTGCCCCAGACGATGAAGGGCGCGGTCACCTATGTGTCTTTGGAAGGGGAAACTTCAAAACTCTATTTGGGACCCGCGGCGGGACAGATCATCATTAAACAACTGTTTACCAACGGCGGCGGATTTTGGGGCGTCAATTCGGCATATCCTTTTGAAAATCCCACGCCGTTCGCGAACCTTTTGGAAACGCTCTCACTCGTGGTGATTCCGGGAGGTCTGTGCTTCACGTTCGGCAGAGCGGTCCTGGATAAGAAACAGGGCGTCGTTCTCTTTAAAGCGATGTCTTTCATTTTCTTCGCCTGCCTCATCGTCTGCACGACCTTCGAATATCTGTTTTCGCAATTTCCGCAGAGCGTGTCGGGTATCGGCAATATGGAAGGTAAAGAGGTGCGTTTCGGCATAGGCGGCTCATCTTTATGGGCGGTCGCGACCACTTCCGTTTCCAACGGTTCCGTAAACGCCATGCACGACAGTTTTACTTCCATCGGCGGAATGATCCCCATGTTTTTGATGATGCTCGGCGAGATCGTGTACGGCGGCGTCGGCTGCGGGCTATACGGCATGATCGCGTTTGCTATCCTTACCGTGTTTATCGCGGGGCTGATGGTGGGCAGAACGCCGGAATATATCGGCAAGAAAATCGGCGCGTTCGATATGAAAATGGTTTGTCTTGTCATTCTTACGCCTGTTTTGTGCCTGCTTTTGGGCACGGCGTCGACCGTTCTTCTGGAAGAGGCGCCCGAATGGCTCACCAACAGCGGCGCGCACGGATTTTCCGAGATACTGTACGCTTTCGCCTCGATGGCGAATAACAACGGCTCGGCGTTCGCAGGTTTTTCCGCGAATACGGTCTGGACGAACGTAGTGGGCGGCGTCGTCATGCTGCTCGTGAGATTTATCCCCATGACGGCCACGCTGTTCCTTGCCGGCAGTCTGGGCAGAAAGAAGATCGTGCCGCAGTCGGACGGAACGCTCTCCACGAGCAATTCCATGTTCGTCGGGCTTTTGATCGCCGTCATCATTATCATCGGCGCGCTGAGTTTCTTCCCCGCGCTGGCATTGGGACCCATCGCTGAATTCGTAGGCTAAGGAGAATTCGATATGAAACGTGAAAAACAAAAAAAGAGCGGCTTGATCGATAAAAAGATCGTGCTCGGCGCGACCGTGCAGTCGCTAACTAAACTCAATCCGAAAGTGCAGATACAAAACCCCGTCATGTTCATCGTCTATTTAGGCGCAATCTTTACGACGATCTTGTTTTTCCTCTCTCTGGGCGGCATAAAAGACGGAGGCAGTTGGTACATATTCGGAATTTCCATCATCCTTTGGCTCACTTCGCTGTTCGGTAACTTTGCCGAAGCAGTTGCGGAGGGCCGAGGCAGGGCGCAGGCGGAAAGCCTGAAAAAGGCGCGCCGCGACGTCATTGCCCGAAAACTTGTGCGCGCCGAACTCGAATCGGAATATTCGGAAGTCAAGAGCAATCAACTGCGGGCGGGCGATATCGTGCTCGTCAAGGCGGGCGAGCAGATCCCCATGGACGGCGAGGTTATCGTCGGCGTGGCGAGCGTGGACGAAAGCGCCATTACGGGCGAATCCGCTCCCGTCATCCGCGAATCGGGCGGAGACAGGAGCGCGGTCACGGGCGGGACTACGATCACGAGCGACTGGCTCATCATCCGCGTCACGGCGGAGGCCGGTAACAGTTTTTTGGATAAAATGATCGCCATGGTCGAAGGCGCCAGCCGTAAAAAGACGCCCAATGAAATCGCGCTGCAAATACTGCTCATCACTTTGACCATTATCTTTTTGGTCGTCAGCGCCTGTCTTTTGCCCTTTTCGAAATTTTCGGTGGATCTTGCGGGGCAGGGGGAGCCGGTCAGCCTGACGAATATCGTCGCGCTGCTCGTTTGCTTAGCCCCGACGACCATCGGCGCGCTGCTCTCTTCGATCGGTATCGCGGGCATGGCGAGGCTCAACAAAGCCAACGTCCTCGCCACGAGCGGACGCGCCATCGAGGCGGCGGGCGACGTGGACGTGCTCTTATTGGATAAAACGGGTACCATCACTCTGGGCAACCGCAGGGCGAGCGAATTTATCCCCGTCGGCGATACGAGCGAAAGCGATCTCGCCGCGGCGGCGCAACTCTCTTCCATTGCGGACGAAACCGCAGAAGGGCGCAGCATCGTCGTGCTTGCGAAAAACAGATTCGGTATGCGAGGCAAAGAGATTGCCAAACTGAATGCGAAATTTATCGAATTTACAGCCAAAACGCGCATGAGCGGCGTGGATATCGGCGACGTCCATATCCGAAAAGGCAGCGCAGATGCGATCAAAGCGTATGTACAGGCGCAGGGAGGCGTTTGCGACAAATCTTGCGATGAGATCGTGGAAAGAGTTGCGAACGAAGGCGGCACGCCGCTTCTCGTTGCGCAGAACGAAAAGATCCTCGGCGTCGTTTACTTAAAAGACGTCGTAAAAGAGGGTGTCAAAGAGAAATTCGAAGATCTGCGCAAGATCGGTATCAAGACGATCATGATCACGGGCGATAATCCCATGACGGCTGCGGCGATTGCCGCCGAGGCGGGCGTGGATGATTTCGTTGCGGAAGCGACGCCCGAAACCAAACTCGCGCTCATCAAAAAATTACAGGAAGAAGGTCACCTCGTGGCAATGACGGGCGACGGGACCAACGACGCGCCCGCGCTCGCGCAGGCCGACGTTGCGGTCGCCATGAATTCGGGAACGCAGGCGGCGAAAGAGGCGGGAAATATGGTCGATCTGGATTCCAGCCCGACGAAACTCATCGAGGTCGTGCGGATCGGAAAACAACTCCTGATGACGCGCGGCGCGCTCACGACCTTTTCCATCGCGAACGATATCGCCAAATACTTTGCCATTATTCCCGTATTGTTTGCGGGCATCTACCCCGGACTGGAAGCGCTTAATTTCATGCGGCTGACCAGCCCTACGACCGCGATCCTTTCTTCGGTCTTATATAACGCGCTCATTATCGTGGCGCTGATACCGCTTTCCCTCAAAGGCGTTCGTTATAAGGAACAGCCCGCGGGTAAAATGCTGAAACATAACCTTTTGATCTACGGGGTAGGAGGGGTGATCGCGCCTTTTCTGTTCATCAAATGTTTCGATTTGCTGCTCACCGTCTGCGGCGTGGCGTAAAGGAGGTCAACTATGCAGGAAATTACCGAAATCGCGGGCGAGGCGCCCGTCAAAAAGAAACGCTTTCAAACGGCCCGTGCGGCGATCGTTTGCCTTCTGATCTTCACGGTCCTGTGCGGCGTGGTTTATCCCATTACCCTGACTTTGGTATCGAAAGCGGCGTTTCCGTACGAGGCCGAAGGTTCGCAGATCGTCGTGACGTTGCCCGACGGTACACAGAGAGTTTACGGCAGCGAACTGATCGGGCAGAATTATGAAAATCCGAAATATATGTTCGGTCGTGTGAACACGGGCGCGCCGAGCAATCTGTCGCCCGAAAGCGACGAATATCAGGATCTTTTGAACGAGCGCATTGCCGAACGCAAGGAAAAACTTGCGAAGATCGGATACGCCGATACCGATAAAATTCCTTCCGAACTCATCACAGCGAGCGGCAGCGGCGTCGATCCGCACATTTCGCCGGCAACGGCTGAATTCCAGATCCCTGTGATCCTGGCGGCGAGAAACGCGGATAAGGGCGAGGATGAGGAAAAACTGACCGAAGAAGATCTGCGCGCGATCATTGATAAATATACCGAAGGCAGATTCCTCTGGATATTCGGGGAAAAGCGCGTCAACGTGCTTCTCGTGAACCTTGCTCTGGACGGACTGCTATGATTGCCGCGCGGGGCAAACTGAAAATCTTTTTCGGTTATTCGGCTGGCGCGGGCAAGACCTACGCCATGCTGAAAGCCGCCCAAGAGGAAAAAAGCGCGGGCGTAGACGTGGTGATCGGATATCTGGAACCGCACGATCGGCCCGAAACGCTGAAAATGGCGGAGGGACTGGAAGTTCTTCCGCTGAAAAAAATACAGTACCGCGGCATTACGCTCAACGAATTTGACGTGGACGCTGCGGAGCGCCGCCGCCCGAAGTTGCTGCTTGTCGACGAGTTGGCGCATACCAACGCGCCCGACTGCAAAAACAGAAAACGCTATCTGGATATAGAGGAAGTGCTCAACTGCGGGATCGACGTCTATACGACCGTGAACGTACAGCATATCGAAGGTCTGCACGATCTGGTGGATTCGGCGACGTCGGTAGATGTCAACGAACGCATCCCCGACGAGATTTTCGACTATGCGGACGAAGTCGTATTGGTGGATATCGAGCCCGACGCTTTGATCGAGCGCATGCGCGAGGGAAAGATCTATCCGAAAACGCGTGCGAAAGCGGCGCTGGAAAATTTTTTCCGCGCGGACAATCTCTCTTCTTTGCGCGAACTGTTCATGCGGCGGAGTGCCGACCGCATCGAAAAACAGGTGAATCACGGCGAGCGACGCACGAGAATACTCGTTCTGATCAGCCCGTCGCCCTCCTCGCAGAAGACCATCCGCGTGGCGGCGCGCACAGCGGAAGCGTTTCATTGCAAATTTTCCGCCATGTATGTGGAAACGAACGGCGCGCTGAGCGACGAAGCGGCGGCAAATCTCAAAAAACACATGAATCTCGTGCGCGATACGGGCGGAGAGATCATCGTAAAATACAGCGATGACGTTGTTGAAACGGTAGCGGATTACGTGCGGCTTGCAGGCGTCACGCATCTTATCCTCGGTAAGACCTGGCAGTCGGCAGGCAAAAAAGTTGGGCTGGAAGATAAATTTATCGAAAGGCTACCAAATCTGGAAATTCTGATCGTGCCGGATAACCAAAGGTTTTACGCGAAAAGAGCGTACAGGCAAACGCTGTTTGCCCGACTGTTCAACCGCAATAAATTACTGCAAAAATATAAGACGGCGAACAGGATACTCGATATCGCGCATTTACTCGAACGGGCTTCTTTGGAAGAATCGGAAAAAAATAAGCGGCAGGTACAGATCGCGCATATTTTGTCGCGCGCTTTTGACCGAAGCGTCGCTATATTGTCCGTAAAAGGAAAAAGCACCGCCGCTGTAAAGGGGGAGAACGTCGGATTTTTCGGCGAAGGCAACGAAACCGCCGTTGCGGAATGGTGCAGAAAAAATCATAAAGCGGCGGGGCGGGGAACGGATACGCTGCGAGAATCCAAAGCAATTTACTTTCCCGTAACGACGAATACGGAAACGGTCGTCGTAGCCTTTTCCTGCATGGAAAGGAAACTTACGGTGACGGAAAGACTGATTTTTTATCAGTTGGAAAATTTACTGCGCATGATTTTATAAAAGAGGGCGATCGCCCTCTTTTTATGCATACGGCGCATGATATAATATGAAAAATAAGTATTGGACATTGCGACGTTCATGTAGTATAATAATCCCGTGAAATTTTAACGGGAGGAAATTTATGGCTTATCTGGGAGAAGATATCAAAAAATTAGGCTTCGGAATGATGCGCCTGCCGCAGAAAGACGGGGCGATCGATATCGGGCAGACCAAAGAAATGGTCGATCTGTTTCTCGGCGCGGGATTTACATATTTCGATACCGCCTGGGCATATGCGGGCAGCGAAGATGCCGTCCGTCAGGCACTGGTCGAGAGATATCCGCGCGAACGGTTTCAACTGGCGACCAAAAACGCGGCTTGGATCAACTGCAAGACGCGCGAAGAAGCAATTTCGCAGTTCGATACTTCCTTAAAGCAGACGGGCGCGGGCTATTTCGATTTTTACCTTTTGCATAATCTCGGGGAAAGCAGAACGCGCTGTTTCGACGAATTCGACCTTTGGACGTGGATACTGCAAAAAAAGGAAGAAGGGGCGATACGCCACGCGGGATTTTCTTTCCATTCCACGCCGCAGGAATTGGACGAGATCTTAACGGCGCATCCTGAAATGGAATTCGTGCAGTTGCAGATCAACTATGCCGATTGGGAAAACCCCGCCGTACAGTCGCGCGCGTGCTACGAAGTCGCCCGAAAACACGGTAAACCCGTCGTTATTATGGAACCGGTCAAGGGAGGAATGCTCGCGTCGCCGCCCACGGAAGTGGAAAAGATTTTAAAAAACGCCGAGCCGAATTCTTCCAACGCTTCATGGGCGATCCGCTTTGCGGCGAGTCTCGACGGAGTCGTCACCGTTCTTTCGGGCATGAGCGATCTTGCGCAGATGCGCGACAATCTTTCCTATATGACGAATTTTACTTCGCTGAGCGATAAACAGAAAGCGACGCTTGCCGCCGCACAGCAAGAACTGAATAAAATGCCGCTCATTCCCTGTACGAACTGCAACTACTGCGCGAAAGTCTGCCCGAAAAACATCGGAATATCAGGCACTTTCACGGCGATGAATTATCTGACGATGTATCGAGACAGAGCACTCGCCGCGTCGCAGGAAAACTGGCTCGTGGAAGGTCACGGCAAGTCGCGGGCGGCTGATTGTATCCGTTGCGGCAAGTGCGAGGTTGCCTGTCCGCAGCACATATCCATCCGTCGCGAACTGGAAAAAGCGGCTGCTGCATTATATTGAGAGGAAAAAAAATGATCGAATCGATTTTAGTAAAGAAAAATGTTTCGTTAAAGGCAAAAATTACGATCAAAAGCCTGATATCTGCGGGCGTCGTTGCGTTTGCCGTTCTTTTGCCGCAACTGGTGCACATATGGGCAGGCTCTGCGGGCGGAGTACAGTGGCTGCCCATGTATCTTCCCGTCCTGCTCGGCGCCTGTCTTTTAGGCGTTTGGTGGGGGCTCGGCGTGGGGATCGTTTCGCCTGTCGTCAGTTTTTTAATTACTTTCGCCATGGGCAACCCCATGCCTGCGGCTGCGCGTTTGCCTTTCATGATCGCGGAACTTGCGATGATCGCAGCAATCGCCGGTTTATTTTCCCGAAAAATAAGTCAAAACGGATGGATGGCATTTCCCGCCGTGCTTCTCGCCTTTGTCGGAGGGAGAATATTTTTTCTCCTGCTCGCCGCGATCTTCCAAAATATCGCGCCCTTTACGGCGGCAGCCGTATGGTCGCAGATCACGACGGGGCTTCTCGGACTCGTTGTGCAGGCGGTTTTGGTGCCGTTTTTGATCTTGGGGATCCGTTATCTTGCCGATCGGGACAAAAATCATGACTGATTTGGAAATGGCCGTGCAGAATCTGGCGGGGCATACGCTCTGCCTTTGCCGCGATGGTATGTGCATATTTTCGGAAAGACGCGGGATTGCCCCGATGATGGATTTGATCGCCTCGCATGCGGACGTGACAGGATATGCGGCCGCCGACCTGGTCGTCGGCAAGGCGGCGGCATTGCTGTTTGTTTATGCGGGTATCCGCGAAATTTATGCGGAAGTCATATCGGATGGCGCAGTCCGCATCTTAAAAAAGTACGATATTCCTTTTCGTTTCAGCAGGCGTACGAAACAGATCGTGAACCGAAAGGGCGACGATATCTGCCCCATGGAAAAAGCCGTTCAATATATCGATGAACCCGAACCGGCGCTTTCGGCGCTTACAAACGCTATACGCAATATGACGTAAAAAGAGACCGCTGCCACCAGCGGTCTCTTTGGTACTCCCGCTGGGAATCGAACCCGGAACGGCCCCTTAGGAGCAATTAGAAAGAGCGTTTATCGCGTACAATTCAGGCATATTCAGCCGTTTTGTGCGTTATGAACGCTTATTTTTTTACTCTTTTTTCGTAATGTTTGGTAACTTTCATCTTGTATATTTCTGTTCGGGTGTAATTCGGGTGTAAAATTGAAGGTGTAAAGATCTTCCGACAACGGCAAAAATATTGTAAATTTGGTGTGTTGACTATTGCTTTTTTGCCGATAAAGTGCTATACTTATAAGCGAGGTGTTTTTGTATATGAAATATTTATCTGTAACCGAAACGGCAAAGAAATGGAATATATCGGAACGGAGCGTCCGTAACTACTGCGCATTGGGAAAGGTTGACGGTGCGTTTTTAACGGGCAAGACTTGGAATATCCCCGAAGACGCGCAAAAGCCCGACAGAGTTAATAAGAAAATAGAATTGCCGACTACCCTTTTGGAAGTGCTTACGGCGGAAAAAAAGGCAAAACTTTCGGGCGGAATTTATCACAAGGTACAAATCGAATTGACGTACAATTCCAACCATATCGAAGGCAGCCGCTTAACGCATGACCAAACGCGCTATATTTTTGAAACGAACACAATCGGTATTGACGGCGGAGCGGTAAAGGTTGACGACATTGTGGAAACGGCAAATCACTTTAAGTGTATCGACTTGATTATAGAAAACGCTAAAAAGCCGATTACGGAAACTTTTATAAAAGAATTACACCGCACATTGAAAAGTGGAACGACGGACGCACGTCAGGATTGGTTCGCCGTCGGCGATTACAAACGATTGCCGAACACCGTTGGCGATATGTTCACGGCGCAGCCCGAAGAAGTTGCCGAAAAAATGAAGGAACTGCTTTTCGAGTATAATGCGAAGAAAGAAAAAACTTTCGACGCCCTTTTGGACTTTCATTACAAATTCGAGTGTATCCACCCTTTCCAAGACGGCAACGGACGCATCGGCAGACTTTTACTATTCAAAGAGTGCCTAAAATACAATATCGTTCCGTTCATTATCGACGAAGAATTAAAACTGTTCTACTATCGCGGCTTAAACGAATGGCAAAACGAGCGCGGTTATTTACGCGATACCTGCCTAATGGCGCAAGACAAATTCAAACTTTACCTTGATTATTTCAAGGTTCAATATTAACAATACAGGAAAGTTATATGACGGATAAAAATTCGATGAGATTCGATTTCGGGCAAGCAAACGACGAACAGAAAAAAGCGATACAGCATATTGACGGACCAGCTCTTATAATCGCAGGTCCCGGCACGGGCAAGACTTTTACTCTTGTTAAAAGAGTTGTTTATCTTATCGTCGAAAAAGGCGTAAAACCAGAAAATATTTTGATTGCCACCTTTACGGAAAAAGCGGCAAAAGAGCTTATTACGCGTATCACAAACGAACTTATCAGGCTTAATATAAACGTAAATATAAATGAATTGTATATCGGTACGATTCACTCTATTTGTCTGCGGCTGATAAAAGAAAATGTCGAATTCACGAGATTAAAAAAGAATTATCGACTTATGGACGAATTTGACCAAAAATATATGATTTACAGAAACCATAAGATATTTGATGAAATTCCGAATTTAGAGCTTATAGCCGATAGATTAAGTCCTTGGGAAAAATCAAAGCAGCTTGCATATTATTTCAATGCTATATCGGAAGAAATGATAACCGTGGAAGATTTGTTAAAGGACAACGATGCGGCTGTTCAAGTGCTTGCCCGTGCTTATGAAGTATACTTAAAACTACTTGACGAAGAAAACGCTATGGACTTTTCGTCCATACAGGTTATCGCATATAATTTGCTAAAAGACCACGACCTGATACGCAATAAAATTCAAGAGCAAATACAATACGTTATGATTGACGAATATCAAGATACTAACTATGTTCAAGAACAGTTGATATTTTTGATAGCGGCAAAACATCACAATATCTGCGTTGTCGGCGACGACGACCAAGGCTTATATCGGTTCCGCGGCGCAACGATAAGAAATATTCTGGAATTTCCCAACAAGTGGAAAGACTGTGCGAAATTTAACCTTATAGAGAACTACCGTTCCGAAAGAGATATAGTTAATTTTTATAACGATTGGATGCAAAGCACCGAATTAAGTGGCTTTAAATGGCAAAATTTTCGTTATGAAAAAGCAATAAAGCCTTCCAAGAAAAACTTAATCGAAGGTGTACCGACGGTTGTTAAAGTTTCGGGACAAAGAAATTTAGAGAACTGGGGCGACAATATTATTGATTTTATCAATAAGTTAAAAGCAAGCCATACAATTACCGACTACAATCAAATAGCTTTTTTATTCCGTTCAGTTAGAAACGACCGCGTAAAAGCCCTTGCGGATTATCTGGAAAAACACGGCTACAACTATATGAAGTTACGCTATGAAGTAAACATACAGGCTTGTACGCTTGCCAATGCCTTTGCGGGTAAAGCCGTGAGCAAAAATTGGAGTAGCGATCTTGCCGAACGGATAGGCGTTCCGTTCGACGAATTGTTTAACGAAAAGATAACCGAAGAACCTTACGCATACGAAACGATACACAAATTCAAACGCATAATCCGAGCGGTACTTTCTCTTGCAAAGAAAAACCGTTTGGTTACGGATAACTACGCTTCGGCAGACTATATCAATTTTCCGAAACGTCCGCCACATAAAATCGAGTGCATGACCGACGAAGATGCCAAACGCTTTTACAAGTTTATTTTGGACTATCCCGATATTCGTTACAAAACGGCTATGTTATTATTTTTGCTGACAGGCTTTCGGCGCGGCGAAGTTGCAGGGCTTGAATGGAAAGACATTGATTTCGAGAAAAGCGAAATTACGGTATGTCGTTCGGTAACTACCGTAAAGGAATTTGGAATGATAGAAAAAGAACCGAAAACGGATATGTCGAAACGAACGCTCGCCGTACCCGAAGTATTGATTGAAACGTTAAAAGAGTACCACGAATGGCAAATTAACCGCCGCGCTGAACTCGGAGATTATATGCAGGAAAATGATTATCTTTTTACGCAGGAAAATGGCAAACGACTTTATCCGAGTACCTTTACGGGTTGGCTGAATAAAATGTTGCGCGAAGCGAATATCGACCACTATTCGTTGCACAGTTTAAGACATACGAATATCACTTTACAGATTGCCGCAGGTATTCCTATTGTAACCGTTTCCGCAAGAGCGGGACATGCCCGCACGAGTACGACGAGCGACATTTATGCCTATGCTCTGCGCAGTACCGACAGGATTGCGGCGGATAAGCTCGGCAGTATCTTTTCGGACGAGCAAAAGCCCACAGAATCCCCGAAACCTACCGAAGAAGAACCTTTATTCGATGTGGACGAACAAGCCGTTATGGCTGAATTTAAGCGTATGAAAAGCGAAATGAAAAGGCTCGGCTTTGAAACTATGGAAGAATACAAAGAATATCTCGAATTTTTGGAAATGAAGAAAGCAAAAAAGAAAGATTTTCAAATGTGAAATTTTCTATATATAAAAACAATTCAAATACACCGAAATCTTTTTGACTTGAATAACTTTTAGTGCTATAATATTAAATACATAAGAGTTAAACAGATTTGTGATGCTGTTTTTCTACCTATGAATCCGTTTGGATTGGAGTGGTGGTTAGCACTTGTGTATAATGCTGAATAATCAATTTAGCCAAGGCATCCTCACGCTATATTGTAGGGTGCTTTAATTATTGGCAATTCGGAGGTTGATTATGAAGAAAAATAGTAAGGCACGTTTTAATAATATGGCACTTTATAAGGCTATGGACAATTTTTATGATGATCCGCAAGCACAAATATTGTGTTGCAAAGCGGGAGTTCAAAATTGTCCGGCAGAAGACACACGTTATTACGGCGTATTTTTAACTAATTGTAAAGATAATGAAATTAAAATAGATATTAAGCGATTTGAAAAAATTCTTGGGTTACCGAAAAATGTTAGTGCGGTAATAAAAGAACGTACCGGACATTATTTTGTCCCTGCAAAAAAAGATTACTATGACTATAATTGCAATATATTTTTTGAAGTGATTGCAAAAATAAAAAAAGATTGGAAAGAAGAATATAAGCCCTTAATCGATAAGGCAATTAAAGATATACCCGATGCGGAGTATCGCTTTGAAGATATGTGCGGGATATTAGAACCCAATGAAGCGGTTACTAATTCAATGATTTTACAGGCTAAGGCACAAGCAAAAGTACAAGCAAGGCGTAATCGTTTATATTTGAGCCTTTATGCGCAGTTTTTTCATCAAATGGTATCTCAAATAGAAGCCATTACAGTATCGGTATTAACAAATAACGGTTATGAAGGGGATCGTTTCGATAGAAATGTTTTTTACGCTTTCAAGGGAGCTAACCAAAGCAAAATAAAAGAATTAAATGGTTTTATGGAATACGATACGCTTTATGCGATATGGCATTTTATTAAGCATAATAGTAAATCGACTTATGATACGCTTTTAGAAATTGCTCCCGAAATTTTAGTTAAAGACGCAACGAATAATGAAAAATTATTGAACTATAAGCAAGGCGATTTAGCAATATACTATATAAATTTTACAAATGAATTAATAGAAAAATTATTGAACCGAGTTCAAACTTTTTTTGTTGAATATTGCAAAATTGTTTTTGGTGAAAACTATGACGAAGCGCAATGGAATTATAGTAAGTTTTTCCTTTCGAAAGTAAATGATGAAATTGAAATGCTGCAAAATCCGTTAGGTCTGCCAGATTGGATATAAAAGCAATCAAAAATATATTTTATAAAAAACAAAAAAATCCGAAACTTATTAAAATAAGTCTCGGATTTTTTGGTACTCCCGGCGGGAATCGAACCCACAAAGCCTCCTTAGGAGGGAGGTATTATATCCATTTAATTACGGAAGCATATTCAGTTTGGAAGATAATTCTCAATCTCGAAAAATTAAGAAATATCCGTTCGGGTGTAAAAAAGATGTAAATACGTTTGCGGCAAGCCGTTTTGTCGGTTAAAAACCGCCGAAAACACACCTTTTTGCACCATTTTGCCCATAATCTCTCGGATATAGCAACCCCTTAGGAGGGGGCTGTTATATCCATTTAACTACGGAAGCATGTATTCTGTTTACTCAATATATATTACTATAATTCGCGCAAAAAATCAAATAGTTTTATATGATTCATAAAATAAATGTATAAAAACGTTGATAAAATACGCGTGAAACTATATAATGGTAACATAGAAATAAAAAGGCGGGAATTGGTTTTGGAAAAAAGGCGCTCGAAAACGAAAATATTTTTCAAAAATTTCTTTTTGGCAGGACTGATTGCGCTGATGCTGATACTCAGCGTCGAATCGTTGATGCCCGGGGAAAAATCGGCGGAAAGCAGCAACGGTGTGAGCGATAAGGTCGACGAGGTCATAACCGATATGACTGCGGACGCAATCAAAAAAATCCCGCCGCAATCCGTCCGTATATTGACGGGCGACGAGTCCGCGGAAGTTCTTATCCTGAACTGTAATTCGACGTTCACGCCGGAAATACAGATCTTACCTACGAATACCTCTGTCAATTATCGCAAAACGGTCTGGACGTCGAGCGCGGAAAATATCGTTTCGGTAGACGCAAACGGTCAACTGAACGCGAAAGCGATCGGTACTGCGACGGTCACGATTTCGTTGGAGGGGTATGAATCTGTCAATGACAGCATCGAAATACAGGTAGTGGAAGTTTTCGCGAATGATTTACAATTGCATCTTACGACAAGCGAATTACCCGTAGGAAAGACCACGGCACTGAAAGCGGCTTTATCGCCTGCAAACGCGACTTCCCGCGGTCTTACATATAAAAGTTCCGACAAGGAGGTCGCCGAAGTATCGTCCGCAGGGATCGTGCGTGCGAAAAAAGAGGGTAAAGTAACCATCTCGGTTTCCTATCTGTCGCTGACAGATAAAAACGGAGAAAAGTTTGCAATTACCAGGGAAGTGACCTTGACGGTCGTGCCCAATACCGAACCGAATATTCCTTTGGAAAAAATTGAATTGTTTCTGGAAGACAACGGCTCGATATTTTACGATGAGGGAAAAGATCAATACTATGTATTTGCGGGCGAAAGTATTTCGCAATCCGTGACCTTGGCTCCCGCAGACGCGACCGACCGTCTGCTCGTATGGTCGAGTTCGGACGCTTCCGTTTTACAGGCGGGCGGCGAGGACGGAACGTGTACTCTTACGCCTTTGAAAAAGGGCTCGGCAACGATCCGCGTCAGCGCGGCTGCAAACTCGAATGTTTCGACGGAATTCACGCTTGAAGTCCGTAACAGGACGCTCGGCGCCGTGATCGGCGTGCAGGGCGGCAAATCGGAATTGAAACCGACCGATCGGCCGAACGTATTTACTTTGAATATTTCGGCGGGCGCGCGCGGTATTCTCTTCGCGGTTTCCGCCGCGACGGAAGAATTTTACATAAAGTATGACACCGACGAACGTGAAATCGCAGAGATCTACGAGGACGGTACTTTGTCTACCTACAAATCTTCTGCGGGCACAGAGGAAGGTTATGTCACGTTGAAGATAATCGTTTCCGACAATGATTCGTTTTCTTCGGACGGAGGGGGACTGTGCGAAACGTATGAAGTCAGACTCACCGTCTCCAAGCAGACGTTCAGCGAAAACGTGAGCGGCTGGGCGCTGTTTATCCGAAAACTGTTCGGGCACTTCGGCGCGTTTTTGGTATTAGGCATTTTTGCGGCGGGCACGTTTATTTTGTTTTCCAAAAAAAATTGGAAATCACTGCTCATCGGTTTTTTCTTTGCGATCGTTTTCGGCTTTACCTTTGCCTGCGTAACGGAATTATTCCAGATGGATATATTTACGAGCGGGAGGCACGCGTCTTTCGACGACGTGGTCATCGATTGCAGCGGGTATATGCCCGCGGTCCTCGCGATCTACGGAGCGGTTTTAATTACATGGTTCATCATTGCGATCGTGCGGAAAAGCAAGAAAAAGAGAGATATACAAGACGATTTGAAAGGGGCGGAATAAACCGCTCCTTTTTTATTGTGTAACTTGTGAAAATCATGAGTTATAAATTTGATTTTTTGACAAAAATGTTTTATAATAGTATTCGGTAGAAATTGGTCAATAAGCTAATGGAGGTATTATGGATAAAATCAAGTTGCTGCAAACGAGGCGCTCCAAAGTATTGGAGGCGGGAAGCGAGATACGTAAAACGATTTCCGAACTCGTAGATGCCGACAGTTTTGTGGAACTTTCCGGGTACAGTTTTTCCAAAAACGAGTTTTACGGAGAGGATGCCGAAGGCGAAGGCGTGGTCACGGGATTTGCGACCGTAGAAGGGTATCCCGTTTACGTCGCGGCGCAGAATATTAAAGTGATGAGCGGCGGCGTCAGCAAGGCGAACTGCGAAAAAATCTTGAAATGCCTTACCTTGGCGGAAAAAAATTCGACGCCCGTCGTCTATATTCTCAACAGCCTCGGCGTTCAAGTCGGCGAAGGCGTCACCGTTCTGGAGGGGCTTGCCTCCGTTTTGGCTAAATCCGCGCGTTTGCACGGCGTCGTGCCGCAATTTACGATCGTGAAAGGCGAAGTGTACGGACAGGCCGCGCTGTTTACGGCGAACGCGGATTTCAATTTCTTTTTAAAGGAAGGCGTTCTGGCTGCCAACAGCCCGCTCGTCATTTCCGCAAAGAGCGGCAAAAATCTTCCCAAAGAGGAAGTTGGCGGCGCAAAGGCGCTCGATAAAACCAACCTCGTTTCCTTTACCGCGGAAAACATGGCGGAGATCCGCTCGAAGATCTTTAAGATCATAGACCTTTTACCCGATTACAATTCGGTAGTCGTGGAAAACGGTGCTGACCTCAATCGGGCGAACGCGAAACTCAACCAGCAATGTTCTTCCGACGAACTTGTAAAGGCTGTCTTCGACGCCGAAAGTTTTGTCGAGGTCGGCAACGCATATTCGCCCGAAGTAAAATGTATTCTGGGCCGCGTGGGCGGCGTATCCGTTGCGGCTGTCGTATTTGACGGTGAAGAGGGAACGGAACTCGACCAGTATAACATGGCGAAGATCAATTGGTTCCTGGAATTTGCAGCCTATTACAGCCTGCCTTTCATAAGTTTTGCCGACACGCTTTCGGTTGCGGCGAATACCTGCGTGAACAATTCGCTCGTTTTAAAACAGATATCCAAATTTATGGAGAATTTTGAACTGCTTGAAAACGCCAAAATTTCCGTCGTCTATAAAAAGGCCGTCGGCATGGGGTACACGCTTTTTGCGGCGAAATCCATGGGGTATGATTATACGTTGGCGTTTGCGAATGCGAAGATAGCGCTGTTTGACAGCGTGGCGGGTGCGGAGATTGAACTTGCCGCCGACGGGAGAACGCGCGAAAAATTGGCGGAAAAATACGCGGATGAAAATTCCGACCCCGTGAACGCGGCGAAAGACGGATATATCGACGATATCATCGAACCGCAGTTCGTAAAACAGTATCTGATAGCAGCGCTGCAAATGCTGCTCAAATGAGGTGTCGGGTATGAATTTTTTATTACTCGCAGAGAGCGCCGATAAGGTCGTTCAAAGAATTTCCATTCCCGAAAGCCTTCTCTATGCGCTTATAGGTTTCGTTGTCACGTTCCTGGGTATCGCAATACTGATATTTTTCGTTTGGGCGATGGGAAAGGTCATGGGAGTCGTAAATTCCCGTAAATCCGAAAAGAGCAAAGAGACATCCCCGGAGCCCGCCGTTGAGACGACTGCGGAGGACGGGATCAGTGAAGAAATAAAAGTTGCCATCATCGCGGCCATCGCCGCCTATTACGACGGGGAAAATACTTCCTGCGAATTCAAAGTCAAGAGAATCAGACGTTTATAAGGAGATAAAATCATGCGTAAATTTATAGTAACCATCAACGGAAACGATTATGAAGTCGGAGTAGAAGAAATCGGCGCCGAAGAACGCGTCGTAAACACGATTGCAGCCGCACCCGTAGCGGCTGCCCCCGCGCAGCAGGCGGCGCCCGCTGCGGCGGTAAACGGTGAAAAAATTCTTTCGCCCTTTCCCGGACTCATCAAAAAACTTCTGGTCGCGGAAGGTTCAGCAGTGAAAAAGGATCAGCCCATCCTCGTCCTCGAAGCGATGAAAATGGACAACGATATCACCGCTCCCTGCGACGGCAAAGTTTCCTTTAAAACGGCTGTCGGCAACAATGTCGAAACGAATGCAGTTCTGGCCATCATCGGTTAATAGGTGGCGTATATGCAGTCGGGTTTACTTTTAAATATCGGCGAGATGTTTAATAACTTATGGGAAGCATCAGGTTTGTCGCAGGGAAACTGGCAAAACTACGTGATGATATTGATCTCGTTCGTTTTAATGTATCTCGCGATCGTGCGGAAATTCGAGCCGTTGCTCCTGCTGCCCATTGCTTTCGGTATGTTTATCATCAACATCCCGGGTGCGAGAGAAGTCGTGTGGGGCGTGACCGATGATGCGGGGCATTTCGTCGAAGGCGAGGACAGGGGGCTTTTAGGCTACCTTTATTTCGGCGTCGAAAAAGTCATTTATCCGCCGCTGATCTTTTTGGGCATCGGCGCGATGACTGACTTCGGTCCGTTGATCGCCAATCCGAAAAGCATGCTGATCGGAGCGGCGGCGCAGTTCGGCGTATTCTTTACATTGTTCGGAGCGGTCGTTTTAGGATTCGATGCCGCTGCCGCGGCTTCCATCGCCATTATCGGCGGCGCGGACGGGCCTACGGCGATTTATCTGACGCAGGCGCTGTCTAAGTTTACGAACGAAGACCTGCTTGCGACCATCGCCATAGCGGCCTATTCGTATATGGCTCTGATCCCGATCATCCAACGGCCGATCATGAAAGCGCTGACCACCAAAAAGGAACGCGCCATCAAGATGAAACAACTTCGTACGGTCACCAAACTGGAGAAGATCATATTCCCGTTATTGGTGACGCTGGTCGTAGGGCTGTTGCTCCCCGATGCGATCCCTTTGCTCGGCATGCTCATGCTCGGAAACCTTATGAAAGAGAGCGGCGTCGTGGATCGCCTGTCTTCGCAGGCGCAGAACGGTCTGATGAATACGATCACGATCTTCCTCGGGATATGCGTTGGATGTAAAGCGTACGGAGAAGTATTCCTCGCGTTCAGTACTTTGAAAATCATTTTGCTGGGACTGTTTGCGTTCTGCATGGGAACTGTCGGCGGTCTGTTGATGGCAAAACTCATGAACAAACTTTCGGGCGGAAAGATCAATCCTTTGATAGGTTCTGCGGGCGTTTCGGCGGTGCCGATGGCGGCGCGTATATCCGAAAACGTAGGCAGGGAAGCCGATCCGAACAATCACTTGCTGATGCATGCGATGGGGCCGAATGTGGCGGGCGTGATAGGGTCCGCGGTCGCGGCTGGTTTCCTGCTCGCATGTTTCGGCGGCTAAACAGTCATTGCCGCAGATATTGCGGCAGAAGTATTCAGTTTGAATCAGGAGAAATATCATGGCTGAAAATAAAACGAAAAAGGTATTGATCACCGATACCATCTTGCGCGACGCGCATCAATCGCAGGCGGCGACCCGTATGAGGATCGACGAAATGATCCCCGTGCTGTCGCAACTGGACGATATCGGATATTATTCTTTGGAGGCGTGGGGCGGCGCCACCTTCGACAGTTGCCTCCGCTTTTTGAACGAGGATCCGTGGGAAAGATTGAGAACGCTGAAAAAGTATCTCAAAAAAACGCCCATTCAAATGCTTCTGAGAGGTCAGAACCTTTTGGGCTACCGTCATTATTCTGACGACGTCGTTGAAAAATTCGTCGCTAAATCCATCGAAAACGGCGTCAGCGTCGTCCGCGTGTTCGACGCGCTGAACGATCCTCGAAATCTGGAAACTTCCATGAAGGCGATCAAAAAATACGGCGGCATCTGCGAGGCGGCGATTTGCTATACGACCAGCCCCGTGCATACCACCGCTTACTTTGTAAAACTCGCCAAACAATTGGAAGACATGGGCGCGGACAATATCTGTATCAAGGATATGGCGAACCTTTTGCTTCCTTATACGGCGTTTGATCTCGTTACCAAACTTAAAAAGGAACTGAAACCCGAAACCAAGATTCACCTGCATACGCATAATACGGCGGGTACGGGCGATATGATCAACTTGAAAGCCGTAGAGGCGGGCTGCGACATCGTGGACACCGCGCTCTCTCCTTTGGGGAACGGAACCTCCCAGCCCGCGACGGAACCTTTCGTGGCGACGCTGAAAGGCACGCCGTACGATACGGGCATCGAGATCGAAAAACTCGTTCCTATCGTCAATCATTTCAAGGGCGTTGCGGAACGTCTGAAAAAAGATAAATTCCTTTCGCCGAAAGTTTTGCAGATCGATATCAACGCGCTGATTTATCAGGTGCCGGGCGGTATGCTGTCGAACCTGATCTCCCAACTCGCGCAGCAGAATAAGTCGGATAAACTTCCCGAAGTATTGGCCGAAGTACCCAACGTACGGAAAGACTGCGGCTATCCTCCGCTGGTCACGCCCAGTTCGCAGATCGTGGGTACGCAGGCGGTCTTGAATGTCGTGTGCGGCGAACGCTATAAAATGGTCACCAAAGAATTCAAGGGGATCTTGAAAGGCGAATACGGCAAACTGCCCGCCGAACCCGATCCTGCGATCGTCAAAAAGATCGTGGGTGACGAAAAGCGCATTACGTATCGTCCCGCGGACGATCTCAAACCCGAATACGACCAGTTCAAAGCGGAAATTTCCGAATATATCGAGCAGGAAGAGGATATCCTTTCCTATGCCGTGTTTGGTCAGGTCGCGATCAATTTCTTCAAATGGAGAAAAGCGCAAAAGCAGGGCGTAGACAAAAACCTCGCCGCGAATACGGACAAAGTCTATCCCGTATAATTACCATAGGCGCCTTATCGGCGAAGGCAGTCATTGCCTTCGCCGATATTCTATCAAGGATTTAATATGAAAAGAGTCATCGTTATCGGCGCGGGAGCATCGGGTCTTGTCGCGGCGTATTTCGCCGCAAAGCGGGGCAACGAAGTGATCGTGATCGAAAAAAACGAGAAATGCGGTAAAAAAATTTATATTACGGGTAAAGGGCGCTGCAATATCACGAACGATATTCTCCCCGAAGATTTCCTCTCGAACGTCGTTACAAATCCAAAATTTTTAACGGGCGCAGTGTATTCTTTTCCTCCGCAAAAGTTGATGCGGTTTTTAGAAGACGGGGGACTGCGACTGAAAACGGAACGGGGAGGCCGCGTGTTTCCGTTGTCCGATAAGGCGAGCGACGTTACGAAATGTTTGGAGAACTATTGCAAAAATGCGGGTGTTTGTTTTCATTTTAACGAGCAAGTGCAGGAAATTTGCGTTTTGCAGAGTACTATGTCAGACGTAATTACAGATAAGGCTCGCTATGCCTGCGACGCGTGCATCGTTTGTACGGGCGGATTGTCCTATCCGGGAACGGGCAGCACGGGAGACGGGTACGCTTTTGCCAAACAACTGGGACATACCGTCGTTCCCGTTACGGCCGCGCTATGCGGGATAAATTTAAAAGATACGGATACGGCGCCGTTACAGGGACTGTCGCTTAAAAACGTTTCTGTTTCAGCCAAAAGGGGCGGAAAGGAGGTCGGCTCGTTTTTCGGGGAGATGCTGTTTACGCATTTCGGGATCTCGGGACCGTGCGTATTGTCCTTATCCAGTCTGATCAACCGTTTCCCGATGTCGGAAATCGAAATTTTCATCGACCTGAAACCCGCGCTTGATGCGCAGACGCTCGATAAGAGGATCTTGCGCGATTTCGAAAAATATAAGAATAAAATGCTGATTCACGCGCTAGACGAACTTTTGCCGAAATCATTGGTGCCGGTCGTCGTCGCGAGAAGCGGGATTTTACCTTCGACACCCGTCAATACGGTTACGAAAGCGCAGAGGGGGCATTTGCTGGAAACGATCAAGCGCTTTACATTGCGCCCTTCGTCGCTGCGCGGAATACGGGAATCGATCGTGACGGCGGGCGGCGTGGACGTAAGGGAGATACACCCCAAAACGATGGAAAGCAGATTGGTCAAAGGACTGTATTTCTGCGGAGAGGTACTTGACGTAGACGCCTTTACGGGCGGTTACAATCTGCAGATCGCGTTTTCCACGGGATATGCCGCGGGAAATAACGTATAACTATAATATATAAGAAGAGGTTTTCATGAAAGCAATCCGGGGAGCAACGACGATATCGGCCGATACGCCCGCAGAGATCAAGGACGCCGTCGGCGAGTTGTTGATACAAATGCGTGAACAGAACGGTCTGACGGACGAAAATATGATCTGCATTCTGTTTTCCAACACGTCTGACATCAAGAGCGCTTATCCCGCCAAGGCGGCAAGGGAAGCCGGCTTTTATTCCTGCGCGCTTTTTTCTTCTTTGGAACCCGAAATCGAAGGGGCGCTTCCGCTGTGCATACGCGTGATGATCTTGGCGGAGATCGAAAATCCGGTGCCAGTATATCTTCGGGGAGCCGCCAACCTTCGCAAAGATCTCAAAAAATTTGCGGTGGCGCTCGACGGCCCGTCAGGCAGCGGCAAGAGCACCGTGGCGAAAATGCTCGCCCGAAAACTGAATATTTTATATCTCGACACGGGCGCCATGTATCGAGCATGCGCGCTGAAAGCGATCGGCGAAAAAGTAGAACGCTTCACCGAGGACGCGGTGGCGCCACTCATAGAAAACATATCGCTCAACATACAATATACGGACGGCGCGCAGCGGACGATCTTGGACGGGGAAGACGTATCGGAAAAGATACGCCGTCCGGAAGTTTCCATGGCGGCGTCCGCCATTTCGGCGCTGCCTTGCGTGCGAAAAAAAATGGTGGAGATGCAGAGAGAGATCGCGCGGAAAATGTCCTGCGTTCTCGACGGACGGGATATCGGAACGCACGTTCTTCCCGACGCTCCCTTCAAATTTTTCGTGACGGCGTCGAGCCGCGTCCGCGCGAAACGCCGCTACGACGAACTCAGACAAAAGGGATACGACGTCGAATACGACAATGTGTTGCAAGAGATCGAAGAACGGGACTACAACGATTCGCACCGTGCGTTTTCTCCGCTCCGACAGGCGGAGGACGCCGTCGTCGTGAATACGGACGAAATGAACGCACAGGAAGTGCTCGATTTCATCGTGCGCAAGATCCAGGAAAAAGTATAAGAGGACATTATGTATAAATTTTTGAAAGGCTTTTTAAACTTCATCGTGCAGATCATCTATCCCTATAAACTGTACGGAAAAGAAAAAATCGTAAAGGGGCAGGCGTGCGTTCTGGTCGGGAATCATTATCGGCTGTGGGATATCATTCATATGGCCTGCACGACCAAAGACCAGGTGCACTTTATCGCCAAACAGGAACTGTTCGACAAAAAGTTGATCGGTTATCTCGCCCGCAAAATCGACGCGATCCCCGTCACAAGGGAAGGCAACGACATCAAGGCGGTCATGACGGCGCTCAAATATCTGAAAAACGGCGAAAAGATATCTATTTTCCCCGAAGGGACCCGCAACCGTACAGACGCCGACCTTTTGCCCCTCAAAGGGGGCGCGGCGCTGTTCGCCATCCGCGCCAAAGCGCCCATTTATCCCGTCATGATGGACGGTAAAACGAGGCTGTTCCGCCGCACGCGCATCGTCGTGGGGGATCCCATCGATCTGACGGAATTTTACGACCGTAAAATGACGGCGGAGGACTACGCGAAGGCGGAAGAGATCATACGCGACAAGATGCTGGAGATCATTCACGGATTTCAGGCGGAACGCGCGGCGAAATCGGAAAAGAATAAGAAGAAAAAATGAAACTGTTTGTAGCAAAAAACAGCGGTTTCTGCAAGGGCGTGAAAAGCGCCGTGGAAACCGCCATGAATATCGACCCCGTCAATACCTTTTTATTGGGCGAACTCATCCAT
Organism: Candidatus Borkfalkia ceftriaxoniphila; assembly: GCF_004134775.1. Lineage (NCBI taxonomy): Bacteria > Bacillati > Bacillota > Clostridia > Christensenellales > Christensenellaceae > Candidatus Borkfalkia > Candidatus Borkfalkia ceftriaxoniphila. The sequence goes on from NZ_SDOZ01000005.1 coordinate 93,114, forward strand.
AACGAACTTATCAACGACGCCGTGCGTGCGCGCGGCATCGTCACCGTTGAAAGCGTGTCCGACGTTCCCGACGGCGCGACGCTGATCATCCGATCTCACGGCGCGGGAAGAAAGGTTTTCGGGGAATGCGAAAGGCGGAATATCCGCGTCGTCGACTGCACCTGTCCCTTTGTCAAGAGGACGCAGGACATCATCGACGGATTAAACGGCACGGGAAAAACGCTTGTCGTCGCGGGCGAGAGTCCGCACCCCGAAGTCGTCGGGCTTTTGGGCTGGTTCGAGGGGGAAACCGTCGTGATAAACGATCCCGACGATCAACGAATTTCCGCGCTTTCAGAAAAAAATTTGGCGATCGTGAGCCAAACGACCTTCTCGGAAGAAAAATTTAATAAAATTATTAAAAATATTGCAAAAGTTTGCAAAAAAACAGTTGAAGTTTTTAAAACAATTTGTTATACTACTAAAGAGCGTCAGAGGGAGGCGGAAAGACTCTCGTCTGTATGCGATGCGATGCTCGTAATAGGCGGTTTGAACAGCAGCAATACCAACAAATTATACGACATCTGCAAGCGCAACTGCGGGCATGTTTTCCGGTACGCCGACTCGGGCGAATTCGAAGCAGAAAAAATTAAAAAATTTAAAAATGTAGGTCTTGTGCTCGGCGCATCCACGCCGGACACGCAAACTCAGGAGGTTCTTTTTAAGATGGATAGTATCGACACAGAAGTGAAAGCAACGACCATGAACGAAATGGATGAAGTCGTTGCACAAATGGACAACGGACAGTCAAAATTAAAGAGGGGGCAGCTTGTAACTGCAATTATATCTTCGGCTTCGGACGAAGGCGTGGCTGTGTTGTTACCGTTCTTCAAAAAAGAAATACTCCTCGAAAAATCCGAAATCGAATGCGAAGAATACAAAAAGGAAGACTTCGCGGCGAAAGTCGGCGACGAGATCGAACTGATGGTCGTTTCCACCAATCCCGTCAAACTTTCCCAGAAGATCATTGCCCAGATCAAAGAAGAAGAGGGCAAGATGCAGGCGATTTCGGACGGCGAGGAATTCTCCGTTGTCTGCACAGGTTTCAATAAGGGCGGTCTGGTTTCCTCTATGGGCACCTATTCGGTTTTCGTTCCCGCGAAAGAGATCCGCATGGGCTATGTCAAAGAACTCGACAAATACGTCGGTAAAAAACTGCGTCTGAAAGCGCTCGAGATCAAAAAGAGCGACCGCAAAAAGGAGATCATCGCTTCCCAGCGCGTGATTCTCGAAGAGGAAAAGAACGCGAGAGACGCCGCCAAAGCGGAAAAAGAGGCTGAATTCTTTGCCAATATTCACGTGGACGACGTTGTGGAAGGCAAGGTCGAGCGCGTGACCAATTTCGGCGCGTTCGTATCCGTCAACGGTTTCGACTGCCTCGCGCACATCTCCGATCTCTCCTGGTCGGGCGTCAAGAATGTGACCGACGTTTTGGAGATCGGCAAAAAATACGATTTCATCATTTTGAAAGTCGACGAAGAAAACAAGAAAGTTTCCATCGGCTATAAACAGTTGCAGCCCCAGCCTTGGGATCTTGTGGCTGAAAAATACGCGACAGGCGACACCGTGCACGGCAAGGTCGTCCGCATCGTTCCTTTCGGAGCGTTTGTGGAGATCGAAAACGGCGTAGACGGTCTGGTCCACGTTTCGCAGATCTCTCACGAATGGCTGGAAAATCCCACCTCAGTGCTCACGATCGGCGAAGAGGTCGACGCCAAGATTTTGGTGCTCGATCCCGCGAACAAGAAAATGACCCTCTCTATCAAAGCCCTGCTGCCCGAACCCGAGGTCACGAAAGTGCGCCCCAGACGCGAGGACGGCGGCCGTGAAGAGAGAAGTGACAGACCGAGAAACAGAAAGCCCCGTGCCGCATCCAGAGACAGAGAAGAAGACGACTTCCGTGAATGGACCGAAGGCGGAGTCGGCGGCGCTTCCATTGCGGAGATGTTGCAAAACAAAAACGATAACTAAGAAAAAATCAGGCAACCCCGCTCGCAAGGCGGGGTTTTGCTTTATGTGAGGTGATTAAGATGTCTAAACAAGGTAACATTCGGATTGCTAGCGAGAACATGATGCCCATCATCAAAAAATGGCTTTACTCTGACAAAGACATTTTTCTTCGCGAGATCGTAGCAAACGGCGTAGACGCGATTACGAAATTCCGTAAACTTGCGGACATGGGCGAGGCACAGACCTCGGAAGAAGAGTATTGCATCAAAGTTTCCATAGACAAAGATGCAAAAACTCTTTCCGTAGAGGACAACGGCATCGGCATGACCGAGGACGAGGTGGAAAAGTATATCACGCAGATCGCCTTTTCCGGCGCCGCCGATTTTCTCGATAAGTACGAGAAAGCGGACGGAGACGGGATCATCGGACATTTCGGGTTGGGATTCTATTCCGCCTACATGGTTTCGGAAAATATCGAGATCTTTACGAAATCGTATCGGGACGAGCCCGCCGTTCGCTGGGAATCGGACGGCGAGAGCACCTATACCATCGAGCCCTGCGACAAGGAAACGCGCGGTACGAAGATCGTCATGCATATTGCCGACGCGGAAAAAGAGTTCTTGGACGAAGGTACGATCTCCACGCTCATTCATAAATATTGCGGTTTCATGCCTTACAATATTTATCTGAACTTTCAGGGTAAGGACGACAAGCCTTTAAACGATCCGCAGCCGCTCTACATCAAAAATCCCAAAGACTGCACGGACGAAGAATATAAGAGTTTTTATACCAAAACTTTTCACGATTTTCAGGAGCCGCTCTTCTGGATCCATTTGAATATGGACTATCCTTTCCGTCTGAAAGGGATCCTGTACTTTCCCAAAGTCAAAAATAAGGCGGAACTGGAACGCGGACAGGTCAAACTGTTCTGCAATCAGGTGTTTATCGCGGACAACATCAAAGAAGTCATTCCCGAATTTTTAACGCTTTTGAACGGCGTCATCGACTGTCCCGATATTCCGCTCAACGTCTCGCGCAGTTTTCTGCAAAACGACCGCGAAGTACAGAAAATTTCCCGTCATATCACCAAAAAAGTGGCGGACAAACTGACGGGACTGTTCAAAAACGACCGCGAAAAATTCGTGCAGTGCTGGAACGATATTTCCGTATTTATCAAAGTCGGGTGCCTGAAAGACGAAGATTTCTATTCCAAGGTCAAAGATATTCTCATCTTTAAAGACCTAAACGGCGAATATAAAAATCTCGACGAGTTTTTGGGCGTTGTGCCCGAGAGCGAAACGGCGGAAGAAAAGAGGGACGAGGAGAAAAAACCCGTTTCCGTCTACTACGTTTCCGACGAAGTAGGACAGTCCCAGTATGTGAACATGTTCAAAAACGCGGGGCTGAACGCCATCGTATGCGATACGTTCGTCGATCCTCATTTTATCAGTTTTCTCGAATACAAAAATCCCGAAAAGTGGAAATTCATGCGTATCGATGCGGATATCGATTCCGCGCTCAAAGACGGCGAAGTGAACGCCGACGACTTTAAGGACCTGACGGAATCATTCAAAAACTCGCTGAAAAATACTTCTATTGCCGTCAAGGCGGAAAAGTTCAAGAGCGCGGACGTGCCCGCCATCATCAACGTTTCGGAATTTACGCGCAGATTCAGCGAAATGAACGCGTTTTACGGGCTTGCGGGCGGCGATGCGGACCGCGACATGACTATTATTCTCAATACCGAAAATCCCGTCGTAGCGTCTTTTACGGGCTTAAACGACGAGATGAAAAAGTTTGTCGCCAATCAGATCTACTATATCGCCATGCTGTCCTATAAAAAACTCAATCCCGAAGAACTGAAAGATTTTTCGGACAACAGCATGCAACTTCTCAAAAATTATATCGGTTAAACCGCGGCGCGGGCAATCTTGCGAATTGCCCGCGCATTTATTTTGCATGAAGTTTTATACATTCGATTGCATAAAAGTATAAAATATTGTATAATGAAACTATGAAAGTCGGAATTTTTTGTAATAAGTCGCTGAAAAAATATTTACCCGTGCAAAAAGAACTGTTTCGGGTTTTAAAGGAACGCGGCATACACTACGATGTCTGCGAAAACGTGGACGACGCGGAAGGCATTGACGTCCTCATCGTGCTCGGCGGCGACGGTACGATGCTGAAAGTCGCTACGGCGGTCGGAAAAAAGGGCATCAAGATTTTGGGGATCAATTCGGGTAATCTCGGTTTTTTGACCGAGTTCGAAGGAGATGAGACCGAGAGCGCCGTCGAACTTTTGCAGGGCGATTACCGTTCGCAAAAGAGGGGCGTTTTGCAAGTCTGTGTCAACGGCCAAAACTTTTTCGCGCTCAACGAAGTATTTTTCCAGAGGCGTTACAACGAGGACGCGGATAACAACGTCGTATCCGTGACCGCTTTGATCGACGGAAAAAAAGTGGACGATTTCGTGGGGGACGGGATCATCGTCGCGACGCCCACGGGCTCCACGGCATACTCGCTTTCGGCGGGCGGTCCCATACTTACGCCCGATATCCACGCCTTTATCCTCACGCCCGTCTGCGCCCATTCGCTGCATAACCGTCCCATCGTGTATTCGGACGACAGCGTCATGCAGGTGCGTCTGACCGACGAGGAAGGAAAGATCTCCCTGTTTTGCGACGGGAAATTCATCGGCGTGATCTCGCAGAAAGATGCCGTCTTTATCAAAAAAGCGGATTTTCAGGCGGAATTCGTTGCAGGTCAAAACAACTTTTTCGATAAATTATTATTTAAACTCAATAAATGGAGCAACTGATTTACTATGATGAGAAGCGGAAGGCATACCACGATTCTGGATATCATTTCCAAGATGGAGATCGAAACGCAGGAAGAACTTTGCGCGGAGCTGAATAAACAAAATTATAAAGTGACGCAGGCGACGGTTTCCCGCGACATCAAAGAACTGCGCCTGTTTAAAGTGGCGGGCGTGGAGAAAAAATATAAGTACGCCTATATCGACGAGGGGCTCAACCGCATTTCTCCGAAAATGCAGAACCTGTTCCGCGAATGCGTGCTTTCCATGCGCCCCGCAATGAATCAGGTCGTTATCAAGACGCTGCGCGGCAACGGCAGCAATGCGGGCATGATCGTGGATAAACTGAATTTTCAGGAGATCGTGGGATCGATCGCGGGCGACGACACTCTTTTGATCGTAACGGAGAGCCCCGAACACGCCAATGTCGTCGTGGAGAAACTGAACGAGTTTTTGAAGTGAGCGTATGCTGAACAGACTTACGATAAAAAACGTCGCGCTGATCGACAGCGCGGAAATAGAATTCGGCGAGGGACTCAACGTCCTTTCGGGCGAAACGGGCGCGGGCAAATCGGTGTTGCTGGACAGCATCAATTTTGCGCTGGGCGCCAAAGCGGATAAAAGCATGATACGGCACGGCGAAAGCGAGTGTTTCGTTTCGGCGTGCTTTCTGCTTGCCGAGGACAGCCCCGTATTTTCGGAACTCGCCGAAATGGGCATAGAGGGCGAGGAGGAAATGATCGTTTCCCGCCGTTTCCGCGCGGACGGCAGGGGCGATATCAAAATCAACGGTTCACCCGTGAATGCCACCATGCTCAAAAAGATCACTTCGCATCTCGTGGACGTACACGGGCAGAGCGAGCATTTTTATCTCTTAAACGAACTCAATCAACTCAAAGTCGTGGATAAGTTCGCAGGCGATGCGGTCGAGGGGCTGAAAGGAAAAATTTCCGAAATTTTATCTTCCCTGCGCGAGAATAAAAAGCGTCTTTTTGCGCTCGGCGGCGATGAGAAAGAACGCGGCAGGCGCATCGATATTTTAAAATTTCAAATCGACGAGATCGAAAACGCACAACTGAAAGAGGGGGAGGAGGAAGAACTCCTCGCAAAACGGCTTTTGATCCATAACATGGAGCGCATCGGCCGCGCGTTGAGCGAGGCGCGCGAGGCGCTCGGCGGCGAAAACGGTGTGATGGACTGTCTGCGTGCGGCAGGAAGATGTCTTGCGGAGGTCTTCCGTTTCGGCGAGGAGTACGCGTCGCTTTCGGAGCGCTTGGAAAGCGTATGCCTGGAAGCCGAGGATATTTCCGAAACAGTCGCCGCCGCGGCGGAAGATCTGTCTTTCGACGAAAACGAAGCGGACAGGGTGGAAAAACGCCTGGACGTAATCCGATCGGTGCAGAAAAAATACGGCAATTCCTTTGCGGAGGTCATGAAATTCGAAGAGGAGATCGCCGAAGAATTGGATGTTTTGCAGCACTGCGACGAAGAATCGGAAAAACTGGAAAAATCGACGCGAGAACTTTGCAAACAGTTATATGCCCTTTGTAACGAACTGACAATTCTCCGTAAAGCCGCGGCAAAAGACTTTTGCGCCAGGGTGAGCGAGGAATTAAAGACGCTCAACATTAAAAACGCGAATTTCTGTGCCGAATTTGACTCCTACGGCGAAGAAGATGCGCCGCGCGCGACGCAGAACGGACTCGATTCGATGCGCTTTCTCTTTTCCGCAAACGCGGGCGAACCTTTAAAACCTTTGAGCAAAGTCATCAGCGGCGGCGAAATGAGCCGATTGATGCTCGCCATCAAGACAAAAATGTCCGATATCAACGAGATCGACACATATATTTTCGACGAGATCGACGCCGGGATCAGCGGCAATACGGCGCGCGTGGTCGCGGAAAAATTCGCAGATATCGCTAAGAAAAAGCAGATCATCGCGGTTTCGCATCTGGCGCAGATCTCCGCGATGGCCGACGAAAATTTCGTCATTTCCAAGACCGAAACCGAACAGGGTAAAACCGTGACGAGAGTTTCCCGCTTACGGGAAAGTGAAAAGATTGCGGAGATTGTCCGACTGGTCGGAGGCGAAAAGGACAGCGCCGCCGCGCAAAACCTTGCGGGGGAACTGATCAAAACTTCTTTGCGATATAAAAAATAGAAAGATAAGCCCGAACTTTCCGTTCGGGCTCTTTTTTATCCTTTCATGGAAAATTTTTCTCCGTATATTGCGCCCGCCTTTTACGCAAAGTAATGATATATTAAAACGGGGGCGATTATGCGAAAGTTTAAATTTTCTACATTGACAATCCTATTGATATTTATTATCGCCTTTGCCGTCGCGGGAACGCCTGTGGGCGCTTCGGCAGACGGCAAAGAAGTTTATATAGGAGGAATCCCCGCCGGGTTTACGCTCGGGCTGGGCGGCGCTCAGGTAGTCGGTATCTGCGAAGTATTGACTGTGGACGGCGCTAAATGCCCTGCTAAAGAAGCGGAAATTTACGTTGGGGATATTATTTTGACATTAAACGGGGTTACCATCGAATCGGCAAAAGATCTGGACACCGTGCTTGCAAAAGAAAAAAAGACGGAATATACCGTCGAGATACAGAGAGACGGCGAGGAGATGACGAAAGAAATCAAACCCGCCAAGGACATCACGAGCGGAAAACGCAAACTCGGCGTGCTCGTGAGAGACAGCGTATCGGGCATCGGGACGGTCACGTACATTGAAAAAGACACGCTTCGGTTCGGTTCTTTGGGTCATCCCGTTATGGGCGAAAACGGCGCGGCTATGAAGGTCGCTGGCGGCAAGATCTATAATTGCAGCATCGTGAACGTCGTCAAAGGGATCCGCGGCAAAGCGGGGGAACTGAAAGGCGTATTTCTGAATGACACGCATATAGCGACAGCCGAAAAGAACTGCGATTGCGGCATTTTCGGTCAATTCAAAAAGGGGTATGATTTTTCCCGATTCAAATGCGCGAAAACGGCTGCCGTAGGGGACACGCATCCCGGCAAGGCGAGCATTTTTACGACTATCGACGGAATCACGCCGAAAGAGTACTCTGTGAGTATTGTCAAGGTCGATAAAAATAATAAGCAAAACAAAAATTTTGTGATCAAAATTACAGACGACACGCTTCTGGCTCAGACGGGCGGCATCGTGCAGGGGATGAGCGGAAGCCCGATCATTCAGGACGGTAAACTCATCGGTGCGGTCACGCACGTGTTTTTGAACGATCCGACCCGCGGTTACGGCATTTCCGTGGATAATATGTTCGGGAATTGAGCATAAACGAATAGAAAGGTTCATATAAGATTTATATGAACCTTTCTTATTATTTCGAAGAAATCAAGACGTCCTGCAAGACGCATAAAATTATATTTTTCTGTTCCCTTCTCGCTGTGATCGCGGGAATACTGTGCGGGATCATACTCGATAAACCTCTCTCATTGGATCTGTATTACCGCGAATATTGTAGCGATCTGATCTACCGTATCGTCAATAAAGACCATTCGGTCTTTTCGATATTCTTCACGAGGATCTTAAACTACGCGCTGGTCTTGATCTTTTGCCTTCCGGGAGGTATCATCGTTTGGTGTCTTCCCGTGCATTACGTGATAATTTTTTATAAAGGCTTTATTTTCGGCACCGCTTGTGTTATAATGATAACGGTATATTCGCTGAGCGGCGTGATCATTTTGCTGTTGGTATTACTGCCTCAGCAAGTAATTTTCAGCGGAATTCTGGTGATCCTCGTATGTCCCGCATACGAAAACGCGAACAATAACAGGCAATCGGGATGTATCGCGCTGCGACCGTACGCGGATATCGTTGTTCTGGCGCTGATTGTATCCGTCGCTGCGGCGATTTTGGAACTTCTTACGATCGTCGCAGTCATCCGTCCCTTGAATTTCATTTTATAGGATTTTTATATGAGAATATTTTTACTTGTGATCGACAGTTTCGGAATCGGCGAGATGCCCGACGCCGACCTTTTTCATGACGAAGGCTCGAATACGTACGGAAATCTTTACGCGCGCACGGGAGTCGACCTTCCCAATCTTATACGGTTCGGTCTGAATAATATCGACGGCGTAGCCAATCTTTCTTTTCCCGACGGAAAAATATTGCGCCCCTGCGCGGCTCCCGTTGCGGCGTACGGCAGAATGGCGGAAAAAACTTTTGCAAAGGACACGACGGCAGGGCACTACGAAATCGCGGGCGTTATGATGAAAAAACCGTACGGAATCTACAAAACCTTTCCCTCCGAGATCGTATCCGAGATCGAACAAAAGGCGAACGTCGAATTTATGGGCAACGAGGTCGCTTCCGGTACCGAGATCATACAGCGTTTGGGCGAAGAGCATCTCCGCACGAAGCGTCCCATACTCTATACTTCGCAGGATTCCGTCATGCAGATCGCTGCGGATATTTCCGTCGTCCCGCTTTCCAGGCTTTATGAGATCTGCGAGATCGCGCGGGAGATCATGGTCGGCGACTGGGCGGTCGGCCGCGTCATCGCGCGTCCGTTCACGCACGCAGACGGTAAATTTACGCGTACGGAGGACAGAAAAGATTATGCGCTTCCGCCTCCCTCCGAAACAATGATGGAAAAACTTGCTGCGCACGGCGTGCCCACTTTTGCCGTCGGAAAAATAACCGATATTTTTTGCGGTAGAGGCATTGCGGACTCAACGCACACGGGCAACAACCGAGAGGGGATCGAAGAGACGCTCCGCCTCGTGCGAGAAGCCGAGAGAGGGCTTGTTTTCGTCAATCTCGTCGACACCGATATGCTGTACGGTCACCGCAACGATGCGGAGGGATATGCGCGGGCGCTCGAATATCTGGACGGGCATTTGCCTGCTATCGAAAGCGGAATGCGCGGCGACGATATTCTGATCCTGACCGCTGATCACGGCTGCGATCCGACAACGCCTTCCACCGACCATTCCCGCGAATACGTGCCGCTTTTGATCTACGGACGAAATATCGCAAGCCGGAATCTGGGCACGCTCGACGGATTCGATCACATTTCGCGATTCGTCCTGTCTTCTTTCGGCGTGCGCGGCAATTCTGAAATATCCGAAATTTTACAAGGGGAACAAGCACATGGAAAGAAAAATCTTTGAAGACGAACGCGTCTACGACATTGCGGAACAGATTTACGCCAGGACTGACGTCACGCCGTCCGTCGGGCTGATATTGGGCAGCGGTTGGGGCGCCGTCTGCCGCGGACTTGAAGAACCGATTACCATATCTTACGCATCGCTGCAAAATATGCCGACTTGCGGCGTAAAGGGGCATAGCGGTAATTTTGTATTCGGAAAACTCGGCTGCAAAAACGTCGTCGTTGCGCAGGGGCGCTTTCATTTGTACGAGGGAAAAGAATTTTCCGACGTGCTGATGCCAATCAAAGTCATGTATGCTTTGGGTATAGATACTCTCATCTTGACGAACGCCGCAGGCGGATTGAACCGCGCTTATCGCCGCGGCGATCTGATGGTTTTGAAAGACCACATTAATTTTACCTTTCGCAATCCGCTGATCGGCGAGAAGGCTACGGAAGAATATCCTGTCTTTTGCGACATGACAAACGTTTATGACGAAGCGATCCGAAATATTATATTAGAGGAATGCGAAGCGTTGGGGCTTTGCGCTCATAGCGGGGTGTATATCCAGGTACTCGGACCTTCCTACGAAACGCCCGCAGAAATTCAGGCGTTTTCGAAGTTGGGCGCAGACGCCGTGGGGATGAGCACGGTAGTCGAGGCTGTTTTTGCGAAATATCTCCGTCTCAAAGTCGCTGCGATTTCGGGTATAACCAATATGGGGGCGGGGATCGAGGACGAACGGCTCGACCATCACGACGTGCTTTCACAGGCGCGAAAGAATGAAGAAAACTATTCAATGTTGATAAAACGGGTTGTTAAACGCATTTGAAATTATTTTGCATAGTACTATGTATGAAATAGTTCGCGTATGATTGAATAAATTGCAGCAGAACACAAATAATAAAGGTATCGAAAGAAAAACAAACGGAGAGATATCTTTATGAAAAAAGTTTTAACGGCGATATTCGCTTTTCTATTTTTGTTTTCCGCCGTCGGCGGCGCAGCCGCTTATGTGAACGCGGAAGAAGATACCGAACTTGCAAAAAACTGCAAAGCCGCGTATCTATGCGACTGGCACAGCGGAACCCGTATTTATTCTAAAAACGAAACGCAGCATCTTCCCATTGCGAGCATGTGTAAGATCATGACGCTGGTGCTGATCATGGACGAATTGGAAAGCGGTTCCTTAAAACTGGACGAGGAGATCGCCGTCAGCGAAAACGCGAGCGGTATGGGCGGCTCGCAGGTGTTCTTGGAATCGGGCACGACTTATAAGGCGAGCGATCTGATCAAAAGCATCTGTATCGCGTCCGCAAACGATTCCTGCGTGGCGATGGCGGAGCGCATTGCGGGAACGGAAGATCTGTTCATTTCCAAAATGAACGAACGCGCGAAGAGCCTCGGTGCGGAGGATACCGTATATGTAAACTGTACGGGGCTTCCCAAACAGGGACAGTATTCCTGCGCGAAAGACGTCGCCCTGATCCTCGGCGAATTGCTGCGCCACGACGTGTATTATTCGTTCAGCAAAATCTGGATGGATAAGATTTCGCACCCGAAAGGCCGCGAAACGGAAATGGCGAACACGAACAAACTCATCCGCTTTTATAACGGCTGCGACGCGGGCAAAACAGGATTTACCAGCGAAGCGGGATTCTGCCTGGCAGCCTCCGCAAAGCGCGGCAATATGCGCGTCGTGTCCGTCGTCATCGGCGGCAGCGACAGCAAAGCCCGTTTCGGAGCGGTCTCCACCATGTTCGATTTTGCTTTCGCGACCTGCGAGAACAAAGTAGCGGTCGACAGCGAACGAGTGCTTGACGAAAAGTGCGAAGTGAGCGGCGGCAAAACCGACTGCGTGAGCGTAAAACCCGAACGCAGTTCCTACGTCTTTGTCAACAAGACGGAAAATCCCGAAATCGTTCTGGACGTCAATCTCACAGGGCTGAAAGCGCCCGTGAAGATCGGCGACGTTGCGGGCGAAGTGATCGTCTATAAAAACGGCGTGGAAACCGACCGCGTGACGCTGCGGGCAAACGAAGAAATCGCTAAAAATACGTTATGGGATGCGATCGGCAATATCGCGAAAAACTGGAACGTATAAAATTTGAAAAGCAGTCCGAAACAAACAGTTTCGGACTGCTTTACTTTACACCGAATTTTCAGATAAAATATTTGCAATCCGAGCGCATTTTTGGTACAATAGAACGGTAAAGAAAAAGTGAGGTGAGGTAGTCAAAACATGAACACACGTCCGACCTTGAAAGTGAATGACAAAGGGCATCTGGAAATCGGCGGATGCGATACCGTAGAACTTGTCGCCAGATTCCCCACGCCCGTCTATGTATTCGACGAACAGTACATACGCGATATGTGCGCCGTCTACCGCGAAACGATCGAAAACGAATACGGCGGGAACGGACTGGTCCTGTATGCCTCGAAGGCCTTTTCCTGCAAGGCGGTCTATAAAATCGTCGCCGACGAAAAGATCGGATGCGACGTGGTTTCGGGCGGGGAACTCTACACGGCGTTGCAGGCAGGTTTTCCTGCAGATAAGATCTACATGCACGGCAACAATAAATTGCGGCAGGAACTTTGCGAGGCGCTCGATTGTAAAATCGGCGCGATCGTCGTGGACGCATATTCCGAATTGGATATGCTCGACGAAATGGCGGGCGAGCGCGGCATGGTGCAGGATATCCTCATCCGCGTCAATCCGGGCGTGGAAGCGCATACCCATCACTTTATCCAGACCGCCAAGACGGACAGCAAATTCGGGTTTTCCATATCCGACGACACGGCGGAAAAAATAACCGCATACGCGCTGCAAAAGAAAAACCTGCGCCTGACGGGATATCACTGCCACATCGGTTCGCAGATATTCGAAAAGCAGTCGTTCACGCTCGCCGTCGATAAAATGACGGATTTTATGGTAAGGATCCGTAAAGACTTGAACTTTACGGCTAAGACGCTCAACCTCGGCGGAGGCTACGGCGTTTGGTATACCGACGAAGATAAAAAGATCACGCCCGCAGGCTATGCAGAATATCTCAAAGCGATCGTGGCGGAACTGAAAGAAAAATGCGCGCAATATGATTTCCCTCTGCCGTATCTCGTCGTCGAGCCGGGACGCTCGATCGTAGCGGAGGCAGGCATCACGCTCTACACGGTCGGTGCGATCAAAGAAATTCCCAACGTCAAAAAATACGTGGCTGTGGACGGGGGAATGTTCGACAATCCCCGCTATGCCCTCTATCAGTCCAAGTATACGGCGCTTCTCGCCGCGCGCGCGGACGAGAAACCCGAGGAGATCGTGACGATCGCGGGCAAATGCTGCGAGAGCGGCGATATCGTATGCGCGGACGTGCCTCTGCCCGCAGCAAAGAGCGGCGAAATTCTTGCGGTTCTCTCCACGGGCGCCTACAATTATTCCATGGCGAGCAACTACAACCGAAATTTTATCCCCGGGGCGGTGCTTGCGTATAAAGGAAACGCGGAATATATCGTAAAGCCGCAGACCTACGAAGATCTGACAAGAAACGATCTGATCCCCGAAAGATTAAAATAACGTATGAAGGAAAGGCTTGCCGCCTTTCCTTTTTCATCCTCGAAAATCTTGCTTTTTTAAGAAAAATACGGTATAATTTTTTTATGGATATTGTTATAAGGATAATTACTTTACTTGCAAGTTTTTTCGCCGTCATGGTCGTATTGTCGTTTCACGAATTCGCCCATGCGTTCGTGGCGTATAAATGCGGCGATCCCACCGCAAAGATCAACGGGCGGTGCAGCCTCAATCCCATGGTACATTTCGATCTTCTGGGACTCATCATGTTTACTTTCGCGGGCTTCGGCTGGGCGAAACCCGTTCCCATCAATCCGCTCAATTTCAACCATTATCGCAGGGGCTTGACCCTGACCGCGATCGCGGGCGTGGTCATGAATCTCATCATGGCGTTTCTCTTGTTCCCGATCTATAAACTGGTCGTGCTGTACGTGAATATCCCGCTCTGGCCCATCCAGACTTTTGTGGAAATGCTTTTTATGCTGTTATGGACGTACAGTATATCCTTCTGCGTATTCAATCTGATCCCGCTCGCGCCGCTGGACGGCTGGCGGGTGGTGGAAGCGCTCAACCGCCGACACGGGCGCGTTTACAGATTTTTCGAAAGATACGGCTCGATCATCTTATTGATTCTGATCGCGATCCATTTCGTTTCGGGTTATTTCACGGTTTTGGGTTATATCGATATCCTCGGCTATATTCTGGATTTTGCCGTGAATATCGTAGCGTGGCCGATCACGGCGTTTTGGGGGCTGATTTTCTGATGGTTAAAGATCCTGCCGAAAAATTCGAATCGGTCGTCGATTATACCACGGTCCTGGATAATTTCGAGGGCCCGCTCGATTTGCTTTTATTCCTCATCAAGCAAGAGCAGATCGAGATCAAGGATATATTCGTTTCCAAAGTGACCGAACAGTTCCTGCTGTATATGCAGGGGCTGCCGTACATAGACATCGACAAAGCGAGCGAGTATCTCAATATTGCGGCCGCGATTCTCGACATCAAGGCAAAGAGCCTCGTGCCCTCAGTCGTGGAGATGGAACCCGAAGAGGAGAGCAGCGAACAGACGCTCATCCGCGCGCTCGAAGAATACAAACTGCTCAAAGAAGAGAGCGCGAAACTGAAAGAACTGGAAACGATCGGATACTTCTATAAGGAACCCGATAAAAACGTCGGCGAGGCGAAGATCGTCTATAAGGATTTCAACCTCGACGGACTGTTGAAAGCGTTTACCGAACTGATGATACGCCAGGAAGCGTTAAGCCGCGAAAAAGGCGTGCAGAGGGAGATTCCCAAAGACGTCTATACCATTCCCGACCGCGCGAATTATATCTGCGACACGGTCAAAGAGCGCGGCACGGTGGGCTTTGACGAACTGTTCACGCCGTATTCTTCCAAAAACGAAATCATTACGACTTTTCAGGCGCTTTTGGAACTTTTAAAATATCAGTTTATCAAAGTAGAGCAGGGCGGCGTATTCGAAAAAATTCTGATCAAATACAATACCGAAAGAAGTGAGGACGAGACCATTGGAGATCTTGGAGAATTTGAGTAACATACTCGAAAGTATTTTATTCGCGGCAGGAAATCCCGTTCCCGTGGATATCATTGCGGAAAAACTCGGCGTTTCGGAAAAGGACGTCAAGGACGCGGCAAAAAAATTGCAGGAGCGGTATGGGGAAAAAGGCGGCTTGAAAGTTCTGTTCTTCAATAAAAAATTACAACTTTCCAGCAATCCGGAATACAAAGATTTTGTTTCCTCCGTGCTGAATCCCATTAAAGAGCGCGAATTTACGCGCACAATTTTAGAATGTTCCGCGATCATCGCCTATAAACAGCCTATTACCAAGGGCGAACTGGAAAATCTGCGCGGGCTCAACTGCGATTATGCGATACATACGCTTCTCGATCTGAAAATGATCGAACCGGTCGGGCGCAAGGACGCGGTGGGCAGGCCCATTCTTTATGCGACGACGGATAACTTTTTGAAGCGGTTCAACCTGACGAGCATTGCAGACCTTCCCGACTACGATACGCTGATGGAGAATATCGCCCGTCTGAACGGCGAAAACGCCGCGCCCGAGTCTTATCTCTATGCCAACAACGTATATGTGGACAACGGCGAAATACAGCCGCCGCAGAATCCAGACGGCGGGCAAATCGAGAAAAAGAGCGTTCCTTCCGAATCCGACGAGGAAGAAGAGGAACTGCCCGACTTTTTAAAGGATCTCGAAGACGACGATATCATGAAAATAGAATAAAAAAGACGCCCCGCAGAAAATCTGCGGGGCGTTTGTTCTAATGAAAATTTACGGCTTAGTACATTCCGCCCATGCCGCCGGGTGCGGGAGCGGCAGGCTCGGGAGCGGGAATATCCGCCACGACGCTCTCGGTCGTGAGCAAGGTAGCCGCTACGGAAGCCGCGTTTTGCAATACGCTTCTCGCGACCTTGGTCGGATCGATGATGCCGCTTTCGACCATATCGGTGTAACGGTTGTTCAGTGCATCGTAACCGTAGTTGGTCTTTTTGCTCGAAAGGATCTTATCGATAATGACCGAACCGTCGAGTCCTGCGTTCGCCGCGATCTGTCTGAGAGGTTCTTCAATGGCTTTGAGGATGATCTGCGCGCCTGTTTTTTCGTCGCCTTCCAGCGTTGCGATGAGTTTTTTCAGTGCAGCGGAAGTGGAGAGGAGAGCGACGCCGCCTCCGGGTACGATACCTTCTTCGACCGCCGCACGGGTAGCAGCCAGCGCGTCCTCGATACGGAGTTTCTTTTCTTTCATTTCCACTTCGGTCGCCGCGCCGACGTTGATGACGGCTACGCCGCCCGCAAGTTTCGCGAGGCGTTCCTGCAATTTTTCCTTATCGTAATCGGAAGTGGTTTCCGCGATCTGCGCCTTGATGGCGTTAACTCTCGCCTTGATCGCGTCCGCAGCGCCCGCGCCGTTGATAATGGTGGTGTTGTCTTTGTCGACTTTGACCTGCGCGGCTCTTCCGAGCATATCCATCGTCACGTCTTTGAACTCGTAGCCGAGATCGGAAGAGATCACGGTGCCGCCCGTCAAAATCGCGATATCTTCGAGCATCGCCTTTCTGCGATCGCCGAAACCGGGCGCTTTCACCGCAACGCAGTTGAATACGCCTTTTAGTTTGTTGACGATGAGTGCTGCCAAAGCGTCGCCTTCCACGTCCTCGGCAATGATCAGAAGACGCGCGCCCTGCTGAGCCAAAGGCTCGATCACGGGCAGGATCTCCTGCAGATTGGAAACTTTTTTATCGGTAATGAAAATGTAGGGGTTATCCAATACGGCTTCCATTTTATCGGTATTGGTGACCATGTAAGCGGAGGCGTAGCCTCTGTCGAACTGCATGCCTTCTACTGTCGTCAACTCGGTCATCATGGTCTTGCCTTCTTCCACGGTGATCACGCCGTCTTTGCCGACCTTTTCCATTGCGTCGGACACGATCTGTCCCACGGTATCGTCGCCGGCGGAGATGGATGCGACCTGTGTGATCGCGAGTTTGCTGTCGACTTCTTTGGAACTCTTTTTAATTTCGGAAACGGCGGCTTCGACAGCCTTGTCGATCCCTTTTCTCAAAATGATGGGGTTGGCGCCTGCGGCGAGGTTTTTGAGACCTTCGCGGATGATCGCCTGCGCAAGCACGACCGCAGTCGTGGTGCCGTCGCCCGCGACGTCGTTGGTCTTCGTGGAAACTTCCTTCACGAGTTGCGCGCCCATGTTTTCGAACGCGTCTTCCAACTCGATTTCCTTGGCGATGGTCACGCCGTCGTTGGTGATGAGGGGAGCCCCGAATTTTTTATCGAGAACCACGTTTCTGCCTTTCGGCCCGAGAGTGATTTTAACAGTATTCGCGAGCGTATTGACGCCCGTTTCCAAAGCCTTTCTCGCTTCGTCTCCGTATTTGATCTGTTTAGCCATAATTATCGATTCCTCCTAAAAAACTTTGACAAATTTTTACGATTATTCAACGATCGCCAGAATATCGCTCTGCCGCAGAATGGTAAATTCTTTTCCGTCGACTTTGAATTCGCTTCCCGAATATTTCGCGTAGAGAACCACGTCGCCGATCTTGACCTCCATAGTTACGTCTTTTCCATCGACTACTCCGCCGGGGCCTACCGCAACGACTCTCGCCGTCTGAGGTTTTTCCTGTGCCGAAGAGGGGAGAATGAATCCGCTCTTGGTCTTTTCTTCCGATTGAACGCTTTCAACAACTACTCTGTCAAATAATGGTTTAATGTTCATAATATTGCCTCCGTTTTTTATTTCTTATTTTTGAGTTAGCACTTTTCACTCCTGAGTGCTAATTTACCATATATTATAACCATTTCCATAAAAATGTCAAACGATTTATATAAAAAAAATTAAAATTTTAGCACTTTTCTTTTGCGAGTGCTAAAACAAGAAAAATGAAAGGAAAAATGTCACTGCGGCTTGCAATTTTTAGGGTAGTATGGTAAAATAAACGAAAAGGAAACAGAGGTTTTACCGATGAATAAGTGGGATAAGAGATTTATGGAACTGACGGAAACGGTCGCGGGCTGGTCGAGTTGTTTTCAGGAGAACAGGCACGTCGGCGCGATCATCGTCAAAGATAAGAGAGTCCTTACGACGGGTTACAACGGCGCGCCCGAAAATATACAGAGTTGCGCTGACCGCAAAGAATGCCTGCGCCGTAAACTGAATATCCCCAGCGGCACCAAACAGGAAATCTGTTACGCCGTGCACGCAGAGCAGAACGCCATCATCCAGGCGGCGAGGCTGGGCGTCAATATCAGCGGCGCCACCTTGTTCTGTACCCACCAGCCGTGCGTCATCTGCGCGAAAATGATCATCAACGCAGGCATTTCGCGCGTCGTGTACAGACACGGCTACCCCGACGAATTTTCCATGCAACTGTTCCGCGAAGCGAACGTGATCGTGGAAAAATACGAAGACATTGAAGGAGATTGATATGCAAAAGAATCCCATCGCGACCATCACTTTGGAAAACGGCAAGAGCGTCACGCTCGAATTATATCCCGACAAAGCGCCGAATACGGTCAACAACTTTATTTCGCTCGCCAACAGCGGGTTTTACGACGGACTGTGTTTTCACCGCGTCATTGCGGGATTTATGATCCAGGGCGGCGACCCTGCGGGCAGCGGCATGGGAGGACCCGGATATTCCATTGCAGGCGAATTCCGCATGAACGGCTTTGCCGCGAACGATCTCAAGCACGCGCGCGGCGTCATTTCCATGGCGAGAAGCATGATGCCCGACAGTGCGGGTTCCCAGTTTTTCATCATGCACGAAAATTCTTCCCATCTCGACGGACAATACGCCGCTTTCGGAAAGGTGACGGACGGCATGGACGCGATCGACGAGATCGCGGGCGTCAGGACCGACCATCACGATAAACCCGTACAACCTCAGATCATGAAATCCATACGCGTGGAAACGTTCGGTGTAGAATATCCCGAACCCAAAAAAGTAAAATAATCAAAAAAAACAGTTTGTGTAAATATGCGCACAGACTGTTTTTTTATGTTACTTTTATGCGGGCGCGGCATACACTGTACTATGAATGCGGATTTTCACAACGATATTTTGACGGTCAGACATTTGCCCCTCGGAAACGAATTGGAGGGACTGGACTGCGGCGTTCTGGCGCTGTATCTCGGCAAACGCTCCATAGAAGAATTGTTCGCCGTCGCGCGCGGCTTTCGTAAAACGGGCGGGTACGAACTCGCCTTCGAAGAGGTAAGCGGCATTACCGACGAACAGTTGGAAACGCTGATCTCTTTTCGGCCAAGGTACGTGACGCTCACCTGGAATCATGAAAACGATCTGGCGCACGGCTGCAAATCGTCGGGCGGTCTGAAACCGAGGGGAAAGGAAGTGATCCGTCGGCTGAACAGAGCGGGGATCGCCGTGGATACGGCGCATCTGTGCCGTCAAAGTTTTTTCGACGTTTGCGACGCGAGCGATCGTTTCGTAAACTCGCACACCTGTTTTTCGGCAGTCCACGCGAATGCGCGCAATATCGACGACGAACAGATCGAATGTCTGCACGAGGCGGGCGCGCTCGTGGGCGTGACGTTCGTCGGCGCCTTTTTGACGGCGGGAAAGGCTGATTCGGAAAACGTCGTGCGCCACGTCGATCATTACGTGCAGAAATACGGCGCGGAGGGCGTCTGTCTCGGTTCGGATTTTTACGGAACGCAGGATCTGCCCGCCGATCTATTAAATTATAAAAGTTGGGATATTTTAGTGGAAAAATTTTTGAAAATAGGATATAATAGAGAAGTTATCGAACAGATACTTTATCTGAATCTGAAAAATTTTTTATACGGGAGATAATCGTATGACGGATACGAGCATGTATGTCAATCCTTTGATCACGCGCTATGCGAGCCAAAAAATGTCCGCGATCTTTTCGGACGACACAAAATTCCGCCTTTGGAGAAAATTGTGGATCGCGCTCGCGGAATCGGAAAAGGAGTTGGGCCTCAATATTACCGACGCCCAGATCGCGGAAATGAAACGGTACGCCGATGATATCAATTACGAAGATGCGGCGAAGTTTGAAAGCGAAGTGCGTCACGACGTGATGGCGCACGTGAAAGCGTTCGGGAAACAGGCGAAATCCGCCATGCCCATCATTCATCTGGGCGCGACGTCCTGCTACGTGACCGACAACGCGGAAGTCATCGTTCTCGATCGGGCGCTCAACCTCGTTCTGGAAAAACTCGTCAACGTGATGGACAAACTCAAAAAGTTCGCGCTGCAATACAAGGACGTGCCTACGCTCGGATTTACGCATTTACAGCCTGCCCAACTGACGACCGTAGGAAAGCGCGCGACGCTGTGGCTGGAAGATCTGGAAATGGACTACGTTTCTCTGATGAATCTCAAAGCCGCCGTCAAATTGCGCGGCGTCAAGGGTACGACGGGCACGCAGGCAAGTTTTCTCGATCTCTTCAACGGCGACGGCGAAAAAGTCAAACTGTTGCAGAAAAAAGTCGTGGAAAAAATGGGATACGAGCGCGTGTACGGCGTGACGGGACAAACCTATCCCCGTAAATTCGACTATAACGTACTATGCGTGCTTTCGCAGATCGCACAGAGCGCCTACCGTTTTTCCAACGATATCCGTCTGTTGCAGCATATGAAAGAAGTGGAGGAACCCTTCGAGAAAAAGCAGATCGGCTCGTCCGCAATGGCCTATAAGCGCAACCCCATGCGCAGCGAACGGATCAGTTCGCTCGCGAGGTACGTTCTCAGCCTGCCCATCAACGCGGCCGTCACAGCCTCCACGCAGTGGTTCGAGCGCACGCTCGACGACAGCGCGAATAAGCGTATCGTGCTCGCGCAGGCGTTCTTATCCGTAGACGCGATCTTAAATCTCTATCTCAACATTTCCGAAAATCTCGTCGTGTACGAGAAAGTCATTCAAAAGCATATCGCCGCAGAACTTCCCTTTATGGCGACGGAAAATATCATGATGGAATGCGTGAAAGCGGGCGGAAACCGCCAGGAGTTGCACGAAGAGATCCGCGTACTCTCCATGGAAGCGTCGAAAAACGTGAAAATGGAGGGAAAGGACAACAATCTGATCGAACTCATCCGTCAGGATGAAATGTTCCGTCCCGTCTGGGACAAACTCGACGGGATTCTGGACGCGAAGAATTTTATCGGCCGGAGCGCCGAACAAGTTTGCGAATTCATCGGCGAAGAGATCGATCCCATATTGCAGAAACACAACGGGCTTCTCGGCGAAAGCGGAGAAGTGCGCGTATAGACACTAGAGGCAGAAAAAATTCTGCCTCTTTCCATATTATAGATATTTATATCACATACTGTTAAGGGGAGAAATGTATGCAAAAACTTTTTTATAACTGCGACATCATCACTTTGGAAGACACAAAGGGGGAATGCCTGCTGACGGAAGACGGCGTTATCTCTTTTGTCGGAGATTTAGACGAGGGCAAGCGGCGCGCCGCGCCCGACTGCGAAAAGATCGACCTTTGCGGAGCCTGCCTTCTGCCCGCGTTTATCGACGCGCATTCGCACATCTCGCAGGTCGCGCAGACGCTCACGCTTTGTGCGCTGCATGGCTCGCGTTCTCTTGCGGAGATCAAAGAAAAAATACTGCGCTTTAAAAGCGAGAGAAATTTGTCGGATACCGACTGGATCCTCGCGTTCGGTTATGACAACAACGATCTGGAAAGTCGCCGTCATCCGACAGCCGCCGAATTAGACGAGATCTCTGTCTCGAATCCCATATTGCTCACGCATGCCTCGGGACATATGGGTGTATTCAACAGCGCGGCATTGCGAGCGATCGGCGCGGAGAATCCTCAGGACATCGAGGGCGGAATGATAGGACGGACTTCTTCGGGCGCTCCGGACGGATATATGGAAGAAAAAGCGTTTTTTTATTATTCCGCCAAACTCGAAAGCAAGGAAAAAAGCGACGGCGTCCGCTTGATGAGGGAAGCGCAAAAATTGTACGCTTCCTACGGGATCGCGACGGCGCAGGACGGTCTGGTCAATGAAAATAATTTCGCGTTGCTCTCCGAGTGCGCAAAAAAGGGAGAACTGTTTTTAGACGTCGTCGGCTATGTGGACGTGAAAAAATGTCCGCAGATCTACAAAGAAAACCGCGAATATCAAAATAAATACAACGGCCGTTTCAAACTCGGCGGATACAAATTATTTTTGGACGGCTCCCCGCAGGGCAAGACCGCCTGGCTGACCGAGCCGTACGAAGGCGACGAGTCGCGCGGTTATCCCATTTATTCGGACGACGAGGCGGAACGACTGTGCCGCATTGCGCAAGAAGAGGACGTTCAGTTATTAACGCACGTCAACGGTGACGCCGCGGCAGATCAACTCTTGCGCATCCTGGCGAAAACAAAAACGAAACGCCGCCCCGTAGCGATCCACGCGCAAGTCATGCGGCGCGACCAGATCGCCGCGCTCAAAAAACAAAACGTGATCCCGAGTTTCTTCGTGGCGCACGTCTACCATTGGGGCGACGTTCATCTGCAAAATTTAGGACAAGAACGTGCAAGCCGCATTTCCGCGGCAAGAGAAGCCGAAGATCTGCATATTCCGTTTACGTTTCATCAGGATTCGCCCGTGATCCCCCCGAATATGGCGGAAACGCTCTGGTGCGCCGTCGCCCGCAAGACCAAGTCGGGAAAAACGCTCGGAAAAGACGAATCTATTGACGTTTTGACTGCGATCCGAGCGGTCACGATCAACGCCGCGCACCAGTATTTCGAAGAAGATAAAAAGGGAAGTCTGCGCAAAGGAAAACTTGCCGATCTCGTAGTGCTCGATAAAAATCCTTTGAAAATTGATACGGACGCTCTGAAAAATTTACAGGTTTTGCGGACGTATAAAGAAGGGGAACTGATCTATTCTAAAAAATGAAAGGGAGTGCGGTAAACCCGCGCTCCCTTTCATTCAGAAACTTCTCACTAACCCGATCACTTTTCCCAAAATCTCAACCTGTTCGACTACGATGTCGGCCATCGTCTCGTTTTCGGGATGCAAGACGTAATAACCGTTTTTCTTGTAAAAGCGTTTGACGGTCGCGCTGTCGTCCAGAAGAGCGACCACGATATCTCCGTTGTCCGCGTTCTGCTGTTTGCGAACGACGATCTTATCGCCGTCGCAGATGCCCGCGTCGATCATGCTGGTTCCCTGTACGTTCAGCATAAACAATTCCGAACCGTGAAAACTGTCCGCGGGAAAGGAATAATAGTCCTCATAATTCTCGTAGGCGAAGATGGGCTGCCCTGCGGTGACCGTGCCGATCAGGGGGATATTCACCGAGGAATTCCTCTTAAAATTCACCGCACGGTTTTTGTTCGGCGATTTGGATATGTAGCCTTCTTCTTTCAGTTTTTCCATATAATAATATGCGGAAGCGGTCGATTTGATATTCAACTTTTCGCAAATCTCCCGCACCGTAGGCGAGTAGCCGTATTCCGCATTATATTCGTTGATAAAGTTCAATACGGCGTGCATCTTATTTTTGCTGCTTTCAGACATCTTTCTTTCATCCCTATTTTTACGATTTTTCTATATTATACCATATTATTTTCCTAAACGCAAACAAATGTTTATAAAAGTGTTTGATATTTTTTGTGATTTATGCTACAATACAAAAAATCGGAGGCAAAACCATGGAAAAACAGAGAGAAAAATGCGTATTATACGATCGGGACTGTATCGGCTGTCTGGAATGCGAAATCTGCGATCTGGATAAAAACAAAATTTGCGATAACTGCGGTAAATGCCTGGATATCAAAGATTATGCAACGATCAAAATCGACCGAATCATCACCGATAAAAAGGCGGAGAGCAATTAAACTCTCCGCCTTTTTATCGGTCAATGAAATCGTGAAATTTCGAAATATACATTGCGGGGATCACCGCGTCGATCAGCATTCCGAAATCGTTAAAAATGATATTTCGTTCTTTCAGATATTTTTTATTTGCGTTATAATCGGAAACAGAACGATAGGGAACGCGCAGGGAGCAAAAAACGTAATCGTTTTGAAAGCGTTTCAAAATTTCCCGTTTCAATACTTCCGTACCCAAATTCTCTTTCGCGGAAATAAATACCGCATCCGTCGGATATCCTTCAAAATCACGCAGCGTTTCGCTCTTGTTCATGACCACGATGTAGGGCGCGTTAAAATGCAACGCGTCCAAAGTATCCAGCGTCGTTTTCAACTGCATTTCGTATTCTCCCGTCGCATCGCATACGATAAGAGCAAGATCGCAGTTTAAGGCGCTCTCCAACGTGGAATGAAACGCGTCGATCAGATCGTGCGGCAAATTTTTTAAAAATCCGACCGTATCGATGAGCATAAATTCAACGTCGTCGATCTCCATTTTTCGCGAAGTGGGATCAAGCGTCGCAAAAAGTTGATCTTTCACGAATACGTCCGACTGCGTCAGGAGATTTAAAAGCGTGGATTTGCCCGTATTTGTATAACCAACCAGCGCGATCGTCTTGACGGCATTTTTTTTACGACGCTCGGACAATAAATAGCGTCGCGTTTCGATATTTTTCAATTTGCTTTCGAGATAGTCGATGCGTCTGCGGATATGCCTGCGGTCGGTTTCCAACTGCGATTCGCCCGGACCGCGGGTTCCGATACCTCCGCCCAGACGGGAAAGCGCCTCGCCTTTTCCTTTCAAACGCGGATACATATATTTAAGTTGCGCCAATTCGACCTGTAACTTTCCTTCGCTGCTTTTTGCATTCTTAGCGAAAATATCTAAAATCAAAGTTGTGCGGTCGATCACTTTCCGATCGTCGAGTACGTGCGAAATATTCAGTGTCTGAGAAGGGGACAGGGCACCGTTAAAAAGAACGGTGATCTCGTCCAATCCGCTCAGTCGTTCTTTAAGTTCCGATAGTTTTCCTTCACCGATATAGGTCGCAGGGTTGACTTCTCTGATTTTCTGATAGAGCGTTCCCGCATACACGCCGTCGCTGCTCTCGATCAAAGAAATAATTTCTTCGTGCTCGATCCTGTAATCTTCATCTATAATCGGTTGAATTACATATACTTTTTCCATATTACCATAGTACTATGCGTGACATAGTGCGTTATTCATTATCCTTTTCGCGCAATTTTACTGCATCTTTTACGGAGCGGCGAATATCTTCGCTGATAGCGGCGTAATGCTTTTTTGTAGTATTGACGTCTTTGTGCCCGAGAACGTCGGCCACGATATAAATATCTTTGGTTTCGC
The DNA here is from genome assembly GCF_004134775.1 of Candidatus Borkfalkia ceftriaxoniphila. NCBI lineage: Bacteria > Bacillati > Bacillota > Clostridia > Christensenellales > Christensenellaceae > Candidatus Borkfalkia > Candidatus Borkfalkia ceftriaxoniphila. Next base: position 118,392 of record NZ_SDOZ01000005.1, read on the forward strand.
GATACAACTGCGTGCCGTATGTACTGCGCAATTTATGCGGCGATATTTTTTTTAAAGGGGAAATGATGCGGCTGTATTTTTTGACGAGTTCTTCCACGGCGCGCACACTGATTCGTTTGGGTTGAAACGAAGATAGGAAGAGGGCAGGCTCGTCCATGCAATGATTATCTTCTTTTTCCGCGAGATAACGAGCCAGAGCGTCCGCGACTTCGTCGGAAAAATACAAGATCGTTTGATTTCCGCCTTTTCTGGTAACCTTAAAAGCGTTATTTGTAAAATCGATATCGTCGTTGTTGAGCCCGATCAGTTCGCTGATACGGATTCCCGTGCCCAAAAACAGCGTCAAAATGGCTACGTCGCGAATTTTCGTCTTTTCGTGCGCGGATTTTTGCCGCGGCGACATGCCCACGCCGTTTTCGGCGGTATTTAAAAGGTCAGCGACCTCATTGATTTCCAATCGTATGATTTCTTTGTCGTGCAGTTTTGGTAGGGCAACTTTCGCCGCATTATCCACGGAAATACGGCCTTTATTGAAAAAATATTTGAACATAGAGCGCACAGTGGACAATTTTCGCGCTTTGGCGCGTTCATTGCAACTTTCTCTGACGCCGTTGTATTCATAATTGCTCAAATAACTCAAAAAAAGTTCGATATCCGTGTTTGTAACGGTCTCTAAATCGATGAAATCCAAATCTTCAATGGATTTCCCGTGAAACTTTTTTTTTGTCAGAAAATCAAAAAAAACGCGCAGATCATATGCGTAATTCAAGCGCGTCAGCGTGCTTGTCCTGTTTTCGATTCCCAAAAAAAATTCTTCGATGAAATAGGGCAGATCGCCTTTGAGCCGTTCGATCTTCTCTAAATTTTTAACATCGCGCTCTCTGTAATAATTTTCATCTTTCATAGTAATATTATACGGCATCTATCCGAAAAAAGCAATAAAATTCTCTCCCGATTTCCTTCGGATACCTCACATTTTTATGTGTGAGAGGAGTTATATAACTATGCGTAAAACACGAGTTTTACGCATAGTAAGTCTGTATTTTTAGGTTTTTAGGCTTTTTTTGACGGTCTCTTCTATGTGGTTCAAATGCAGATTTTACGCATAGAAAAAAACAGTCGCGAATTTTTGTAGTTTCGCGACTGTTTTTTTATTTTTGATATGTTACGGATTGAGCCAGCGTTTGATTGACGATGACGATCGTAGCTGAAGATCGTAATTGTTTGGTTTGATCTAAAAACGATGTAATGCAATCGGTCGGTATCGCCCAACTGACGTTTTCGTACGAAGGCGCACCCATCGAATTGATGCCGACGACATAACCCTGCGCATTAAACAGCGCGCCGCCGGAATTACCCGAATTGATCGGCGTGTCGGTTTCAATGAACATATGCGCATAGAATTGATAGTCGACTTCCGATTCGATGAGCGACACGATGCCGTTTGTCACGGAACTACCGTATCCCAGAGCGTTTCCGAGTGCGACAACAGGTTCTCCCGCGCGTAAATCGGAATAATCGGCAAGTTTACAGATTTTTTCAAAACCGTCGACCAAGTTTCCGCTTTGGTCGTAATGTTTAAATTCGTTTTTGAACTTCAAAAGAGCCATATCGCGCTGTTTATCGTAGGATACGACTTCCATTGCGAAAGAAACGATTTTGCCGTCGTGCGTACCGTTTTCAAAGGTACAATACACATAAGGATACAGCGTAACAACATTGTTCGGGTTATTCTTTCCGGATTCGTCCAACGAAGAATTCACAACATGTAGATTCGTGATTACATAGCCGTCGGTACTGATGACGAAACCCGAACCGCTGCTCGCATGCTGGCCGCTCGCGACTGCTGTTAATACGTTCACGGTAAAATTCTGATAATTATCCGTTATATATTTTGCAAGAGATCCGTCTTTTTCGATTTCACCCTGATAGGCCAACTCCACCACTGCGCTGTCCGACGCTATTTTTGTCCCCGAGGTACTTTCGAACTTTTCGGACACGGTATTATCGCTCTGCACTATGATTTCGTCGGGGTTGGATATATAATTTTTTTCAGTCTTGGTGCTTTCGGGGATTTCAACGGATAAATCGGCGTAGTCGGGATCCTGCGCGCAGGCCTCGATAAAATCGTAAACCGCCGTCGACGGTACGCAGAAAGACATCCCGTACCCGTTATTTTTTTCATAAGTATCGGTTTCTTCGGCTTTGGTCGTTAAAACTCCCGCAACTTTGCCTTCGGAATCGAACAGCGCGCTGCCCTCGTTCCCTTCATTGCTGGTGATACTCGTCTGTACGAGGTAATCCGCGGTAATATATTTCGGCGCATTGATATAATTCTCAAAATCGCTGTCGGTGTTTTTCGGTTTGGAAACGATCCCTTCGGCAAGAGAAACAAAATAATCTTCGCTGTCTGAATATGTCGCGATATAAGCACAATTTTCACCGTACTCCAGATCGTCCGAATTGGAAAATTCCACGACGTCGGGCATTCCCGTCATTTTCTGTCCGTTTTCGTCCTGATAAGAAACCTCTTCGGAAAATTGCATCAACGCGATATCCAAATTTGCCGCCTGAGTGATCCCTTGTGTTTGTACAGAAAAAGCATCGCCGTTATAAAGTATTGCCTCTATTTCAGATAAATTATTTAATTTATCAATGAGCGAGGCCGACGTCAAAATATACCCAGCCTCGGATATGATAAAGCCAGACCCAACGCGCGTTACTTCCTTAGCGCCGAAAAAGCCGTTTGAAACAGTCCCGGTAACGCTGACGGTCACGACCGCTTTGTAATTTTCTTCGTATAAGGCGTTGTAATCAAAATCTTCTTCCAGATAGGTAACGCCGTTATAGTTGGACTGATTGACTTTATTGCCTTCGTATTCCGCCGTAGGCCCGCTCTCGTCCGCGTTATTCTTCGCAGCGGATTCCCTCTCGTTCAGTCCGTCCAGTACCGAACAGCCGACCACGGAAAAAGCAAGGCCGATCGCAACGATGAAAGATAAACAGAATTTAAAGATCCGTTTCATAATTATGCCTCCGTCACGGCGATATTGTATTCGATCACCGTTTTCAGTTTATCCGCAGTCGCATCGATATAATCGACGGCGCAAGCCGCAGGCAAGGATAAACCGACTTTATGATATTCGGAATAAGTCTTATCGCTGTACACTTTGGAAGCAATGATGCCGATGATATAACCGTTGCGGTCGTAGAGCGCGCCTCCGAGCATAGTCGTATTCATTGCCGCCGTAGATTGAATAAAGCGATATGTTGTCCCCTGATACGTTACGCCGTCCAACACAGTCATTTCGGGATCGGAAACAACACCCGCCGTAATGCCCGTGCCTTCGCCTAACAGATCGCCGACGAACGCGCAGTAATCTCCCGTCTTTAAAGTGCTTCGTGCATCGTAAAACACGGATTTAAATTGAAATCCTTTTTGGGATGCTGTATTTTGCGCATCGGAATAATAGAAAAAATTATCTTTCAATTGAATGATCGCAAGATTGAGATCTTCGTCGCAGTCGATCAGTTTGGCCTCATACAGTTCCTCATCTCCGTAAATGGGATTGAGCGCGACATACAGCGTCGTAACCGTAGCTTTTGAAAGCGAGGAAGACAGATTATCCGCATAAGCGTAAACAGCGTTTGACGTCGTCAAAATATAGCCGTCGTCGTTCAATATCACACCGCTGGTCCAGACTGTTGTTTCGGAATGCGATCCCTTATTGTTCCGATATTCGAAATAAGAACAGACGGTGACAACGGCGCCCGCTTTTTCATTGGCAATGTATTCGGTATAAGTGCCGTCGTATTCGTCCGACGACAAATTGGACAGGGTAATATGCTGTTTGTAAATATTTTTCGGTTTATTCTCGTATTCGCAGCCGCTGAAAACGGCAACGGGAACGAGCAACAGCAATGCGAGTAAAAAAACCCCGATTTTTTTCATAGCAGTCCTTATCCCTCTATTTTTTACATTCATTATAGTCCTAATATGTGAAAACAAAATGAATTTACATGAAAAAAGTTCGTTTTTTCACGTAAATTCATCGAATGTCGATATTTCCGTAAACAGCCCAGGAATTCGGCTCGATCTGCGCGGTGCGCATAGGCGCTTTTTCATTCATCAGATCGTACATATCGCCGCTGAAATTCAATCCATAGCGCCCGCCGCCCAGATTGACGCAAACGCAAACGACTTCGCGCTCGCCGCGCCGCTCGAAAACGACGCAGTGTTCGTCGGCGAATACTTCCTTATACTCGCCTTCACGAAATACGCCGTATGCGCCGCGGATCTTACCCAGACGCGCATAATGCGCGTGCAATTCTTCATCAATATGCTCCCAGTCAAGACACTTGCGGCAGAACGGGTCGGAATAACCCTCCGTTCCGGTTTCGTCCCCGTAATAGATGCTGGGAACGCCGAACAGCGTGAACTGTAAGAGTGCGGCGGCTTTCAGTCTTTCGACGGCTATCGCATATTGTTCGCGGGTCAGGCGCAGTTCGTTCATCTCTTCTTTGTCAAAGGCGAGCACGCCGCCCAAAGCCGTTAAAATGCGCACCGTATCGTGCGTGCCCAAAATATTCATGAGACAGTCCAACGAGCACTTGGGATAATGGTCGAGGAGCATACATACCGTTTCGCGGAATAATTTCGTATTTTTGCTGCGTACAAACTGTATGATTGCCTCTTTGAGCGGGTAATTCATCACGCTGTCGAGTTCCTGTCCCTGAAAATAGGCGCGCCGTTCGCCGTAGGATATTTTATTGGAGGCGTCTTCCCAGACTTCGCCGATCACGATCCCGTTCGGATCGGCGGATTTGATCGCGCGGCGGACATTTCTGAGAAAGCGCGGCGGCAATTCGTCGGCAACGTCCAGACGGAAACCTCCGAGCCCGCGCCGCATCCAATACTCGAGAACGCCGTTTTCGCCCGTGATAAATTCGTCGTACGAGGAAAGTTCATTCACGGCGGGCAGAATATCGATCCCCCACCAACATTCGTATCGGTCGGGAAAATGTATAAAACGGTACCATTCGGCGTACGGAGATTCTTTCGACTGATACGCGCCGATGGAAGGATAGCGTCCGTATTTGTTGAAATAAAGGCTGTCGTCTCCCGTATGATTAAAAACGCCGTCCAGAATAATGCGGATGCCGTGCGCCGCGGCATCGCGGACGAGCGCGTCGAAATCTTCCAAAGTACCCAAAAGCGGGTCGATTTTTTTGAAATCGCCCGTATCGTAGCGGTGATTGGAAAAGGCCTGGAATATCGGATTGAGATAGACGACGCTGACGCCGAGTTGCTGCAAATACGGCAATTTTTCGCGGATCCCGTTGAGGTTGCCGCCGAAAAAGTCGTTGTTAAGTACCTTTCCGCGGCTGTTCATGCGAAAATTCGGCGTATCCGTCCAATTCTTATGCAATATTTTTCCTTCGCCGACGGGAATATCCCTGTTTTTATAAAAGCGGTCGGGAAAGATCTGATACATCACGCCGCCTTTGAACCAGTCGGGCGTGCGGTATTCGGCGGAACAAACGGTTAACTGATAGGCGCGGACGGGGTCGGAAAAGGTAAGTTCTCGCAATTCGCCTAAACCCGCGTTCCTGTTCCCGATACGAAAATAATAAAAATACAGTCCCGGTTCTTCCAAGGTCAGATCGAAGCGCCACCCGTAAGAAGTTGGCTGCATATCGAAATTTCGAGCCTCGCTCCCGTCCTTTTGAAGGACGAAAAGACAAGGCTCGCTGCTGTCACCGAATACTTTTATAACTGCCGTTTCGTTTTGCCGAATCCCTCCCGTAATACTCTTGCATTTTTTGTCTAAGGGATTATAGTAAATCATAGTCTTTAACTTTTCAGTGATTTGAGGTGCCAGATATTGTCTGCGTATTCTTTGATACTGCGGTCCGCGGAGAAAATTCCCGCTGCCGCGATGTTATTTAAAGACATCTTTGCCCAGCGAGCAGGATCTTCGGCGTACAGAGATTTGATTTTCTGCTGCGTTTGCCGATAGGATTCATAATCCGCCATGCACATATAGGGATCGGCGACAGGCGAGCCCGTGAGCAAATAGTTCGCCATATCCGAAAACGATTCTCCGTTAAAGCCGCGTATCAGCGTTTCGATGATACGGCGAAGTCCTTCGTCGGTATTGTAGTAGCGGCTGCTGTTGTAGCCTTTGGTCCACAACTCGTCTACTTCCTCGGCCCGCAGCCCGAAAATGAAAATATTGTCGGAACCGACAGCCTCGCTCATCTCAACGTTCGCGCCGTCGAGCGTGCCCACGGTCAAAGCGCCGTTGATCATAAATTTCATGTTGCCCGTACCGCTCGCTTCTTTTCCCGCAAGCGAGATCTGTTCGCTCACTTCCGATGCGGGCATCAGCCGTTCCGCCATACTGACGTTATAATCTTCCATATAAACTACGTTCAGTTTTTCGCGGATCTTCGGCTGTTTGCGGATATCTTCGGCAAGGTAACAGATGAGTTTGATGATCTTTTTCGCCATCAGGTAACTCGGCGCGGCCTTCGCACCGAAGATGAACGTCTGCGGCTGCATCTTTTTATTCGGATCGTCCTTCAGTTCGTTATACAGCGAAATGATGTTCATGACGTTGAGCAACTGCCGTTTATATTCGTGCATACGTTTCGCCTGCACGTCGAAAACTGTGTTCGGATCGATGAGAACGCCTTCTTTTTTATAGGCGTAATCGGCAAACTGTTTCTTTTTGAGGAGTTTGATTTCCGTCAGACGGTTTAAAACCGAAGAATCGTTTTCATATTTCCTGAATTTTGAAAGTTGCGACGCATCCTGCACGTAACCTTCGCCGATGCAGTCGTTCAACAGCGCGCAAAGTTCGGGATTGGACTGGCAAAGCCAGCGGCGGTGTGCGATCCCGTTGGTCACGTTGGTAAATTTATCCGGCCATAGGCGATAAAACCCGTTGAAAATGCTGTCCTTGATGATTTCGCTGTGGAGCGCGGAAACGCCGTTGACCTTATGCGACGCCACGACGCATAGATTTGCCATTCTGATCATGCCGTTGGACATGATCGACATATTGTCGATGAGCGCGTGCTGACCGGGATAAATATTCCAAAGTTCGGAAACAAAACGGCGATTGATCTCCTTGATAATCATATGGATACGCGGAAGGCGTCTTGCGATCAGATCTTCTTGCCAGGTCTCCAACGCCTCCGCCATGACGGTATGGTTAGTATAGGCGAACGTGGCGGTCGTGATCGCCCAAGCGTCGTCCCATGTAAAGCCGTTTTCGTCCATGAGGATACGCATCAATTCGGGGATCGCAAGCGCGGGGTGCGTATCGTTGATATGGATCGCAGCCATTTCGGGCAAAAGATTCAATGGCCCGTAGCGATGCTTGTGATCGTTGATGATATTTTGCAGCGATGCGGAAACGAGAAAATATTGTTGCTTTAAGCGGAGGGATTTACCCTCATAATGATTGTCGGCGGGATAGAGAACTTTGGAAATGACCTCCGCCTCGTTCTCGTCCTGCATACAGCGCAGATAATCTCCCTGCGAGAAAAGTTTCATATCGAAACGGGAAACGTTGCGGGCTCGCCATAACCTGAGAACGGAGACCGCCTCGCTGTTTTTGCCCGATATCATCATATCGTAGGCGACCGCCTCGACTTCCTTGTAGCCGCCGTGGGTGACTTTCAGTCCCTGATCCGACCATTCTTCGTGCACCCAACCGTCGAATTTGACGATACAGGATTTGTCCGTGCGCTGCGTCAGCCAGACTTCGCCGCCGGGCAGCCATACGTCGGGCAATTCGGTCTGCCAGCCGTCCACGATCTTTTGTTTGAACAAACCGTAATCGTAGCGTATGGAATAGCCCATGGCGGGATAGTCGCCCGTTGCGAGCGCATCCATAAAGCACGCTGCCAGGCGGCCGAGGCCGCCGTTGCCGAGTCCCGCGTCGGGTTCTTCTTCGTAAAGATCCTCCAACGTGAGTTCGTAACTTTTCAGCGCCTTTTCGTAGGCGTCCTGCAAACCCAGATTGTAGACGTTATTTTTTAAAGACCTACCGAGCAAAAATTCCATACAGAGATAATAGACTCGCTTGCCCTTCTTATTCTTCATTACCTTATGGAACTGCTGCCTTTTTTCCAGGAGGATATCTCTGACGCTCATGACGACCGCCTTATATATCTGTTCTCTCGAAGCCTCCTGCGGCAGAACGCCGAAATAGCGGGAAAGTTTTCCCTGTATCAGCGTACGGACTTCCTTTTCGGTAATACTTGTGCTGCTCATGCTTTACTCCTAAATCTGTATTTCAACATTTCCCCGTCTGTGTATTTTATTACTGCAACATGGAGCGATACAGTTTTTCATACTCGCCCGCGCTGCGCTGCCAACTGAAATCACTGTTCATGACCCGTTTTACGAGTTCGGGCCAGAACTCTTTATTCTGATAACAAGCGATCGCCTCGCGGATAACGTATAACATATCATATGCATTATAGTTAGCAAAGGTAAACCCGTTGCCTCCGAGCGAAACAGGTTTGATACTGTCGTACAATCCGCCCGTTTCTCGCACGACGGGCACCGTGCCGTAACGGCACGCGATCATCTGCGACAGACCGCAAGGCTCCGACTTCGAGGGCATCAAAAAAAGGTCTGCACCCGCATAAATTTTGCGGGAAAGATCGGGATTGAACGCGATCACGGTGACCAGTTTCCCGACGTAGTTTTTCGCAAGGTCGGTAAAAAAGTTTTCGTACATCGAATCGCCTTTGCCGAGAATGATGACCTGTACGTCCTGTCTCAGGATTTCTTCTATGACGGTCTTTACAAGGTCCAGTCCCTTATGCGAAACGAGGCGGGAAATTACCGCGACGATCGGCGTTTCCGCCTTGACGGGAAGATTGAACATCTTTTGCAGTTCTTCCTTGCAGCGCTTTTTGGGTTCGGGATCTTCCTTGGTATAGTTGCAGAAAATAGCGGGATCGGTCTCGCTGTTATAAGAATCGACGTCGATACCGTTTAATATACCCGTCAGTTTGAATTCGTTGCGGCGCACGATGGGATCGAGGCCGTGCGCGTAGAACGGATCCTTGATCTCTTCGGCGTAGCGAGGGCTGACCGTCGAAAATTTTTCGCTGCATTCGATAGCGGCTTTCATCAGATTGATGCACTTATCGTATTCTAAAAGATAGCGCCAGGAATTGGAAATACCGAACAGATCTTCCAAAATATCCAGCGAATATTTCCCTTGATATTCTATATTATGAATGGTAAACAGCGAGCGGATAAACTGATATTCGGGACGGAAACAATAAATGGTCTTCAGATAAACCGCCGCGAGCGCCGCCTGCCAGTCGTGGCAATGCAGCACGTCGGGAAAGAACCCGAGAAACGGCATGATCTCCAGAACGCTCCGCGAAAAGAAAGCGAAACGCTCGCCGTCGTCGTAATATCCGTAGCAGCCGGGGCGTTTGAAATAGTATTCGTTATCGAGGAAATAGAAAATCACGCCCTCTTTTTCATAACTGAAAATGCCGCAGTATTGATTTCTCCATGCGAGCGGCACGAAAATATTGCCGAGGTATTTCATTTTGCTCCTGTATTCCGTCGCGATGTCCGAATACAAAGGAATGACCACGCGGACGTCCAGATCGCTGTTTTTGGCGAGCGCTCGGGAAAGAGAGCCGATCACTTCCGCAAGCCCTCCCGTCGCGATGAACGGCGTACTTTCCGACGCCACAAAAAGGATCTTCTTTTTCGGCGTAACTTCAATCTCGGGCACAGTTGCGGGCGCTGAAATTTCCGCAACCGTTTCGAAATCTTTCTTCTTAGTCTTTTTCACATCCGCCGTTGTTTTTTTGGGCATATTCGATACCTCCTTATTTTTAAATCATCGAGCCTTTGGGAATGCAATACGGCTGCGCTTCGCAGCCCGAAAGCACCCTTCTGTCCCTTATCACGACATTTTTATCGGTGATCACGCAGTTCAAACTGACGTTGTCCCCGATGAGGTTATCCTGCATTACAATGGAATTTTTGATCACGCTGCCCTTTCCGACCTTCACGCCGCGGAACAGAATGCTGTTTTCCACCGTGCCCTCTACGATACAGCCGTCCGAAATGAGCGAATTTTTGATCTTGGAATTTTCGCCGTACTTGGAAGGCGCCGAATCGCGCACTTTGGTATAGATATCCCGCGCGCCGAACAATTCGTCGCGCAAGTTCTTATTTAAAAGTTCCATATTGTGTTTGAAATAGGAACCGATCGAATCGATGCTCGCGTGGTAGCCCTTAAAATCGTAAGCAAAAATTTTCAAACTCTTGAAGTTGCGCATGAGAATATCGCGTCGGAAACTGTTGAGCCCGCGCGCGACGGCGTCAAAGATAGTATTGATTAAAAACCGACGGTTCATAATCATAATATTGACATAAAATTTATTTTTGCCCGAAAGTTTCGCGTTTATTTTAATATCGCTCACCCGTCCGTCTTGGTCCGTTTTTACGGCGGTATAGCGGGCAGAATCGTCTATCTCCTCGTCGTGGCATACGAGCGTGATATCCGCCTTCTTCTTTTCGTGATATTCGATAACGTCGCTGAAATCCATGCGATATACGCCGTCGCAGTCGCAGAGAACTACGTATTCTTCATTGCGGCGGTTCAGAAATCCCATCGCGCCTTTGAGCGCTTCGAGGCGGTTGCGGTATAAAACGTCGTTTTCCTGCGCGCCGAAAGGCGGCAGCAGAATAAGCCCGCCCGTCTTTCTCGCCAGGTCCCAGTCCTTACCGCTGCCGAGATGGTCCATCAGCGACTGGTAGTTGCTTTTCGTGATGATCCCGACCGTAGTGATCCCGGAGTTGACCATATTGGATAACGCGAAATCGATCAGCCGATATCTTCCGCCGAACGGAACGGAGGCCATGGTGCGGCGGCGCGACAGTTCGGGAATATTTTCGTCGTGGATATTGGAAAAAATGATGCCGACTGCAGACATATCATTTACCTCCCTTCAAAACGTTTTTATCTACGATATTGCCGCCAGCAAGGATCGCGCCCTCTTCAACGACGATATTGCGGCCGAGTACGGCTATCCCCTTTTTGGAGGTCCGCTCTTCGCCGATCACGGCGCCGCGAGAAACCGTCACGTCCTCGTCGATGATGGCGTATGTAACGCGCGCATCTTCCTCGATGACAGTGCCGCTCATGATCACGCTGTCCTTGACGAACGCGCCCTTTTTCACGATCACGTTGCTCGACAGCAAAGAATTGATGACGGTACCCTCTATTTCGCAGCCGAGCGCGATCATCGAATTTTTAATGATCGCATCTTCCCCCACGTATTCGGGCGGCGCAAGCGGATTGCGCGAATGAATTTTCCAGTCCGAATTGGAAACGTCGAAGGCGGGGTCGTCGCCCAAAAGGTCCATGTTCGCTTCCCATAAAGAAGAGATCGTGCCTACGTCCTTCCAATAGCCGTCAAAACTGTACGCCACCATCTTTTCCCCTGCGGCGAGCATGGCGGGCAGAACGTCTTTCCCGAAATCTTTGGAGGACGAGGGATTGCTGTCGTCCTCTTCCAGATAGTCGTACAGTTTCTGCGCGGTAAAGATGTAGATCCCCATGGAAGCCAGCGTGCTTTTCGGCTGTTTGGGTTTTTCTTCGAACTCGTAAATGGTCCCGTCTTCGCGGGTGTTCAGAATCCCGAAACGGGAAGCCTCCTGCATGGTCACGTTGATGGCTGCGATCGTGCAACTCGCCACGTTTTCCACGTGCGCGCGCAGCATTTTGCTGTAATCCATTTTATAGATATGATCGCCCGAAAGAATGAGCACGTATTCGGGATTGTACATTTTGATAAAGTTGATATTCTGGTAAATGGCGTTGGCCGTACCCTCATACCAGGCGGATTTGGATTTTTTCTGATAAGGCGAAAGTACGTGCACGCCCCCGAAGGTGCGGTCAAGATCCCACGGCTGCCCGTTACCGATATATTCGTTGAGGACCAACGGCTGATACTGGGTGAGAACGCCCACCGTGTCGATCCCTGAATTGATGCAGTTCGAGAGCGGAAAATCGATGATCCTGTACTTTGCCCCGAACGGCACGGCAGGTTTTGCGATGTTATTCGTCAGCGCATACAACCTGCTTCCCTGCCCCCCCGCGAGGAGCATCGCAACACATTCTTTCTTTCTTTGCATAATAAACCCCCACAAAAATTTACGATATGATTCAATCTACAGCCGCATTTCCCGCGGTCTGCGCCCGTTTTTATTCCGTCTTTTGCAAATACAGGCAAGTCAGCGCGGGAACGTCGACAAGTATGGAATTTTCCCGTCCGTGGCTGATCTTTTTCGAAGTGGCGAACACGCGTTTCGAAAGCGCGCCTGCGCCGCCGTATTTCACGCTGTCGGTATTGAAAACGATCTTATATTTACCTTTGGGCACGCCCAGACGGTAATTTTCTGCCTTGACGCCCGAAAAATTTACGATGACCAGATACTGTTCTCCGCTCTTATCGCGGCGAAGATATGCGATGATATTGCGGTCGGCGTCGTCCGCAGCCATCCATTCGAACCCGTCCCACGAATCTTCTATCTCGTAAAATGCGGGCGTCTGGGCGTAGAACAGATTGAGTTCGCGGTTCATGAGCGCAAGTTTCGCGTGCATGGGATATTCTTCTAAGAAAAATTCCAGTCCCTCGCGGTAATCCCATTCTTTGAACTGCCCGAATTCGCTGCCCATGAACAGCAATTTTTTGCCTGGGTGCGACATCATATATCCCATAAACGCGCGCACGTTTGCAAACTTTTCTTCGTAACTGCCCGGCATTTTGTCAATGAGAGAACGCTTTCCGTGCACCACTTCGTCATGTGAAATGGGCAAAACAAAGTTTTCCGTAAACGCGTAAAACATGGAAAACGTCAACTTATTGTGATTGTAACTGCGAAAATAAGGATCGGTCTGCATATACGACAGTACGTCGTTCATCCAGCCCATATTCCACTTAAAGTTGAAACCCAGACCGCCCACGTCCACAGGCTTGGTCACGAGCGGCCATGCGGTGGATTCTTCCGCGATCATCATTGCCTGCGGGTACTCCGAAAACACGGCGGCGTTGAGTTTCTGCAAAAACGCGATCGCTTCCAGATTTTTATTCTCGCCGTAGATATTCGGGACCCACTCGCCGGGTTTTTTATCGTAATCGAGATAAAGCATCGATGCGACCGCATCTACGCGCAGCCCGTCGATATGATAACGGTCGAAATAAAACAACGCGTTGGATATCAGAAACGACAGAACCTCGTTGCGCCCGTAATCGAATACGCGTGTGCCCCAACTCTTATGCTCCATACGATCCCACTGCGGGCACTCGTATAAAGGCGCGCCGTCGAATTCGTACAACCCGTGCGCGTCTTTGGGAAAATGCGCGGGTACCCAGTCCAAAATCACGCCGATGCCGTTTTTGTGAAGCTCGTCCACAAGTTTCATAAAATCGTGCGGCGTACCCAACCGCGATGTGATCGCATAATAACCCGTGACCTGATATCCCCATGAACCGTCGTAGGGATATTCGCTCAGAGGCATAAACTCCACGTGCGTATAGCGCATCTCTTTCAGATACGGAATGAGTTCTGAGATCAGTTTACCGAAATCGAAATAATTCCCGTCCCCGTACTGCCGCCAGGATAAGGCGTTCAGTTCATATATATTCATGGGCGACGCATAGATATTCTTTTTTTTCAAAGAATCCCTGTACGCCTTGTCCGACCATTTGAAACCGTTCAGATCGTACACTTTCGACGCCGTCTTGGAAGGCGTTTCCGCATGGAACGCAAAGGGATCGGCTTTATACAGATATCGCCCGTCCTGCGCGCAGATACAATATTTGTAAACTTCGTAATTTTTGATATGAGGGATAAAAAGTTCGAACGTTTCCCCGTCCAACAGTCTGGTCATTACATGGGCCGCGGGATCCCAGCCGTTAAAATCTCCCACGACGGAAACAGACTTCGCGCGCGGCGCCCAGACGCGGAAAACAACGCCCTTCTTGCCGTCATCTCTGGCAGGGTGCGCGCCGAAAAACTCATAAGAGCGAACGTTCTTTCCGTTATGGAACAGAAACAAGGGAAATTCAACTTCCTGCATAGTCACCTCCATATTTCTACATTTTGTTGTATTCCTTATTCATTATACAATAAATTGTGTGCATTTTCAATAGTATAATGAAAATAATTTGATAAATTTTGACGATTATCGATATATAAATTCTACCAAAAAAGGGCACGAACGCTAAGCGTCCATGCCCTTTTTCTTTGCTTTTTCCATCTTTTCGATTTCTTTTTTGATTTCCGCCCGCGTGTATCTGAAAGCGCTCTTGCCGTAGAGGTTCACGATCTTCTCGTCCAGCCGAGAAAGTCCCGTCGCAATATAATCCCCCTCGCGCCCTTTCAACTTACAAAATATTTTTTTGACGAACACAATGTCCAGAGCCTCTTCCTTGGTTCCGCCGCAATAGACGTAGCAGGAAACGAAGATCTGTACGTAGTCGATGGTCACGCCGTCGATGCGGATATTGAAACTGTCGTACACGTAATCCGCGACGGACAAAAATTTTTCCAATTCGGGTACGGTCAATTTAAACTTTGCCGCGGAATCGGCAAAATCAAACATATCGTTGAGTTCGTCCGCGTGCATAAGCAGGCATTTGCAGCGCCGCGGGACAGAAATTTTTGCCCTGGTCCGCATGATACTCACGACGACGAAATCTTCCGCAACCTTTTTCGCGATTTCCGATTCCCGCTCGGAATCGCCCAAAATACCCAATATCCAGGTATTTTTACCGACGGCGACCGAGCCGTCCGAAAGTTTTTGCGGAAGTTTTCCGTTATATTGCCCCTTCTTGACGCGCAGAAGATTGAGCTGCGGATTCAGTGCGTTGCGGTACAACGTGTTCAGTACGGCGCCGAAATATTCGTAAATTTCCGCGGCGCCCATGTCTGTAAAGGATATCAGATTGACGCGCTCGGGCATATAAGCCGCCTCGTACAATTTTTCCACGAACGACGAGCACATGAACTGTCCCTCCCGTTCGCTGTAATAGCCCAAAACATCCGATTCGCTGTCCCATTCTTTCTGCACGGGGATAACACTTTGAACGCCGCTCAGATATTCCGTAAAAATACGGACAAACTGCAGGGGGGCTTCGCCTTCGCCCCGCAGAAATACCAGCCGCGACATCGCCATACCCGAAACGAAAGCGCGCACCGAACTGATATTGTAATTGATCGAATATTTCGAATAAGCATACTGCCGAAATCCTTCCGTCAGATCTTTCAAAGACAGTACGTTGCACGCGGGAAGTTTAACGGGCTTGGCGTCCGCGTATTTTTTATCGATCTCCGTCAACGAAGGAAATATCGAGCGTTTGGGAGTTTCCGTTTCCACCTCGTCGAGGTCGGTCAACTCGTCGTCCACGGGAAAAGAAAATTTTTCTTTGACGATGCGCGAATGAATAAACGCGATCAACGTGCACACGAGGAAAAACGCCGCCGCGGCAATGATAAAAAACACGAAGAAAAAAGCGTAGATGATGGAAAGTTCCAAAAAATCATACGGCTCCATTCCCAAAAAAAACAGACTTCCTACAAATACGACGGTAAATAGCAATATTATGACAAAATAGTAGAGCCGTAAATTGAATTTCCGATTTTGAATGCGGAAATATAACCCCAACGTGCGGGAATACAGCATAGCGAAAAACAAAGCGAGCACGTCCAAGTAAGTTATGCAAAAACAGGCGAACCCTTTCGCCGAAAAATCTATGCGCTCGATGCCCACTTTCTCGATAAACCTGCTTAAAAAGTTATTATTGAGAAAGGGACTCCTCAGATTATTCTCGCCGTCAATGAGCATCAGGGCGGCAACGCCGATAACAGAGGCGAAAAACACGGTGGCGGCCAATAAATTTTTATACGAACGGAATATTTTCATTTCGCATCCCCTTGCGTCATAAAACTTGTTCTTTCAGTTTCTCAGGAGTATTTTCAAAATCCCGTTCTGCCACCGCAAACAGCATGGAGTAGACGAGCGCGGGAAAAACGTGAAAAATATGGTTATCCAAAAGGCTCATCACGCTGAGCACAAAGACGACGAAAAAGTAGAACAGACGCTCTATGCTGAAACGCCTGAACATGAGCACAACTCCCTGCGCCACATGAAAAATATAGGCGAGAATACCGACGACGCCGCAAGAGGCGATCATCTGTATGATCGTGTTATGATACATATCGGGGAAAAACCAGTTTTCGATATTGTAAGACCAGTCGGGCGCGATCGGCGTATAAAATCCTACGCCGAATATCGGCGCTTTCAGGAAATTGAGCAAGCCGTTTTTCCATATCTGAAAACGCGACGAGTCGTCGAACCCCTTATCGATATAATGTTCGAAAAGTTCGACGAGTTTGTCCGCAAACACGATGCAGAAAATTATGCCGCAAGCGATCAATACGATATTGAAGATACGCACCATTTTGACGTGCCGTCCCCGAATGCTCATCAAGATCATGATCGCGACGAGCGCGACGCCGCCGACCAAAAGCGAGGTACGGCTCAGGGTGAGAGCCACGCCCAACAAAACGACGAAACCGAACGCATAATAAAGGCCGCTTTTCCAGCCTGCATCCGCTTTGTAAGAAAGATAAAAACAGGCTGGCATAAACATTGCGAGCATTCCGCCCACGTTGTTGCTCAGTCCCCATCCGAGATTGAGAATATGTTTGTTGATGGTGCCGTTTTCGATCACACCGTCGAAAATCAGCATTTCGGCGAGTTGGATCAGAATGACGCCGCAGGCAACGATGAGAATTTTCGCGACGTAAATGCCCGTTTCCTTGTTCCATTCCAGCGTATTATAAAAATAGATATAGAAAAAGACGAAGGATACCGCCAACGCGATCCCTAACAGCAAATCGTAATAATGATAACCTTTATAAAAAATGCCGTTTAGAACGAGCGCCGCGCCGAAAGCGATCGTGCCCCAAAGGGCGATCGCTTTGCTCTTGAAAATATTTTTCTGTCCTTTATAAACGATCATTCGGAACACGAACGCCGCCGCAATGAAAGCCAATAAAACGCCCATTGTCGCCAAGACGGAGGTGCGATACAGATAATCGGAGTTATACGGGTATTGCGGCGTATGTTTCTGGCTCACGCTGTAAACGACGAGCACGAGCGGCGCGATCAGCGGTTTTGAATCTTTGCTGAAAATCGCCGTGAAAACGACGACGATCGCCGTCAAAACAAAAAAAGCCACTTCCAACCCTGTAAACGAGCATATAAGCGCCAACGCCGCGTAGATCAAAGGATAAAGATTACCGTCAAAAAAACGCAGAATCTTCTCCATGACGGGTTGTGACTGTATCTTTTGAATTTTTTCGTATATCATGCAAACTCCTCGAATCGTATCCATAGAATGAAATACCGTATCAGTATATAGTAATCGCGACGATCTGTCAAGGGAAAGCGCCGATCACAGCACTTTCCGCATAGGTAGCGTTTTCGCCTCGAAGGCGCGCGACAATTTTTGGATATTTATCATAAGCACCAGTATAAAACAATCATCGGTCTAAGTCAAGAAATTTCACTTTATTGCCTGAATTGTGCCTGAAAACAAAAAACCACAACATATAGCGTTTTTAAAGTCTTAAAAACATACTATATATCGTGGTTTTACTGTTTGGTGTGAAGAATGGGACTTGAACCCACACGGATTTCTCCATACGCCCCTCAAACGTACGCGTCTGCCAATTCCGCCATCCTCACAAGCAGTATTTATTATACCTTATCCGCAGAGAAAAGTCAAGTTAAAAATAAAAGAATTTATAGTAATTATAAAATTTTTTAACCCGCTTTACGTATTGCCTTGTTTCCTGAAAAGGAATATCCGTCAGCGTTTCGCCGTTGTCGCTGTATCGGGGGTCGCAAAGCCATGCGTTCACGCGCCCCTCCCCGGCATTGTAAGCAGCAAGGATTTCCGAAAGCGTGGAAAAGCGCTGCCTGAGATATACGAGATACAGAACGCCCGTACGGATATTGCTCTCCGCGTCGTACAGATCCGGAGCGTGCTCTTTCCCTGCCAGACGAGATATATAATTTGCCGTTTCGGGCCGCAACTGCATGAGCCCGATCGCGCCCGAGCGACTCATCGCGTCTTCGTCGAAACCGCTCTCGCAACGAATGACGGCATATACGAGATCGCTATCCAAACCGCACTCGGCAGCGTATCGTTCCACGAACTGCGAATATTTTTTCGGCAAATATAAAAAGTAGAACGCGAGCGCCGTACTCGCCGCCAATACGACGGCACAGGACAAACTGATCCAGACGATCCACACTCTTCTATTTGTTTTCGAATTTTTCAAGCACACTACCAACCTTTTCCCGCAGTTTGGCGAGATCTCCGTCGTTATATAGTACAGTATGCTCAAAAATAGATTTATTTTCATAATCGAACTGATTTTTTATTCTGCGTTCGACTTCTTCTTCCGAAAGCCCGTCCCGTACGGCGACTGCGCCGATACGCGCGTTTTTTTCCCGCAGCACGACGATCACACCGTCGAAGTCCTTTTGATAGCCGCCCTCAAACAGAAGCGGCACTTCCGCAAACACAGGATCGGACAAGGCTTTTTCCATGCGCGCATATAATTTGCGCATGATGGCGGGATGCGTGATCTTTTCCAACGCCCGCAGACGTTCTTTCTCGCGAAAGACGGCGGCGGACAATTTTTTACGGTCGGGCAAACCGTTTGTCGCGCAGTCGGGAAACTCGCGCAGTATCTCACGGACAACATTCGGCTCTTCATAGATCTCATGCGCGATCAGATCGCAGGAAAAGACATCGTATCCCCGCTCGGCGATGAGCCGCGCGACGGTGGATTTTCCGCTCCCGATCCCGCCCGTGATCGCGATTTTTTTATTTTGCCTCATACCAGTTTTTCCCTTCGTGCACTTCCGCGACCAACGGGACGCGCAGTTCGGCGGCATGCTCCATTTCGTATTTCAAAATTTCCGCGACTTTCTCTTTTTCGGAAATCAGCGCATCGATGACCAGTTCGTCGTGCACCTGCATAATGAGTTTAGAGCGCAGCCCTTCCCGCTTCAGACGGTCATAAATGCGGATCATCGCCACTTTGATGATGTCGGCGCTGCTGCCTTGCAACGGCATATTCATCGCCGCCCGCTCACCGAACGAACGGATATTGAAATTGGCCGATTTGATCTCGTTGATCACGCGTTTGCGCCCCAAAATCGTCGTAACATAGCCGTGTTCTTTGGCGAAAGCGACGTTGGTATCCATATAATTCTTCACGTCGGAATACGTTTCGAAATATTTTTTGATATACTCTCCCGCACGTTTGGGCGAAATGCCGAGATTCTTCGCCAGCCCGAAATCGCTGATACCGTATATAATGCCGAAATTCACCGCTTTCGCGCTCCGACGCATATGCGAATCGACCGTTTCCAGCGGCACATCGAATACCTGCGATGCGGTCAGGGCATGGATATCGTCGCCGCGGTTATAGGCTTCGATCAGTTCTTTGCAACCCGAGAAATGCGCGAGAAGGCGCAGTTCTATCTGAGAATAGTCGGCATCCAGTAAAATATGTTCGCCGTCCGACGCAAGGAAAAGTTTGCGGAGTTCGCGCCCCTCTTCGTCCCTTACGGGAATATTCTGCAAGTTCGGATTGGTGCTCGACAGCCTTCCCGTGGAAGTCTGTATCTGGTTGTAATTTGTATGGACGCGCTGCGTTGCAGCATGAATGAGCGGACGAAAACCGTCGATATAGGTGGAAAGCAATTTCTGGATCCGCCTGTAACGGAGAATATCACGGACGATCGCATGCTCGTCCGCCAATTTTTCCAAAATATCCGCGCTCGTGGAATACTTGCCGCCCTTGCTCTTTTTGGGCGAAGGGATCTGCAGATCGTCGAATAAAACTTTCCCCAACTGCGCAGGCGAGTTCAGATTGAATTTTTCGCCTGCCTGCTCATAGATATCTTCGGTGATTTTTTCCGCCTCTTCACGATACTTTTTCTCGAAAACCGCGGAAGTGCCCACGTCCACTTTCACGCCCGCAACTTCCATATCGAACAAAACGTCGCTCAAAGGGAGTTCCACGTCGCGGTACAGCGAGATCAAGCCGTCTTTTTCGAGATTCGCGTAAAAAATGTCATGCAACAAAAAAATATTCTGCGCATGCGTTTCGGGCGGCAAGCCGTACGATTGTTCGGCAAGGGACAGATCGTCGTCCTTACCCGTATAGTCGGTCAGATATTTCAAAATAGAAACATCCTCCGCGCGGCAAAGAAGATCTATGCCGTATTGCCGCAAGCGGTGCTGCATATTCTTCTTTCCGTATAAAAATAAACGGCGTTCCCGTTCGCCGCATATGACCTTTAAAATTTCTACGATTTCGGTTTCGTCCAGCCCGTCGTCCAGAAGATTGGCTTTTATGCGCGCGGTATATTCGATGCCTCCGAAGTAAAAAGCAAAACTTACGCCGTTCGAATAGACCGCGATCTCGGGTTCCCGCATAACGCTTTCGATGAATGCCGCGGAGTCATGAATGCGGACGACCTCCGCTCTTTTGCATTCGGATTTTTCCGCGGAGCAGACCTCCCCTTCGGCAAAAATATCCATGCGCATGATAGAGGAAAATTCCAGACGGAAACAAATCTCTTTCGCTTCGGCGGGAAACGGCAGACAAATCCTGCAATCTTCGAGATCTACGGAAATATCCGCATCCGTGTCGATGCGCGCAAGCGTTTGCGAAAGATACGCCATCTCCCTGCCCGATTCCAGTTTGCTCTGTACGGCGGGCCTGTTTTCCGCCGCATGCGCAAAAATATTATCGAGATTATCGTACTGCTGAATAAGCGAGATCGCGGTCTTTTCCCCGATGCCCGCAACGCCCGGAATATTATCCGAACTGTCGCCCATCAGCGCCTTGATATCCACGACCTGCCGAGGTTCGTAACCGATCAGTTCCTTGAAATTTTTTTCCGTTAGTTTCAACAGTTCGCTCACGCCCGTCTTGGTAATATAGACGTCCGTGCGCGAATTGACGAGTTGATAAGAATCGCGGTCGCCGGTAATGATGATGCTGTGTACCCTGTCTTCGAATTTTCTGGAAAGCGTCCCGATCAGATCGTCCGCTTCGTATCCTTCCTTTTCGCACATACGGATATTTAAGGCGGACAGCAAAGATTTCATAATGGGCATCTGCGCGGCAAGTTCGTCGGGCATGGGTTTGCGGGTGCCCTTGTAATTCTCGAACATTTTATGCCGAAAAGTCGGCGCTTTCAGATCGAAAGCGACCACCATATATGCAGGCTTGATGTCCGAAATAATTTTTAAAAGCAGTTTCGTAAACCCGAAAACACCGTTGGTGGGCACGCCTTCCCGCGTCGTCAAAAGTTTTGTGGCATAGAATGCGCGGTTGATCAGGCTGTTACCGTCGATCAGGACTAATTTTTCCATAAATACCTCTTTTACGTATTGCAAAAATTTTACCACAAATCCCGATAAATTGCAATAGCCTGATTGCAAATAAAGAGCCCCCGAGTATTTTCGGGGGCTCGTTTACTATTTAAGCAAATTGATCTTGCCTATGACGGGTAAAGGATTCTTTTCTTCGCGAACGACATTTAAGATGCCGAGGATACATAAAACCAGCATCAAGACGCCATACACCGAAGTTAGAACGTACATCACTACAGATAAAAACGGGATCACGCTCAAAACGCCGAGCACCACCTCTCCGATCACGGCCGTGAGAAATAAAACAAGCGCCTGATTCGCATGGTATTTTGCAAATTCGTCGTTGGAATAAACGATCAGCGGCAAAAAGAATAATAACCCGCAAGGCACATACCCGAGCGCGCAAATCAACTTATACGCCGTTTTGTCGTCGGAAGCAGGAGCCTGCGCGTTCTTCTCGTTCCGGTCTTCGTTCTTTGTTTCCTGTTCGTTGCGATTATCATTTTCATCCATAATTTGCAACCTCCTTAAATTAACTGTATTGTAGCACCGAAATACAAAACCGTCAAATCTTTTACCATACTATGAGCGAATAAAAATATTCGTCACACTTTTATTTCAGTTCGAATACCTTTTGCGGTTTACAGTCGAACATGGACATGATCGGATCCATGGAAATATTCCAACGTTTGACAACTTCGCTTTCCGCCTGATAATCCAGGGCGTATTTTGCCCCTTTTTCGCATTCGTAATACCCGAACAAACTATTTCCGTCCAGCCAAATGGTATAATTGCAGATACCCGCCGCTTTCAGAGTTTCGACCATCTCAGGCCAGATCTCGTCATGGCGTTTTATATATTCTTTCACCATGCCCTCTTTAATGACCGCACGCCAGGTTACTTTCTCCATATAAAAATAGGCCTCCCGATTGATTTATACCGATATTATATCACAAGGCGAATTTAAATGCAATCGCCAGCCCTCAAGCAAACTATATAATTTGGGAAAATTAAAAACAAGATACCCTTGCGGTTATAACCCGCAAGGGTATCTTGTTTAAATCTATGGTGCCGCTGGTCGGACTCGAACCGACACGGTATCGCTACCACTGGATTTTGAGTCCAGCGCGTCTGCCAATTTCACCACAGCGGCGTGAATTGAAATCAACGGTATGATTATATAATAAATTAAAAAAAAATGCAAGCAATTTTATCTCGTTTTTATAAGAAAAAGGAGGTTGGGTCAACCTCCTTTTCTTTTCAAAATCAAGCGTTCACGATTCCTTCCAAAATCAGTTTATCCGCTACGAGTGCGATAAATTCGCTGTTGGTGGGTTTTTCCGTTCCGATATAGACGCGGACGCCGAATATCGCGTTGATCGCATCAATCCTGCCGCGGTTCCAGGCCACTTCAATCGCATGGCGGATAGCGCGTTCTACTTTACTGGGCGTTGTGTCGAAATGGTTTGCGATTTTCGGGTACAATTCTTTGGTCACGTTATTGATGATATTGGGCTCTGCGACCGCATACTTGATGCCTTCTCGCAGATAATTATATCCCTTGATATGCGGAGGAATGCCGATAGAGATAAAAATATTGCTGATCTTCTCGTCCAACGACGCGGTGCTTTTCTTTTCCCGGATAGAAATATTTTTACCCGCCGCAGAATAATCATTTTTTAAAAGTTCCATGATCCGCGCCGCAGCGACTTCGGGCGCAAAGGGTTTGATCAGATAGTATTTCGCACCCTTGCTCATCGCAGTCGATACGATCTCTTCGTTCGCAAAATTCCCCATGACGATCACGCTGTACTTTTTGCCGCTTTCGCGCAGTTTGTCCAACACGGTAAAGCCGTCGATCCCTTTCAAGATCAGGCTTAAAAGAATAACATCGGGATTGGTGTTTTGAATCATGTCCACTCCCGCGATCCCATCATCACTAACCCCACAAACGTTCAAATCGGTGTTTTCTGCAAAGAACTGTTTGAGTTCTTGTGCAAATTGCTCGTTGCTTTCCAAAATGGCAACATTGGCGTGCAACATATTCTACTCCTCCACTTTTAATATATTATTCTCGGTCACGAACGAACCTTACATATTATAACTCAAAGTTTTGTAAAAGTGAAGTGTTTTTTGTAAAATAATAAAAAATAATTTATACAACTTATGACGAAATTGTAAAGTATATGTCGAAAAATGGCATATACTCAAAAAAATAACAATTTCCGTCGAAAAACAGGACAACTTACGTTTTCTTTATTTTCTTTCGGATTACGGGTACAAGCAGATACGCGATCCCTGCCAAAATGAGGATGAGCGCGGTCAACTGCGAAGGCGTAAGCAGTTTAAAGAGCGTTTCGCCGCGGTCGTCCGCGCGGAAAAATTCGATGATGAAACGCCATACGCCGTAGCCGATCGTATAGACGGGGAAATTATACTTTTTCCCTTTCCAAGCCAAATAGAACATGAGCGCGCCGAGCGCAAACAAAAACAGCGCTTCAAATAATTGCAAAGGCACGACTTTCTTCCAGACTTCGTGGCCGCCCGCATCCGTATACATATACTGATTGATCCCGTACCAGGCATCCGTTTCGTGCCCGTGGCAGCACCCCGCAGTGAGGCAGCCGATGCGGCCGAATCCGTGCGCGACGGCAACACAGCAAACGCCGATCTGCAAAAACATAGAAAAATATTTTTTATTGTCGTCGTTTTTGAGGATAAGTTTGCCGCCCAAAAAATAAATGAGCAGCATGATGCCCGCCCCGCCGATCAGTCCGCCGTAGAAAGTCGCGCCGGTACTCCCGTTTATCACGAACTTTCCCGTTTCGAAAGCGTTATAAACTCCTTGAAACAGCACGGCAAAACAGTACCCTACGACGACGGAGATCACCGCGCCGATCAAAACGAGATTCTGCAATCCCGCAGGGAACTTATTTTTGTCGGCAAGAATGCGGAAAACCACAAGCGCCGCGATCACGCCGAGCGTGATAAAGAGCACGTACAGGTTGAACCCGTCGAATAAAAAATCGTAAGGGTACATAATCCTCCTCTATCCGTTGAGCGAATCCAAATATTCGTCATACGTGATATTCTTATCATAAGTTTTGGTACCGTTGATTTCAATGATACGGTTTGCGACCGTATTCATCAATTCCTGGTCATGCGAAGTAAAGAGCATGCAGCCTTTAAAGTTAT
This sequence comes from Candidatus Borkfalkia ceftriaxoniphila, assembly GCF_004134775.1. Classification (NCBI taxonomy): domain Bacteria; kingdom Bacillati; phylum Bacillota; class Clostridia; order Christensenellales; family Christensenellaceae; genus Candidatus Borkfalkia; species Candidatus Borkfalkia ceftriaxoniphila. The sequence goes on from NZ_SDOZ01000005.1 coordinate 143,124, forward strand.
TCATTCCGTTATTGAGCGAGGTAATGGATTCGAGGTCGAGATGGTTGGTCGGCTCGTCCAGAATCAAAAAATTGCTGCCTTCGAGCATCATTTTGGCCAGCATACAGCGCACCTTTTCACCGCCCGAAAGCACTTTTGCTTTTTTGAGCGCCTCTTCGCCCGAAAATAACATTCTGCCCAGCCAGCCGCGCAGATATTCTTCGTAATTGTCGTTGGAATACTGGCTGAGCCATTCCACCAACGTCAGATCGCAACCGTCGAAAAACTCGTTGTTATTCTGCGGCAGCACGGATAGGCTGATCGTCTTTCCCCAGCGTATCGTGCCCTCGTCGGGCTGCACTTTGCCGGTGAGAACGTCGAACAACATGGTGACCGTCGTAGACTTATCGCTGATAAAACCGATCTTGTCGTTTTTCTGCACGATGAAACTCACGTCTTCAAAATAGCCTTGTTTGGTCAGACCTTCGACCATCAGAATATCGTTGCCGATCTCGCGTTCGAATTTGAAATCAATAAAAGGATATTTGCGGAGAGAAGGTTTAATATCGTTGAGCGTAAGTTTTTCCAGTTCTTTTTTACGCGAAGTCGCCTGCTTGGATTTGGAGGCGTTCGCCGCGAAACGGGCGATAAAATCCTGCAACTCTTTGGCGCGCTGTTCCATCTTTTTATTCTGGTCGCGCATCTGGCGGGAGATCAGCTGGCTAGTCTGATACCAGAAATCGTAGTTGCCGAGGAACAGGTTGATCTTGCCGTAGTCGACGTCGCAGATGTGCGTACAGACTTTATTGAGAAAATGGCGGTTGTGCGAAACGATGATGATGGTGTTTTCGAACTCCATCAAATAATTTTCCAGCCAGCGCACCGTCTTGATATCCAAATTGTTTGTCGGCTCGTCCAACAAAAGAAGGTCGGGATTTCCGAACAGCGCTTGCGCCAAAAGTACTTTTACTTTCTTTTTCGCGTCCAGTTCTCCCATCAAAACATAGTGATCTTCGTTCGGAATATCCAACTCGTTGAGAAGCATTTCCGCCTCGCTCTCGGCCTCCCAGCCGTTCAGTTCGGCAAATTCGCTTTCCAGTTCGGAAGCGCGCAAGCCGTCTTCTTCCGAAAAATCCGCTTTCGAATAGAGCGCGTCCTTTTCGTCCATGATCTCGACCAGCCGCTTGTGTCCGAGCATGACGGTACGGACCACGGTCTGCGTGTCGAACGCGTTCTGGTTCTGCATCAGAACGGACATCCTTTCGTTTTTATCCAGACTGACCTCGCCCTTATTGGGTTCAATCTCGCCCGAAAGCACCTTCAAAAACGTGGATTTTCCCGCGCCGTTGGCGCCGATGATGCCGTAACAATTCCCTTTGGTGAACTTTATATTGACGTCTTCGAATAATTTTTTACTGCCGTATTGCAAACTTACGTTGGTTACCTGTAACATATCTGCCCTCGAAATTTTTATCAGATCCCATTATAACATAAAAATTTACATATCACAAACATTTTCAACGGAAAACGCACGGCTAAATGCCGTGCGCTCTCTTTATTCGTCGGATATGTTTTTCTTTCTTCGGGTTTTCACGCACTCGTGCAACAAATACTCGATCTGCCCGTTGATCGAACGATATTCGTCGTCGGCCCAGCGCGACAACTCATCGTATAACTGCGCGGAGATCCGCAGCGGTATTTGTTTTTTTGCGTTTTTGTTCTCCTCCATCTCTATTAGGCCCCGATTTAGTAAATAGAACCGCTGTTCACGATGGGCTGGGCGTCCTTATTTCCGCAGAGCACGACCAAAAGATTGGAAACCATGGCGGCCTTTCTTTCTTCGTCCAATTCCACGACGCCGTTTTCGCTGAGTTTGCGGAGCGCCATTTCTACCATTCCCACCGCGCCGTCCACGATCTTCTGGCGCGCGGCTATGATCGCCGACGCCTGCTGGCGCTGCAACATGGCAGCCGCGATCTCGGGCGCATACGCAAGGTGCGCGATGCGCGCTTCCATGATCTCGATGCCCGCCATTTCCACGCGTCCCTGCAATTCTTTTTTCAGAATCTCCGCGATCTCCTGCGAAGAGCCGCGAAGCGACTTTTCATCCCCGTCCGACGCCACGTCGTAAGGATATTGGCGCGCGACCTGACGGATCGCCGCGTCGCACTGCGTGGAAATATAAGATACGTAATTATCCACGCAGAATACCGCACGGGCGGTGTTCGTGATTTTCCAGATAACGACCACGCCGATCTCGATGGGGTTTCCCTCTTCGTCGTTGACTTTTTGTTTGTCGTTATTCAACGTCATCGCTTTCAGCGATAATTTTTTGCCGCCCACGGTGATCTGTCCCGCCGCGGGGTTGACCGCGGAACAAAAGGGATTGATCCAGAAAAAACCTTCGTGTTTCAAGGTCCCGTAGTATTTGCCGAACAAGGTCAGAACGAGAGCCTCGTTGGGCCCCACGACTTTCATGCCGTTGATAAAAACGAGCGCCAGTACGACAAGAATCGCGCCGCCGATTGCAAGGACGACGCTGACCGCGCCCTCTCTCTGCACGCCGAACGCGAACAACGCGATGCCGCCTGCGACCATGATCAGGCTGATGAAAAGCATCAGCCAACCGCTCTTTGCCTGCAAAACTTTTTCATCGATCTGTTTTTCCATAATACCCTCCTGTTTTCGATATCATTTTGATATCATCATTATATCTTATCACGATTATTTTGTCAAATAAAAAAGCGGGGCAGTTCCCGCTTTTTATATATTTTCTATTTCGTCTTCCGTGTAGACGGGTATACCGTTGTCAAGCAAAAGTTGCGCGGTCACTCCGTTGCCGCTCACCTTCGCGCCCGTAAACGAACCGTCGTAGATCACGCCTTTCCCGCAGGAAGGACTTTTCGCTTTCAAAACGGCGAACGCCGCGCCTTCCCGCAGCGCAGTAGCAAGAGCCGCTTGCGCGCCCGCCTCGTATTCGCGCGTCACGTCCCTGCCGTCCCTGGCGATCACCTTTTCTCCGAGGCGTTCCGCGGGCTGACGGGGCGTCGGCAATCCTCCGTCCTGTTCGGGACACACGCCGACGAGAGTATATCGGGCTTTCAACGCCAAAACGCGCTCGTTTTTACAGTTATCGCCGCAATAGCGGCAGTTCTCGCCCAGCAGGCATTTACTGACCAAAATCTTCATTTCGACTCTCCGAATTTATGATTTTATTTATTGTAAACGATTTCAAAAAAAAAAGCAACGAAATGTCGAAAAAGTTTTGACAATGTCGAAAAAATATGCTATCCTAAAATAAATAGAAAATCTTTAATTACGATACAGAGATATCGGCAAGATTTGAATTAAAACGACCGTATTATTATGCCTTGCCGTACTCTGTCTTCGGCAAGGTTTTTTATTTGCAATTTTATACGCCAAGGAGAAGGATATGAAACTTATTTACGGCATTGAAGCCAAACCGCCCATAGGCAAATCTCTTCTGTTCGCTTTTCAGCAAATGATCGCCATCATGGCGGCTACCCTGCTCGTCCCCATGCTGATGTCGGGAATGAAGACGCACGACGGCGCTTCGCTCGTCTTTGACCCCGCTGCCGCGCTGTTCGGCGCAGGTATCGGAACGATCGTATATCTTCTCTTTACAAAAAGAAAAAGCCCTGTGTTTTTGGGAAGTTCATTCACCTTCCTCGGCGCGTACGAAGCGGTCATCGGACAGAATTACGGCTATTGGGGCGTCATCATCGGAATTTGTTTCGCGGGATTGGTTTATGTAGCCATCGCGCTCATCGTTAAAGCGGTCGGTTCCGGCTGGGTCAATAAACTCCTGCCCGCAGTCATCATCGGACCTATCGTCGCGCTCATCGGTCTCAGCCTGTCGGGTACGGCGACGAGTTGGGTATCCACGAACGGCGGGACGACTTACAATCTGCTTTCTATTCTCTGCGGCCTCGTCACTTTCCTTGTGATCGTTCTTGCCTCGGTAAAAGGCGGTAAGACGATGAAACTGATCCCTTTTATCATAGGAATCGGCGCCGGATATCTTCTCGCTCTGATATTTACGGTCATCGGCAAGATCGCGAACGTAGAATATATGCAACTTCTGAATTTCCAGCCCTTTATCGACACGTTCGGCGATTTCAGGTTCACGAGTATTTTCGATTATCCTAAATTCACTTTCTTAAAAGCGATCCAGTCGGGCGGCGAATATCCCATCGACGGCGTTGCGGTCGCGAATATCGCGCTTATCTTTATTCCCATCGGTATCGTGGAATTGGCGCAGCATATCGCCGATCATAAAAATCTTTCCTCTATCGTGGACAGGGATCTGATCACCAATCCCGGTTTGGACAAGACTCTCCTCGGCGACGGCATCGGCTCCATCGTGGGCGGATTCTTCGGCGGCGCGGCGAACACCACCTACGGCGAATCCATCGGCTGTGTGGCGATCACCAAAAACGCCTCGATCGTGACCATTCTCTATGCGGCGATCGGCTGCGTGCTGCTCTCTTTCTTTACCCCGTTCGTGACCGTTATCAATTCCATCCCCAAATGCGTCATGGGCGGCGCCTGCATCGCCTTGTACGGGTTTATTGCGGTCAGCGGCTTGCAAATGCTCAAACAGGTGGATCTCAACGACAGTAAAAATCTCTTCGTCGTCAGCGCGATCCTCGTTATCGGAATAGGCGGCTTGACCCTCGATTTCGGTTTCAACAAACTGACCGGCGGCCCCCTCTTTCAGATCACGGCGCTCGCAACCGCGCTCATCGTCGGGCTTCTCACCAATCTGCTCGTTCACATCGGTAACCATAATGATCAGAATCCTTCGGGAGATCTGTTGTCAGAAAGCATAGGCGACGAGGAAATGCTCAGCGAATTTGAAGAACAAGAATAAGAGAACAGGCCGAGAAAATTTCTCGGCCTGAAATTTTTTGCGCTAATTTCGGTCAACGGCTTGTCAAGAAAAGAAAAATGGTGTAAACTGTTTAAAAATACTGAAAGGATAAATCTCTATGGAAAACTTTTTGAAGAACGTAACGATTTTCGACCACCCGCTCATCGCGCATAAAATCACTCATCTTTGCGACGTAACGACCGGGACCAAGGAATTCAGAGAAATCGTGAGCGAAATCGCGATGCTGATGGGATATGAGGCGTTCCGCGACCTTCCCACGGAAGAAATCGAAATCCAGGCCCCCCTTTCGAAATTCAAATCCAAGATCGTGACCGAAAAAATAACCATCGTTCCCATTCTCCGTGCGGGACTCGGTATGGTGGACGGTTTAACGGAACTCTTCCCAAAGGCGCGCGTCGGACATATCGGACTGTACAGGGACGAAGAGACGCTCCGCCCCGTGGAATACTACTGCAAACTCCCCAAGGATGCGCAGGACGGGCAAGTTATCGTCGTGGATCCCGCGCTCGCCACGGGCGGCAGCGCAGCGGCGGCGATCGACTTTATCAAACAGCGCGGATATACGCGCATAAAATTGCTTTCGCTGATCGCCTCTCCTCAGGGGGTGAAAAAAGTCGCAGAGGCTCATCCCGATGTAAAAATTTATATCGCGCATTACGCGGATGCGCCGCTTAACGAAAAGGGTTATATCATGACCGCATTCGGCGACGCGGGCGACCGAATATTCGGAACGAAATAATAAAAAAGACGCTTTGAAAAAGCGTCTTTTTTTATTTCTATTCGTCATGTTTGTGCGGCACGTCGCCCACGATCTTGGACTCGCCCGCGGATTTTTTTTCGGAAGGAAGTTTTTCTTCTTCGATTTCACCTACGATCTTCTCGCCTTTTTTGCGTTTGCGCAACGAATCGAATTTATTGAGAAACCAACGCTCGATCTTATCTCCTTTCTTATACAGGAAGATAAACAAAACGATCACTGCGACGCCTATAATCGCCCACGATAAAAGACCCCACCAGGTATTGTACGGAATAATACTGCCGTTGAGCGAATAACTCGTCATCACGATTCCCAATGCCCTTGTGATCAGTATCATGATGATAAAAAAAGGCCATGTCATCGTGGAAAGCCCCGCGACGAAACACAGAACGTCATCGGGAAACATTGGAAGAAGGAACATTGCGGTGAGCACCGCCTTATCCTTACCCTTGATCTTCAAAAGCCACGAATCGAGCGTCTCTTTTCCCACGAGCCATGCGGCGGCGCGATAACCGAGAACTTTGCCGATAAAGAAACCGACCAGCGAGCCGAGAACGATGCCGATATAACTGTAAATGATACATTCGAGCGGCCCGAACAGAGCCACGCCCGCCCCCACGGTGACCACGGAGGGAATGGGTAGGACGACGACCTGTAAAAACTGGATCACGATAAAACAAATAGGCGCCCAGACGCCCGTCTGTTCGATCCATAGCCGCAGATCGTCCACACTGTCGATCTTATCCAACACGCCCGTGACCTGCAATATATACACCCCGAGCAGGAATACGGCGGCAAGCCCCAGCGCCGTGAGCAGAAGTTTATACACGGCCTCTTTATTCGTCAGAAAAAAGGCAAAACAAAGCCCCGTACAGATCACTTCCGCTGCAACCAGAGAAGACGTGATCACGGTATTGTATTTGTAGAGCACGCCGCTTTTGAAATAGCGCATGCACAGAATCGTAAAGACGATCGAAATTGCGCCGAAAAGTACGATCGACGCGGTTGTAATCCATTTTTTCGCTTTTTTATTCACGATAGCCGTTAAATGCTCCATATACCTTATTATATATAATATTAACAAAGAATATTAAATAAAACGATAAGATATAATTAATTTTTCGTTATATTTGTAAATTTTTGATCGCCGCACGCGCCAGTTCGTCGCAGCGGTTATTATATGCGTTGTCGGCGTGTCCCTTGACTTTGATAAACCGTACTTCATGCGATTCGGTCAGATCGTACAGTCTTTGCCACAGATCGCTGTTGGCGACTTCTTTGCCGTCCGCCTTGCGCCAGCCGTTGCGGATCCAGCCTTCCAGCCAATTTTGCGTAAAGGCGTTCACCGTATAAGCCGAATCGCTGTATATGTTGACGCGGCACTTTTCTTTCAGACACTCCAATCCCGCGATCACCGCATAAATTTCCATGCGGTTGTTGGTCGTAAGAGGTTCGCCCCCGCTGATTTCTTTTTCCAGCCCTTTGTAAATAAGGATGGCTCCGTATCCGCCCGCTCCGGGATTACCCGAACAGGCGCCGTCCGTATAAAGTTCCACTTGTTTCATAGACTACTCGGACAATTCCTCCGCGCGTCTGACGCAAGCGGAAACGGCGCGGTCGATCACTCCTTCCAGATCGTCTTTTTCAAAAGATTCGACCGCCTGTATCGTAGTACCGCCTTTACTGCATACCGCCGAAACCAACTCACGCAGCGTCTTATCCTGCGAATGCGCGACCATTTCCGCGCCGCCCGCCACGGTGGAAACCGCCAGCGTTTTCGCTTCGTCTTCCGTCAGCCCCTGCCTGATTCCGGCCTTTACGAGTCCTTCGATGAAGAGATACACGTAAGCGGGGCCGCTTCCGCTGATGCCCGTCACCGCGTTGAGTTTATCCTCTTTGATCAAAAGCAGATTGCCGATATTATTGAAAATCGAACTGATAAACTCGCAGTCGTCGGCAGAAGATGAAAATTCGGAAAGGTCGAGCGCGGTCATGCCCTCGCCCACCGAACAGGGAAGGTTAGGCATTGCGCGCGCGATGCGGATACCGCTGCCGAACAGCGCGTCGCGGATCTTATCTTTTTTCACGCCCGCCATAATGCTGATCACCTTTTCGACGGGAATCCCGTGCAAAGACTTCGCAACGTCCAAGAAATTCTGCGGTTTGACCGCAAACAGTACATATTCGCAGTTCTCCGCTACGTCTCTGCAATCGGTGGTCGTGTTTACGTCGAGATATTCCAAACTATCGAGCGCTTTTTGCGACACGTCCGCGACAAGGACTTTTCTGGCACGCAAAAAATCGGACAGAATAGCGCCCTTCAGAATAGCCTGTGCCATAAAGCCGCCGCCGATCACGCCGAGTTTAAACTGTTTTTTCATACAAAACTCCTTTTATAATGCGAAAATTGTTTGACTAAAATGAAATTATGTTATATAATTAGAAGGCTTTTAGGGGAGTGGCTCAATGGTAGAGTAGCGGTCTCCAAAACCGTAGGTTGCGTGTTCGAATCGCGTCTCCCCTGCCACGGCTCTCAAATCACGATAATTTGTGGTTTGAGAGTTTTTTTATACAAGAAAATGCAAACTTTTTATGACTCTTGTCTTTTTATTTTATATCAACAGTCCGAAAAAGTCAATCAAACGAAGAATGCAACCTTAATCTTATCTATACGAAAAGAGAAACCGTTACGGTTTCTCTTTTTCGTAGGATTGAGATATCGTTAATTTTGTACGGGACTCCATACGGCGTAAAGCGTGATGCAGGTTACGGCGATGGAAAAATCGTATTCAAATACGCGGCTTTTTCCGTGCTTTCGTGCTTGATTTCATCTATCGTCGGGCTGCTCGTCGGAATTTTTTTACTTCCTCACGCTATATTCCCCGCTTTTTCCGGCGAGTTGTTTATGCCCGCTCTTGCGAGCACCTTCACCCCGTTTCCGGTCTTTGGGCATCGCTCTTTCCGCTACAAAGCGCATTTTATAATGACCGTCGTATGCGTTGCAGGATCTACCGCGCTGGTCTTTGCAGGTTTTTCCCTTTTGAACGTATCAAAAGGCAACGGTTCAATCGCAATGATTTCCGCATTTATCATCGCTTTTGCCCTATTATTGTGCGTATTCGTCATTTACAATCTCACGAATATGAACATCGGCGAACGCAAACGGGAGATCGCCACACTGAAAGTGCTCGGTTATCGCGACGGCGAGGTGACGGGTTATATCTACCGCGAAATATTTATCATGGCGTTCATCGGCGCCCTTTTAGGAATTCCTCTCGGCTGCGCGCTCGTCGGTTTCGTATTCGCTTACCTCGATTACGGATCGTTGGCGGATATAAAATGGTGGTCATTCGTTTTATCTGCCGCCGTCGTACTCGTGTTTATCGGTTTAGTCGATCTGCTTTTGTCACATAAGATCCGCGCCGTAGATATGACATCTTCTCTCAAATCCATAGATTAAGTTGACTTTGCACGACAATTATTTTCCGAAAGCATTGACTTTTTTTATTGAATATGCTATGATGATATCAAATTATAATGTAAAAGCAAACTCGCGGGAAACCCGAGGACGCAAAGCTATGGGTCTACGTCTTCGAAAAAAAGGATAAGACAGCCGGTTGCCATGAAGCACTTTTTCGTTTCATGGCTTTTTTATTTATTGGGATTCGGGAATACGTCTATGATCAAAGGCAGTACAAAAAAACTGATTTTCGCGGCGGCGGCTCTTTTCGTCAGCCTGTGCCTGGTTTTCGGCGCGGTTTTTGCCTGGTTCACCACGTCCGATTCCGTGGGCACGGACGGTCTTGACTTCGGCGTTACAGGCGACGACAGCAACGGCGTAACGATTACCAGCATCAACGGCGCGAAACCCGACGAAAAAATCATTCTTTATCCCGAAGGAACGTTGACAGTCGGACTGAAAATTACGGACGACATCAAAAATTTCGGCGTTAAACTTGCCGCAGACGCAAGGGATGACAATTTTAATGCGTTTTTTGCCGCAAGAGAAGATCTTCTTTTCGGCGTTTACGAAAAAGGCGAAATTATTTCCGACGCGAGCGGAAACACGGCGGAATACTGGCGCAATTTCGACGCGGCCGCGCCGCTTTCTTCTCTCAGCGAAACCGAGCGGCTCTCCGCGCAAGTCGGATTTTTACACGAATTCGCCCTTCAAAATTCTCTGCATGACGCGATGCAACTCGTTGCCGTCGTAAACGAAAAGAAATATCCCTTGATAAAGGAAAACGACAACGAGATCTATCGCAATTCCGAGTTGACGGTTCTTGCAAGCGCTACGGAGTTCACTCTTTACGTACAATTCGGAACCAACGGCTTTACGCCTGAAATTCAACTGCCCCCCGATGTCCTTCCGCATTTTGAAAGCGGAACCTATCGCGCGCTCAATTATAATTGTTTTCTCAATCACGAAATCAAATTGTCGTTTGAAAACGGCAACGTATAATATTGGTGCCATGAAAAAATTAACCGCTTCAATTAAATCATTGATCGTTCTGCTACTCGTCTGCTGCCTCTCGGCGGTCGGCGTGGTTTTTGCATTTCTAAATCAATCCGTTCATCGCGGCTACCCCGTTCATATTCAGGGCACGAATATTTCATTCAAACTAAACGGAAAAAATTATCTCGATCAGATAGGCGAATCGGAATTGGGGCTTTACAAAAACCGTTCGCAGGAAGTAGACGTGCAAGTGGAAGTCACGGGGTCGGACAGCGTCGTCGCCGATTACCGCGTTTCTTTCGAACTCGAAACGGACGGCTCCGACGCGGACGTAAAACTTTCGCAGGCGATCGAGGTTTACGCTTTGCGCGGCGCTCGCTACGAATTTATCTGTATGCTCGATCAGATCGGCAAAACGGATGACGGCGGCGCCCCCTTCTATACGTTCGGCGGTCAAATGGTGACCAATTACAGCCATTCTTTGCCCTTTTGTTTCGTCTACTCGGGCGAAACCTCCGCAGAGTACGACGAAATAGCCCAAAACGGCGGTTTTACGCTGCGCGCCGAGGCGACCGCCGATATCGCGGGCTCCTCCGCCGATTATGTATTCGCGACCGACAACGATACTTTTGCCGATCATTTTACCGGGCAGGACTCCGTAAACAAGACGATCGTTTTGACGGACGATATCGAAGTTGCCGCCGCGCTCGTATCCAAAGGAAAAGTCGGCATCGATCTGAACGGTCACACGCTCACCCTCCATGCGGATCTGAAAATTTCCTACTCGACGGGAACGGAGGGGCTCGGGATAATCAACGGCAAGACGGGCGGCGGCATTGCGGGCACGGGGCGTTACAAAATTTCGGGAAACGACTGTTATCTCATTGACGACGCCCTTGTTGCGAAAATCGATTATCCCGTCGACGATACAAATGCGGAAAGTATATTCGGCAGCCTTTCATCTATTCTGGATACGCGGCTGAAATCGCTAGATAACGAAAAGCCCTATTATCACGAAGACGATCTCTCAGCGCTCTTCGACGGGCTGAACTTCTATCGGGATTATAAGGAATTTTCAGTCTCTTACGGCAAAGATTCCGTGATCGGCACAGTCACGAACGCCGACGGCACGTCGTACACGGGCATCGTGCCCGACCCGCATAAGACTTCGCGCTACGCCTATTCGATCACCCTATCCTATCAAAACAGTTACGGCAAAACTTTTGGCGGCTACATCAACGTTTTGGGCAGCAGTTTGAAATCGATCGCCGACGATCTGATGACGGCGCTGCCCGCCTGCATTGATTCTTCCGTATTCCTGCGTTCCTACGATACAAGAACCGCGAGCCATATCGAATGGATCGTGGACGACGCCATGGATGGATTTTTATTCAATTCTTTGGGTACGTACCGCCCGAACGGTTCAAGCGGACTGATCGACAAAGCAGAAACTTTCCGCGACAGAGGCGTCGGAATCTACATTAAATTATCAAAAGGCGCGCAAACGGAAGTTTTCTATTACGAAAGAAACGCGGAAATACTTTCCGCGTCAGAGCGTACCGCGCTCTGTTACGAGAACGAGCCCATCGTGTTGCGTCAAAAGGGTCTGGACAATTCGGGAATTGATACCCTCTACGACTTTTACGACGCGATCTCGCGGACTTATCGGCAGAAAGCCGAGATCTCGGGAGTATCCGTAAAGTTGCTGCATTCGGATACGGCGTCGTCCTATCTGTCCGTCGCGACGAGCGCGAGCGACGCGAATTTTGCGACCGTATCCATTGCCGGCCGCGCGTCCATTCCGCAAAACTATGCGGGCGAAGCGGAAATCGAAATTACGTTTACCTATGCCGACGGCAAGAGCCATACCCTCCGGACCGCGGTCAGCGTGCTCGGAGAACTCGCTTACGTCACGCGTTACGACGTTTCTTACCGCCTGCAAAATTCCTTTTCGAACAACGCATATATCGACGGCGATGCGTATTATTTCTACGCGCCCGGCGCTTTACAGCCGCGCGCAGACGGCAAGAGCGTACAGGTGCTCGTCGATTATGAAGCCGAACAGTCCGCGCAAGGATTTGTCATTATAACGTATGAATACGTGCCCATTCGAGCCGAAGACATACAGGATCAAATTGCCTATTTCATCAAAGAAGGCGAAAAATACAGTCTGTATCAAGGCGAAATTTCTCCGCTGCCCGACAGCGTAACTCTGTACGAACGCCGCGCGAATATAGAAATATTGCCCTCTCGCATTCCTACGCTGGACGAAACGACCGTTTTCTTTACGTCTACTCTCTATACGCTGCACGCCGACGGAACACCCTATACCGACGATAACGGGAATAAGTTATACTACGACGCCGTGACGGATACGGCCGCGCCGCTGCAATATAAATTGACGCTTACCGTACAGGGAATTATTCAGAACAGCGACGCGCATATCTCGGATTATTCCCTTTATACCATGCTCCGCGACTGTTTCGACGCAAACAAAGACGGGATCATCAGCAGCGGCGAGGCGCAGGCGGATTGGAACCAGGTGCTCGCGCGCGGTTCCTCTTATGCAAAATCGGTTACCGTCAACGGCACCGTTTTTCGCTATCTGGACTTTTCGGGCGTAAACTTCTCCTCTTTAAAGGGAATAGAATATTTCGTAAATTTGCAGGGGCTCTCTTTCGCCTCCTCGTCGATCACCGATATCGCCTGTCTTTCTTCGCTTACACAATTGAATTATTTAGACCTTTCCGACAATGCGATCACGGATATTTCCGCTTTCGCTTATTCGGATGCGTTGCAATATCTGAATCTTGCGGACAATCAGATTACGAGTATCGAGGCTCTTCGATATCTCCCCGCTCTAGAAACGCTCGATCTGACCAACAACAAAATCACGGATTTCGATCCTCTGACCGTAACGGATTCTTTAATATCTCTGACGCTGACGGGTATGAAGAACGCAAACGGGCAGACGTTCGACAACGACCCCGCGACGTTGTATTCCCTCGCGACCATTCAGATCAACAATCCTACCGTAACGTTCGTTTACGATCAAAACATTTTGATCGGACCTTCCGCCCTAATCGCCGCGAAAGTCATTCACGACGTCGAAGAAATTAACCGCGTCAACCAGACGCTCTACCTCCCCACTACCTATTATTATTCGGACGGCAGCGAAATTTTCGCCTATAAACTGAATTGGTTTGCCGACGACACGCAGACCAATCTTATCTTTCAATACACCGACGGCGAGTACAGCGGTTATACCGTCAGCGCACCGCTCTTTGAAAAACAGGTGACTATACGCCTGCAAATCCATTTGCCGAACAGCACGAATTATTACACGGTCAGCCGTTCTTTTACGCTGACGCTCGAAACTTCCGCCTCGAATCACGACCAGGCGTACGTCTATGACCCGTCCGTGCAGTATTATATCCCCGCGGAAGAGGCGTTTCCCGATTTGGCGCTCCGCAATAAGGTATTCGACACCTTCAATAAAATCACCGGGCAGACGATCGAGATCAAATTAAAAGACGGCTCCGTGATTACCTATAACGAGACCGCCGTATTGTCCGCCGCCGATTATGAACGCTGCATGGCGGCGCAGACGAACATCGACTGGTCGAACGCGGGGATCCGCGATCTGAGCGGGATCCGAATTTTAAAAGATCTTCTGACGCTCACTCTCGACCTTTCGGGCAATGCAATTATCAGTCTGGAACCCGTTGCAAGCCTCACTTCGCTTACGGGACTGATCCTCGGCGGCAAAAATTACGATTTTTCCGAACTGTATTCGGCAGATAAACTTACGACGCTAAAGATGCTCGACGTTTCTAAAAGTTACGGCCTTGACGAAGAGAGCACGTTGAACGCGCTCTATCAGGTGTATCTGAACAATTCTTCCGTTTCGGTTTATTTGAAAAACTCGTCGCAGGTCTGGGATCCTTACGAAACGCTGCTGCCGAAAAATATCCGCAATTTGCCGTCAGTGCTCGCGTTCGTCAATTTGAACGAGAGTTATCCTATTTATGGCAGTGCCGACGCGACTTCCTTTGATTTTACTTTTTACGATCAACCCTCCCCCCTGTCCTTTACGGTCGACAGCGTGACGATCTACGAAAATCAAAAAGCAAATATCACAAAAGGCACTTATTTTCAATTTGATTCGAACGCCATCAAATATATTAAATTATACGGCTGGTCGGAATCCGCTTTTTTAAAAATTTCGATCAGCGCGAACGACGGACATTTAAACGGCGACGGAACTTTCTTATATGTCACGGGCGAATATTATGTTCAATTAAACGCGCAAGACGCAGGCTCGAAAATATTTGTTTATAACGATTCGAAATATCCGGAAGATTTTACGGTAATGACTTTGTCCGAGTTATTTGTTTCGCGCGACTTAAGAGAATATTTATTAGGCAGACAATACGGTCATTTTAATGGAAGCGATTATTTTAGAATTAAAAAAACTCCCGAAGATAAAAACGGAGACGGAAAAATCCAGTCCGACGAAGTCACTTTAAATTTTATTCTCAACAATCGGGATAACAATCCAAAAAAATATTTTGTCGATGATTATGGAAATTACCATATCGGCGTTCAAGGAGTCAATGATAATCTATCGTTAAACAATAATAATTTTACGATCAACGGAGCCTTTGACCGCGGAGAAAATTTTTTACACGGCTTAAAATACTTGCCCGGCGTAAAAAATTTGACGATCTCTCGCGACGCGAATCTCGGCGACGGGTCAGAGTTAGTCAACATAACACAACTCACTTTAAATTATTCTGCGGTGGATCTGACGACCATTACGCAACCATTACCCCTGTTGGAAAGCCTTACCATACAGAATTTCAACTCTTTGATCGTCAACGCAAAAGCAATGAAATATTTTCCTTCGCTTACCGCTTTGACAATCGTAGGAAGCAATTCGGGATATTTACAGGATTTCACCTTTTTGGAAGGTCTGATAAATGAAGACGGGACATCGATGATTCGCAACCTAACCATGCAATCGGTCATCCAAAGCAACGCGAACATCGGCATCTCCGTTTCAAATGCGGAGTTTGTCAAAGAACTCTACATTGCAGCGGGAAACGCCCTTTCCTCGGCGGACAACACCTTAACGACTCCCTATGGCGGACTGTCTTTCAAGGTTGGAACGGCAAACAAAAATAACGATACGGGTGCATTCTTTATCGTTTTGCCTGACGGCACATACGGTACAGCCGCCAAGAACACGGCGAGCGCGCTCGTTACAAGTTGGACGGCGCCTGCAAACGGCAGTTTCGACACGACGAGATCGGAGGCGCAAAACTATGCCACGGTCACGAACGCCATGCTCGACATGGGATTACAGTATAAACAGCCTGCCGCCGAAACTTTCTATTGGCTAAATAAAAAAACGTACAGTTTGCCCATTTCCACTGTACTGACGCTGCCCAAAACCACGGGTGCCACGTGGTTTGCTCTGCAATATGACAGTACGATTTTACGTTCGTATGACATAACCTGGCGCGTACTCGTCAATACGAGCGACACAATGGATAACGCGGGTACGGACGGCGGAATGCTTTTATCCGATTCACTCACACAACTCCCTTGCGGTACGCTGACAGCGACTGCGAACGAATATGTGTTCACTCTCACGGCAAACTGCTATGTGGTAATTTTGGGGCTTGTCTCGCCGCCGTCGGGCGTTTCGGGAAATACGTATAGTTATGTTTATCATTTCGTTTCGGGGAGCGGCGACGGATTTTATAGCAACGTGGAGGATTATAACCTTCGCGCAACTTTATTTGCCTCCGCCACGCAGGACTCAAACAAACAAATTATAGACTTCAGCGACAGCAATGCGGTTTTTCTATATAAATTTACGAATAATAAACTCACAGAAAATCGTATCGGAACGGTTTTCGATCCTCTGCCGAACTGTACGGATAAACCGAATTATCCCTATAAAGTTTACACTTTAAAGGGATTCACGAAAGTTCTTTCCGCGACCGACGGACTGACAAAAGACTGGGGCTCCAAAATCATAAGGCTCGGTTTTTCCGATCATAAAATCACGGACATTTCCGACCTGGTACAGTTGCGGGAGAATAACAGCGCGATATATACTTCTTTGCAATCGTTGGATCTTAACTTATTGACGCTCAATCTGCCCGACGGTTTCTCCGCGGCGTTCCCTGTTTTGACAGATCTCAGCGTCAGCGGCAATATCGCTTTCACGCCCTACGATCTTCAAAAACTTTGGAGCGGCACGAGTGACAATCCAAGTTCCACGATCCGATTACTTTATATCGACGGCACGCGCTGCCGCGCCTCTTATGACGCGCTTGTGCAACTGTGCGCGATCGCAAGCGGAAATGCTTCCAAGAGTTTTTCCGCGCTCGCCTGGAACAGCACGGAGGCGAACACCGTGACCGCTGCCGAATTGCAGGTGTTTCAAAATACGATCGGACACGAGAATTCCGTGACCGCTCTGAACGGGACGCTGACGAGCAGTTCTTCCCTGACGGACGGTTCTGAAACCGCGCTCATCGGCGGCATCGGTTATACGTACACTTGGGAGGCTTATACATTCTTTACCGCGCGCTCGGTTTCGCAAAACCCCGTAGACACGACCGTCGCGGTGAGCAGTAACGCCAACGCGCAGTTTGTCGGGGTGCGTTTTCCTGTACGATTTTCAAGGCCCGACTCTACGAGCGTTCTGTATATAGCGGGCGACGAGGGCGATCATGATATTTCATATTTCGATTCCCAACTTGTCAGTTATCTTTTTGCCAATAATTGCTTTACCGAAACAGTTGCCAACTCCAACCGATGGACGTTGAATCAAAGCGTTACCGTTGAAACAGATATCGGGATCAGCGATTTGAAAAATCTGCATTTATTGCAAAACGGCGCGTATGGCGTGACCGTCGCAGCAGGCACCAACCCGCTCGCATATAAAAACGAAACGTATACGGTAAAAGAAAATAAATTGCCGACTCCAGGCGGTACGGTTTTCAAATTTTTGTCTGTCGATCTCGTGAATTTGGATAAACAAGGAACCATCAAAGACTTTTTATATTATGACTCGATAGATTCCGTCTATACGGTCAAACTCCCCTCATATCTTTGGATGGGCGGCAACAGAGAGATAATCGTCTGGTCGATATCGGGCAATATTTCCCAAACCGACGCGCAAAACTACATTACCTTTACGACCGATGCCGACGGCGCTATACTCATGATCATCGACAGTTCCAAAATCCCCGCAAATGCGGGAGTCGGAGAATATCTCCATACGCTCACGGCTACCGTCAACGGCACGTCGCAGAAGTCCGAGTTTACCATTCGGCACGGAGCGGAAACTTCAAACGCGGCGATCTATTACGATACGTATGTGCAGGTCGCAGTTGTGAACGGTCAGATCGTCTTGCAGAATGCCGCGGGCGAAACGTATTATGTTGTAGAAGGCGTTACCGCGCCCGACGCCACGCTCTATCTTTATAACAATAAGTTTTATACGCAATATCGTTCCGGCGCGGTGGAAATCCCCGTCGTATTCGCATCTACGATCATTCAGAGCGGACGTTTCCGCGACTGGCTGCAAACGACGAAATTGAACAACGACGAGGGAAAAGTTTTCGGCGATTCAGACGCAGTCAACGGATATATCCTTTCGAAGTCGTTTATCGGTTCTGTCACCGCTCTGTCTTTCGGCAATTTCGGAGAAACGAACTCAAAAGGCATCACCTCGATTTCAGGTATCGAAATTTTCTACAATTTAAAAAACCTGACCGCGGCGGCGGGCGCATTTTCGAATATCGAGGCGCTTTCATCATTACATTTGACATCGTTCGTATATGGAAATTCAGATGTCGGCATTACCGACTTCCGTAATTTCATCATCAATGATTTCACGCCCCTTTTAAAAGGATCTCAAAATACGCTCGAAACCTTTTCGTATAACGGATTGGGAACGACGCAGATGACCGATCTAAATTTCCTGCTCGGATTTGCTAAACTGAAAACCGTGAACATAGCCACAAGCACTTCGCTCGCCGGCAATGCGAACGGATTGTCGTATCTGCGCACTTCTTCTTTCCAATATTTGCTGAACGCGCTCCATGATAAGGGCGTAAACGTATTCGTCCACAAGGAATTGGCCGTTAAATTCGGATTGACTTACGACACGGATTTGAAAAACGGTACAAACGTTTATGCGCTCGTATCCTCGGCAGACTTTGCGCAAGCGTCGGAAATTCTTTCGCGATTCGCGGGAACAGAACAGACGGTAACTCTGGAAAACGGATACCGTCTGACCGCGGATATAAGTAATTACGCGCAGGAAGGTAACAACATTATCATGAAACTGCCCGCGGCGATCAACCGCGACGGGACGCTGTACCGCATCGAATGGAAACGGGCAAGCGCCAACGTCGCCGTAAACGGTTATTATCTCACAAAAGCACTGCAAATCGGAAACACCTTATTCGACGCCGATATCCCGCTTACCGCCTCGCAGGCACAGACGATTCTCGCTTCTACAGAGTACTATGCCGCGCAGAAATCGGGCGAAACGCTCCTATACTCTTCCGTGACCGTTCAACTGACAAATCCCGCTGTCCCTGAATCCTGCATAGACGCGCGCGCGGTATGCCGCATATTCAGCGACGGATACGCTTACGAAAGAACGTTTACATTGTCCATGAGAGGAAATACGCTATGACACGCAAACGCAAAATCTTAATAATATTGCTTGTTCTCGCGTTTGCGCTGTCGGCGATCTCCTTCGGCGCGGTCTACGCATACAACGTGCTGGTCCGTTACAATTATAACGTAAAGGCGGAAACGCCCCTGCTTTCGGCCTCTGTTTCCGAGGACGGAGCGACGCTCACCGTGACCAATGCGGGCGGCGCATACACGACGAAATGCGACGTTATTCTGACGATGGAAGGCGCGGGCACGCTGAACGCACAGGCACCCGATCTGCTCGTAACCTATTCGGAAAACGGCAAAGAGCGCGTTCGCTCCGTCTACAAAAATCTCGCACTGAACGGTAGTTCGACCGACTTTCATATCGAAAGCGCGAGCGCCGTCGAAATTCTGGCCGTCCGTCCCGCGGAGGCTGCGTATAACGGAGAAACGGTCGAATACCGCAACGCTTATGTTTCCTCGACGCAGGATCTGAAACTTTTAAACACGCAGGAAAATTATAATAATCCCTTTGAATTTATCGGCAACGCGCTTTCGAAAAATACCGTGGCGTATGCGGTCTGCCTCATCGACGATATTACGCTCGACGAATCGCTGACGCTGAACTTCCCCTGTTCCCTCGATACGCTCGACAGAACCCTTACGCTGCAACACGATCTTACGATCCGCCATTCCTATGCGGGACGGTTTTATCTTGCGGGGCTAAAACCCGTCGCCATAAGCGACGGCGTCACTTTTACCGTGATCGCTCCCAAAGGGTATTACGACGTTTCCGAAACGCTCGGATTGAACGAACAGAATTTTATCGGCACATTCGATTATGCAACGTACGGCGACGAAATTTTAAACGACGCTTTGAACTTTGCAAAAACATTTATTCCCGAACGCGTCTGTAAAAGCCTGCTCCTTCCTATGCAATATCAAAGTTTCGGCGTAAACCTCTATTATGAGTTCGCAGATACAAAAATTCCTTTTTACGGTGAAATTTCCGAAAAAGGCGCACTGCAAAGGAAAGAAACGACAGAACGTTACATAATCACCATTACGGCGGAGCGAGGCGGAAAAAAGCGCGTCGCTACGGCTGATTTCCGAGTGATCGGTACGGGCGATAGCGCCTTTTCGGAAGTTTTGGGCGAAGTCCTGTCCGAGCGGATTTACGCCGAAAGCGAGGATACCGAACTCCTGTCCGTCCTCGGCGAGCTATGCGCCGCAGGCGATTTTTCGCAGGCATTTACGCTACAAATTTCCGATAACTCGGCCCTTCCCGAAAACGACGAAAATACGGTGAAATTTTTTGCCAACGGCACGGCGGCACAGAGCGTACAATTTGTTTACGACGCCGCAAACGGCTATCTGACGGCCGATTCGGTAAAAATCGAATCATTTTTCTTAAGAAGAGGCGCGCTCCCCGTTGCCGAAAGTATCACGCTGACGTTGATCGTAAATTCGGTCAGCACGGAAAAAATCTTTTCCGTCAGACAGGCGATCGTCGAAGAAGCGCTATATTATCTGCGGGATTCTTCGCCCGCGTTCATCACCAATCAGCCGTACAGCGTGCTGAATCTTCGCGCGGACGGCCTGTACCTCGGCAACACCAAGATCACTTCGTCGAAACTCAATTTAACGGCTCTGCGCTATTGTCTGGTCACGTCCGACGGTACGACGGATACAACCGTCGACGCAGCCGCTTATTTCACGCTCGGCGATGATGGGCTGACGCTTTCGCTATTAACTGATCAGACGGAAATTCCGAAAAATTTATACCTTAAGTACGAATGCGCGTTTTCGGGCGAAAATGCGCCGCGCATTTTAAAACAGCGCGTCGTACAGGCGATCCCCGGCTCTGGCGGCGAAAATACGGGATTCGAGAGCAACAACCCTTTCGACGCTCTGTTTTTAAGTTCGGAAGTCAACTGGTTGGAAGGCGGAACGTTCGAAGTGCCGCCCACTTCTTCATCCTATTTTGCCGACATCGAGATCCTCAGCGTCGGCGGCGAAACCTACAACGCGGCAAAACATAAACTCTGTTATCTCGATTATTCCGGAAACGAGTTCGCACACGCGGGAAACACTTATTATAAGATCATCGAATTTACGACCGACCGAAATTATGTTCCCGATTCCAACACGCCTGTAAAGGTGCGCTGCACTTATCTGGAATCGGAAACCGAAAGCGTAGTGCTTACGCAGGATTATACGTTTACAATACACGGTATTTTCAAATGCGGCGATAATTCCGAATTGGTCGGCGATAAATCGGGCTACACCCCTTACGTATTCGAAGACCAAACCTTTTATCAAATGACGATCTCCTTGCTCGACGCCGTTTACGTTTCCGAACTTTCGGACGGCGCGAGGCTTATCCTTTCGGACAGCAAATATTTTCAAGGCACGCTCGATTACTCGAAACTTTCTTCTTTGGCGCCCGCAGAGGGCGTGCGTCTCGACGGAATCGAACGGCTCGCGAACAGTCCGAGCATAAATTTTCACGGCGTGAAGATCGCGGATCTTTCCGCTTTTGCCGCCTACGAAGGCTCTGCCTTAAAGACGCTGAATTTATCGGACTGCGCGCTTACGGACGGCATACTGTACGGGCTTGACGCCGAAAACTCCTGGATTTACGGTCTGCATCTGATGAACGCCGACCTTTCCGCCAACAGCGTTTCCCGCACCGATAAACTTTTGGCGCGAACGGTCGCAAGCCTCGATCTGTCCTCGCAGAAAAACGGCTGTTTAAGCGAAATCGGCGGATTAAATAACTTGATGGAACTGACGAACCTTACCCTGTCCGACAATGCGATCTATAGGTTCGAGACGCTAAAAAATCTGAAAAACCTACGTATTTTAAAGATAGACGGCAATCGGTTGAACGATCCCATGTACGGTACGGACGGCGCGTTGAACGTGCCCGTTTACGTGTGGATGATCAAGACGAACGCCGTCGGGATCTACGCGCAGAAAGACAGCGACGTTGCTTTGAAAATTTCGGACGGAAATGCAAACAAGTTCAGCGAAGGCGGCTGTATCGATACGAAAACGGCGGCGGGCTGCGTTGCGCTCAACGCTTTCGCCATGCCAACGAAACTGTACAGCCAAAATGCGAAAACGAAGTTGGAAGCGGATATCACAGGCTTGAACGTCTCCGATTATCGTTTTCGATTTTCCGATCTGAACGGCGTTACCGATAATTCTCTTACCTATATTGTGGACTATGCGAACTCGTCTGTAATCAGCGGTACCCTTACCGACGACGCGGCGTGCTGTTACATTGTGGCGGCGACAGATCTGAGCGGCAATGTTACGGCGTACAGAGAATTTTCCGTCACTGTTTATTACGCGGAGGTCCAGTCATGAAAAACCGCAAAAAAATAATGATCGCATCTTTTGCCCTCGCCGCGGCGCTGCTCGCCGCCGCGGGTACGATATTCGCTTGGTTCATCAAGCCGCAAAGTTCGGTGGTCGTAGTCACCGGCGACGCCAGATTACAGGCAAGCGGATATTATGCCGTAGTTTCGACGGAAGAGAGCGCCGTCCCCGAATATAGACCACTCGACAAAACAAGTCTTACAAAAATTACCGACTTAGACCAAAACCACTATATCGCTTTCCTTTTCGACGTGACGAATCAGACCGAAACGGACGTCAATCTTTCTTTGCGGCTCGGAGAATTTTCGGAATATATTTTCAGTTTGTTTTCCGATTACCGTGCGGAATGCGGCGAGCAGTCCTCCGCCGCGTTTACGCCTTCGGAAACTTTGCTGAATAATGCGATGGCGCTCGCCGCCGCGCATACCGCAAAATTCACGCTCTCTTTCGACGATTTCAATTACCGCTATGCCGATGTTACGGAACAAACCGACGTCGCCTTATCGACGGACGGTTATCTGTGGCGATACGCCTTTTCCGAAAAAGTCGCGGAAAATATCCCGCTTGCACCGCAGCAGTCCCTTTCGCTATGCTTTTCTATGGTCATTCGCCAATCGATGGAAGCAATCGACGCTTACCGCGGCTGGCTGTGCGGAACCGCGTCCCAGACGGGTTACGGGCAATCTCGCTGCGCTAATCTCGGCTACACAAAAACTTTCGACGCGCTGACAGAAAATGAACGGGCGATCGTAGACGCATATCTTGCCTTTTTCATGCAATGCGAGATCGACGCGCTGAATGCAGACGATCTGACGAACGCACAGTTCAATCTGGATATCGATTATTTTGAATTTATCGGCGAGAATGCATAAATTCGGCATAAAAAAAGACGGTCAAAAGACCGTCCTTTTTTATACGCCGCGTTTTTCGTCGATATATGTCGCTTCCAGATCGGAAACGTGCATGAGCACGGCGAGAGGATATTTATCGTACGCCTCGCTGATGGAAGGATCCCAGCCCTTGACACGGGTATCGAATCCGCCCATGTGCCAGTTGATCGCCATCGCCTCTTCGCGCGTCAGGCGCATGAAACTGCTGATGATATAAACGGACTTTTCACCGTGGCCGAAAGGAAAAAGTTCTTCCCTAGCATAATAGGGCCTGCGCACCCATTCGCCGTTTTCTTTGACGTTGCGGAAATCCTGTTTGTAAAAATCGATCTTGCAAAGATCGTGCAGCAAACCGCAGACGGCAATAGATTCGTGCGGTACGCGTTCCTCCCAGATTTCGCCGTATTCGTTCTGCACGGCAAACAACAGCCTCTTATATGTATTGACGCTGTGTTCGCACAGTCCGCCCTCGTAGGCGCAGTGATAGCGCGTACTTGCGGGCGCACGGAAAAAATCCGATTTGAAAAGATATTCCCGCAATGCCGCGGCGCCTTCGCGATGGATACAGGCGTCGTAAATGTTTAAAAATTCTTCTTGTTTGTCTTTCATTCGTCACTCCTTTGCGTTCAGTTTACCATATCTTTCGGCGCATTGCAAGCGACTTATCAAAAACAGCGTAAATTTAATCGAGCGGCGTTACGCTCAAACGGAGGCGAAAGGATATTTCTTCGTTCGGAGCGATTTTCGAGTAGTGAAAACCGTCGTCCAATTTCGTCGTGCACGGTTCGAGTCCGAGCGCGTAATCTCCGCTCGCCATGCTCTTCCACTGCACGAATTCGGGAAGCATATCGCCAGAATACGCGAGGCTGAAACGCTTTTGAATTTTCTTGTTTTCCAGAGAAACGCAAGGCTCTTTCAGCCGCAAAAAATAACAGGTCTCCTCCTCTTCGGGCACGGGCGCGGTAATGATACTCCTTTGCGCGGCACGTTCTTTTGCCCATGCCGTGCGTGGAATTGCCTCTTCGATCTCCGCTCTGATCTCGGCGCCCTCGTCCAGCATGGGATAGCCCACGTTCACATGATACAAAAGGCAATAATCCTCTTCGCGGAATCCGAGATTGACGAGCGTATCTTTCAAAGTGACCGTATCGGAACCGATATCTGAATAAATTCTGCGTTTCAAGAGCAGATTTTTTCCGAACAGCGCGGTGTCGGAAATCTCGCCTTCGACAAAGATGCCCCTATTTGAACATTCCGCGCGCGTGATCTTTGCAGCGCGGCCGTGCAAGGTTCCGTGCAGAGGAAATCCCTCGCGCGCGCCTACGCTGTCCAAACCGCAGGTATAGACCATGCCGCCCTCGAACCGCTGCAAAAAATCGCCGTGTTCGGCTTTAAACCCGTTTTTGGACACAAAAGAAATATTTTTTCCCTCGCAGTATAACTGCATTATGTCCAAAGCCTTGCTCTCGTTGAGCAGAAACCGAATTTTGCCGTTGTCGCAATCGAGCACGCGAAGACCGTTCGCTCCGCCCTCGGTCAAGGTATATCGGCGCAAGGACGCGACTTGCTGAAAATTTGAAATTTTCGCGTCCACCCTACGCCTCCCGGCCGCTGAATACACGGAGCGTACGTTCGGCGTTTGCCGCCATGGCATTCTGTGCGCGAAGGGCCAGATCGTGGTAGAAACCCGTTTCTTTTTCCTCGGCCTGCGCCTTTGCAGCCGCGTAGCCCGCATACGACATATAGGTATAGTAGTTGATCTTGGAAATGCCGCGGGCGATGACTTCGCGGTACTGTTCATCGCTGATGCCGCTGCCGCCGTGCATGACGAGCGGCGTATCCGTGCGCTTTGCGACCTCGGATATTACGTCCATATTGAGTACGGGTTTGGTCGCATAAATTCCGTGCGCCGTACCGAAAGCGATGGCGAGCGCGTCGATATCCGTACGGGCGATGAAATCGGGCACGAGCGCGGGATCGGTATAGAGCGCACTGCCGCCGCCGTTTCCGCCCTCACGGTTGGGAAGGCGTCCCAATTCCGCCTCGACGTCCGCGCCGTGCGCGTGCGCGTAATCCGTCACCTCGCGCGTGCCGCGGATATTCTCTTCATAAGAAAGCGCGGAACGATCGATCATGACCGAGGTAAACCCCAAATCAATGGCGCGCTTGCAGTATTCGAAATCTTCGCCGTGGTCGAGGTGCACGCACACGTTTACCGAACTTGCCTTTGCAAGCGAGAGCATGACGCGACCTATCCTTTCGAGGGGCGCGACGTTCTCATGAATCTGGGCGTGTGACACGATGACGGGCACGTCCAGTTTTTCCGCGCTGTCAAGAACGGCGAGCAGGCATTCGAGATTGGGGGTATTGAACGCGCCGACCGCTATGCCGCGCGCGTTTCCTTCCTTTAAAATTTCTTTCAATCCGACTAACATAATGTTACCTCTCGATGTCCACGAGTTCATACCCGAGGTAGGTCGTAAACGCCTCTTCGAGCACTTTTTTCATATGTCCGACGCCCACCGTGGTATGGTGCTTGAATCCGCCCTTGGCAAGCCGCAGAAGTTTATTCTGCAAATCGGGGATCTCCGCCACGCCGCCGCACCCGAAAAAGGCAGATTCGATGGGTTCGCCCGTAAATTTTGCTTCGCTCGCATAGACTTTCAGTTTGCCGTTTTCGGTAAAGCAGTTGGAAAAAGTCATGTCGAACGCGGCGATACGCCCCTCGTTGGAACCCCAGCCGCTGCCCGGGTCGCCTTTGGCAAACATTTTATGTTCGGTCACGACGCCTTTGCCCGCCATCAACGACTGCGCTACGGGCCCGCAATGGAACAGGATCACCTTGTTTTCCTCTTCGCCGTAGTTGTTGTTCCAGTCGAGGCAAGCGGTCGGCCTTTCCGACGCCAAAGCCATGGCGCGCATGGTGATCGCCGAGCACAGGTCGATCTCACACGAGGCGACTATGCCGCGGTCGTTGAGTTCGGAAAGCAAAACGCAGGGACACACGCGCAGAATGGTTTCCATTTCATTCCAGCAGCGCAGGGATATAGCGTCCAGTTTGTATTCTTCGATATACTCGTCGATGACGACGGAAATTTTCGCGAGCGTCTTTTTGTTGTTTTCGGGCACGCGCGAAAAATCGGTGTAGGCTTCCAACCGCTCGATCTTTTTAAGAACGGCGCAATCGTCGTCGCTCTTTTTCTGCACTTTAAAAACGAGTTCGGAAAGGTCGAAACTTTCCACGTTGATGCCGTAGCGCTGCAAGGCGACCTCGTCGAAACGCACTGTCTTGAACGCCGTCGTACGCGCGCCGATACAGCCGAGATTAAAGCGTTTCATGCCCTTGACCACGCGGCATATCGCGGCAAAATCATCGAGATTGCGGCGGAAAGCGGCGGAGAGCGGATGCACTACGTGCGGTTTCATGACCGTAAACGGTATTTTATACTGATAGAAAACGTCGGTCACGGAAAATTTACCGCAAAACGCGTCGCGGCGCTGTTTGAAATCCATTTTGCCGATCTCGTCGGGATACGCCTGCATGAGAATGGGAACGCCCGCGTCCTGCAAGGCGGTCACCGCGCCGTTCTCGTCGATAAAGATCGGCATACAGAGAATGACGCCGTCGTATTCGCCCTCATGGCTTTTCAGCCAGTCGTGATAGAGTCGGCCTTCTTCTCGCGTTTCCACCGCGCCGTAGCGGGTAGCGCCCGCATCCATCACCAGCGATTCGTGTCCCGCATCGGCAACGGCGCGCATCATGTCGGCGCGCGCGCCTGCAATGAGTTCCGCGGGCATAAATCCGCGGTTTCCGAAAAACAATGCAAATTTCATTTTAATAAAACTCCTTTAACGTCTGATATAGTTTTTTATATTTCGAATATTGTTCCTCGTACGCGGCGTGCAAGTCCGCATCGGGAAAAAATTCTTCCCGATACTGCACGAACAGTTTTGCCGCCTCTTCAAGATCTGCAAACTGCCCCATCGCCACCGATTGCAGCATCGCGCAGCCGCACAGCCCCCCTTCGCTCGAACGCAGCGTTCGGAAAGGAATGTTTTCGATATCCGCTTTCGCTTGCAGCCACAATC
Source organism: Candidatus Borkfalkia ceftriaxoniphila (assembly GCF_004134775.1). Taxonomy (NCBI): domain Bacteria; kingdom Bacillati; phylum Bacillota; class Clostridia; order Christensenellales; family Christensenellaceae; genus Candidatus Borkfalkia; species Candidatus Borkfalkia ceftriaxoniphila. The sequence goes on from NZ_SDOZ01000005.1 coordinate 170,291, forward strand.
CGGAATTGGCGCCGCCGCCCGTTGCCGTCGCGCCCGTAACTTTTATCCCGTAAGCAGACGCGGTTTCGAGATTCAGTCGCATTTCCATCGCTGTGCCTTCCATGACCGAGCGATATACGTCGCGGTCGGTCGCCCGCAACGTGAGGTTCAGAATCGCGCCCTTTGCATGGATATTCTGATACGGCGTCGCCGCGCCGCCGAAATACGGGAGCGTAAGAATGCCCGTAGGCGCGCGTTTCATATCCTTTTCGATATAGGAAAAAAAGTTTTCTTCGTTCCCGCGATACCCGTGCAGCAACTCGTCCTTGAACCAGGAAACGAGCGAACCGTTCGAATAGTTGAACATATACGTGCAGTACAATCCCTTTACCGCATACGGGACGCAGGGATACCCCTGCTCGCCCATCGTACAGTCCGAAGGTTTTTTCGAAAAGACGGTGGTGATACATTCGACCGTGCCCATTCCGTCTACCGCATCGCCCTCTTTTACGACGCCCGCCCCCAATGCGGCGCAAATCTGGTCGTGCGAGCCGAGCACGAGCATACAGTGTTCCGAAAGCCCCAGATCTTTCGCGACGCTTTTTTTGATCATGCCGACGATACTGCCCGTCGGCATGGGTGTGGAAAACAGAGAAACGGGCACGCCGAGTTCGTTTAAAAAGTCTTCGTCAAAGGTCAGTTTTCCGATATGGAACGCACCCGTGCGGGAGGCGAGAGCATAGTCGATCGCACGCTCGCCCGTCAAAAGATACCCCAGATAATCGCAGATAAGCATCGCTTTGTCTGCCCGCGCGAAAATTTCGGGTCGGTTTTGTTTCAGCCACAAAAGTTTACTGACGGAAAACAGGCTCTGCGGCAGCGAACCGAGATTCTGAAACAAATATTCGTTCGTAAATTTTTCCGAGATCATCTCCGCCTGTTCCGCGCCGCGCGCGTCGGTATATAGCATGGGATCGAATAAAATTTCATCGTTTTTATCTAGGAGCACGAACGATTCCCCGAACGTGGAAATACAGACGGAAGAAACTTCGCGTTTTGCCGCGACTTCCGAGATCATGGAAAATACCCGTCCGCGGATCGCGGCAATATCTACGTATAATTCGCCCTCCGCTTGTTTGAGCGGATATTCCGTAATTTTATATTCGAGAATTTCCCCTTTGTCGGAAAACAATTGGCATTTGCAGCAAGTCGTCCCCACGTCCAGACTCAAATAATTCATATTTTCACCTCGGCCTTATTTTACTTGATTTTTTTCATGCGGTATAGTATTATTTGTTTATAAATATGGTAATTTTGTATTAAGGAATACTAATATGCAACCGTACGATCTGCAAAAAATGCAGGAACTCCTGCACGACTTTTATAACCTGACAAAAATCAAAATATGTATTTACGACAATGCGGAAAACGAACTTTGCTATTATCCCGAAAAACTCACGGATTTCTGCCGCTGTCTGCGCGCGGACGAGGTCATGGACGCGCGATGCAAAGAATGCGACCGCCTTGCATTTGCGGCGTGCAAAAAGACGCACAGGCGCCACGTCTATACGTGCCACGCCGGACTGCTGGAATGTTTTTCGCCCATTCTGTACAACGACAATATCATCGGTTATATCGTGATCGGGCAGATCAAAGCGAGCGAACACGCCGATTTTTCCACCATAGCCATGCGCTTTCCCGAACAAAGACGAGAAGAACTGCGAGAAAATTTCAACCGACTTCCCTCCGCGGGCATGGACAAGATCAATTCCGCCATCCATATCCTCGATGCCTGCGCGGGATACGAATATCTCAAAAACCTGATCAGCGCGGCGGAAAGCAAGATCGACGCCACGATCGGCGCATATATCAACGAGCATCTTGCGGACGATCTGTCCGTACAGGCGCTTTGTTCCCGCTTTCGGATATCCCGATCGGAAATGTATTCGATTTTCAAGGAATATTTCAATTCATCCGTAGCCGATTTCGTAAAAAACCGCAGGCTCAACCGAGCCTGCGCGCTGCTTCGGGAAACCGAACTGCCCGTCAATAAGATCGCGGAACAGTGCGGGATTCCCGACTATAATTATTTTTCCAAAACTTTTAAAAAGTACTGCGGCATGAGCCCGCGGGAATTCCGTAAAAAATAAAGGAGCGGCAATAAAAATTGCCGCTCCTTTATTATACCCACCATAAGCCGTTCGTGCGCGGCTCGCGGATCATGACTCTCTGCATAAATTCAATGGCTTTATCCAGCCCTTCCGTCTGCGTCATCAAACTGTCCTCGTGCTCGATGGACAGATAATCGTCGTATCCTGCGATACGGAGTGCGGAGATCACGTCTTTCCAGAACTTTTCATCCGAACCGTAGCCCACCGTGCGGAAGATCCACGAGCGCTCGGCTTCGTTCTCGTAAGGTTTGGAATCGAGAACGCCGTTGCGCGCCACGTTTTCCCGATCGAGCGCCGTATCTTTTGCGTGAAAATAGAAGAGCGCTTTGCCGAGATAACGGATCGCGGACACGATATCGATACCCTGCCACAGCAAATGCGAAGGATCGAGATTAGCGCCGAGCGCATCGCCCGCAGCCGCGCGCAGTTTTAAAAGCGTTTCGGGATTGTACACGCAGAACCCCGGGTGCATTTCAAAGCATATCTGCACGCCGTTATCTTTGGCGCGCTGCGCGTACTTCTTCCAATACGGAATGAGCACTTCGTTCCATTGATACTCCAAAACGTCGCGGTATTCGTTGGGCCATGCGCACGTTACCCAGTTGGGCATATCGCCTTTTCCGTCGCCCGGGCAGCCCGAAAAAGTGACGATTTTTTTCACGCCGAGTTTGGGTGCGACTTCAATGGCGGCTTCCAATTCCTCGGTGGCGATCTTCGCGATCGCCTTTTGAGGGTGCACGCCGTTTCCGTGTACGGAAAGCGCGCAGATCTCCAAATTGTATTTGTCGAAAAGCGCTTTCAGTTCCGCTATTTTGCGGGGATCGCTTTTCAGTTCCAAAATATCCGCGTGCGCTTTGCCGGGATAGCCGCCAGCGCCGAGTTCCAGTCCGTCCACGCCCTTGGCGGACAGATATCGGAGAGCCTCTTCCAGGCTGCGGTTCCCGAATACGGGAGAAAAAACAGCAAGTTTCATTGTATTACCTCAGTCAAAATATACGGGTTTGCCGGTCTTGGCAGATTGATAAATCGCATCGAGTATGCGCGTGACGACGATCGCCTGTTCGGGCAAAACCACGAGTTCGCCCTTGCCGCGGATCGCATCCAGAAAGGTTTTCGCTTCGATCGTAGCGGGATCGCCGATGCCGCCCGAGCCGGAAAAGAAGTCGACGCCGCCCGCGGCAAAATCGGGGACGGTAATATACTGCCTTCCGTTGTTGACGCCGTTGATGCGCAATTTCTGATCGTTGGGCATATCCGCGCCCGCCTTGGTGCCGCAGATAAGCGTCTGCGCCTCGCCCGCATCCGCATAGTTGAGCGCCCAACTCGAATCAATGGAAATGGTCGCGCCGTTCTCCATGACGACAAAACCGAACGCGCTGTCCTCCACGGTGAACTTTTCGGGATCCCAGTCGCCCCAGGCGTTCGCGGTGCGCGTCTGATCGTTCAGTTTATGATACACCGTACCCACGGCGTATTTGGGGCGGTAGTTATTCATGACATACAGCGTCAGATCGAGAGAATGCGTGCCGATGTCGATGAGCGGCCCGCCCCCTTGCTTTTCTTCGTCCAGAAATACGCCCCAGGTCGGAACGGCGCGGCGGCGGACCGCCTTGGCGCGCGCGAAATATATCTCGCCGAACGTACCCTTTTCCGCTTCTTCTTTGAGATATTTTACTTCGGGGCGATAGCGGTTCTGATAGCCGATGGTCAGGATTTTACCGCTCTTCGCCTTGGCGTCGAGCATGGCTTTCGCCTCCTCGTAATTGATCGCCATCGGTTTTTCGCAGATGACGTGTTTACCTGCATTGAGCGCCGCAACGGTGATCTCGCTGTGCGAAACATTGGGCGTACACACGCACACCGCGTCCAGATCCTCTTGTAAGAGTTTTTTATAATCCGTGAAAACCTTGCCCTTTCCCGCGGCATATTCTACGTTTGCTTTCTGTGCGCGCTCTTCTATAATATCGCAGAAAGCGACCATTTCCGCTTCGTCCGCCAGATTTTTATACGAAGGCATATGTTTGCCGTTGGCGATCCCGCCGCAACCGATGATTCCGATTTTGATTTTTTCCATGATTTTCTCCTCGATTATTGATATTTTTTCATAAATTCATAACTGCGTGCAAGATATTCTTCGACGGGAACGCCGACTTTTTCTACTTCCAGGATCGACCATCCCACGTTCATTTCCCTGCCGAGTTTCAAAACGTTTTCGATATCCGCGCGCCCCTCTCCCACAACGGGATTGATGCTTTCCGCATTCTCGCCCAATTCCTTGATATGTAAATAAATGAGCCGTTCGCGCTGTTCTTTTATATAATCGGTCGCGCGGATGCCCGCGACCGCCAGCCAGAACACGTCCAGTTCCAGTTTCAAGGCGGGGATATTTTCCGCCAGACGTTTTAAAATATCCGTTCCGCCGTTAAACTCGTGCGCATGGTTGTGATATCCGAGTATCATGCCGTTTTCCCGCAACAGCGCTTCTGAACTTCTGCATGCCTGCAATCCTTCCTCGAACGACGTTCCTATATTGAAAGGAATAAACGGAATGATCGCGCAGCCGACGCCGAGTTTTTTCAAAATCGGGATCGCCGCCTCCATCTCCTGTGCTCCCACGTGCGCGGATATTGCTTTCAGATGGTAGCGCTCTAAAAGTTCTTGCAACTGCTCCGCGCCGTATCCGTAAAAACCCGCGAATTCCACGCCCGAAAAACCCGCCGCAGAAACGAGGCGCAGAGCCTCTTTAAGGCCCTTTTGTCCGATCAATTCCCGCAGGGAATAAAGTTGTACTCCAAATTGCATAATACGTCCCCTTATTTGATTTTTTCCGGAGGATCTCCGACAAAGAAACAGCACCTGGGTTCGCCCACCGGTTCCGAAGGAGCCGCCCAGCGTACTGCGTTGACGAGAATTTTGCGTACCCACTCGTTATGGTAGGATTCGTTGCTCTCGTGCCCGGGCTGGAAATAAAATATTTTTCCTTTTCCGCGCATATACGTTACGCCGCTGCGGAATACTTCTCCGCCCTGAAACCAACCCGTAAAGACGACTTCGTCGGGCTTGGGAATATCGAAATACTCGCCGTACATTTCTTCGTGCGCGATTTCGATCCGATCGGGCAGCCCTGCCGCGATCGGATGATAGGGAGCCGTCACCCAAAGCCGCTCACGCTCGTTTATCTCACGCCAGCGCAAAGTACAACTCGTTCCCATCAATTTACGGAAGGGTTTCGCCATATGCGCGGAATGCAGGAATATGCAGCCCATGCCGCCCAGAACGCGCGCGGCGATCTTATCCACGAGCGCGTCGCTCACGGCTTCATGCATACAATGCCCCCACCAGACAAGCACGTCCGTTTCCTGCAGAATTTCATCCGTGAGCCTGCCGCCGTCTTCGTGATCGTCCTGATACACCGCTTTCGTTTCGAATCCTTCGCCTTCGAATAATTCACGCAAAGTTTCGTGCAGACCGCGCGGATGCTGTTTCAGAATTTCTTCGTTTGTGCGAAATCCTTCGCCGTATTCGGAAAATACCGTAATTTTCATTTAATGCCTCGCTATAGTTATCACTTGATTTTCTTTCGCAGAACGCTTAGCCGCCTCCATGATTTTCATGACATTCATCACTTCCGAAGATCGGATCAACGGCTCTTTATGATCTACGACGACGTCGTAAAACTCGTTATAGAATGCGTTAGGTTCAGGGCTCACTTTATCCAGTTCGCTCTTTACGACGGATTCCGCAGTACGGTACGCCATCGTCTTTGTAAAACCGTTGCCGGCCTGAATGCCCGCGATCTTGATATCTTTGGAATAGACGGGTTTGACTATGCCGCCGTTCAAAGCCCAATCTTCGATGACCGCCGTGCCGTCCGCGCCGTAAACCGTCCATCTCGGCAAGGGAATAAAACAATTGGTGTCCACCGCGATCTCCACACTCAGCCCGCCATTATAGTTCATTTCCAGGCGAAAACCGTCGTCCACTTCAAAGCCCGCGCCATAAAAGTATCGGCAATAGACGCTTTCGGGAAGTTCGGGGAGCATATACACCATCTGATCGATGAGATGCACGCCCCAGTCGAGCATCATGCCGCCCCCTTTTTCTTCGAATTTGCGCCAGTCTCCGGGAATGCCGTTCGCACCCTGCACGCGCGATTCGATGCGGCAAAACTTTCCAAGTGCGTTTTTGTCATACATTTTTTTGACCGTCAGAAAGTCGGGATCCCAGCGTCGGTTCTGATGCACCATCAGAACGACTTTATTTTTATCGCATACTTCGAGCATCTGCGCATATTCGGCGCTCGAAAGCGCCACGGGCTTTTCGCAGATGATATGCTTTCCTGCCTGCGCAAAAAATGTCACATATTCGAGATGAGAATCGTTGGGAGTCGCAATCAAAACTGCGTCCGTAGACGCATCCGCGGCAATTTCTTCTTTACTATGAAAACGATCGTAATTTTCGATGCCGTTTTCACGCGCCGCCGCGTAGCGCGACGCGTCGATATCGAAGATCCCGCTGATTTCAAACTTAGCGTTTTCGCGCAGATAGTTGTTGCCGTGATAAGAGCCCATGCCGCCGTAACCGACGATCGCCAAATTTAATTTTTTCATAATTCGTCAAACACTTGAAACGCCTGAATTTTTGTATTATAATAGTTTCAAGATTATTTCAATTATAACGCGTAATTTATGGAATATCTATATATTATTAGTCATATTTCTCTCAAAAATTGCGCAATCGGTGTTTCATGAATTCTTATTACGAATCCGTCCGCGAATCCATCGGCTACGTGGAATTTCAGAACAGTCCCACGCGCTGCGAACCGCACTGGCATCAAGCGGTGGAGATTCTCTGCGCCCTCGACGACGAAGTATATACCCTCGTAAACAGCAAGGAAAAAATCTTGCAGCCTGGCGAAATCTGCGTGGCTGACTGTTACGACGTGCACTCCTTTTATTCGAGCGAACGCCCCGTCATGATTATTATCATTCCGAGCGAGTTTTTAAACGATTATATTAAAATGAAAGGAAAAAAACATCTCGCTACGCCCTATATCACCGATCCGGAAACTTATCGCAAAATCTATTCGTTCATGCGCGAATTCCAGTCGCAGGAACTGCCGCTCATATTACAGCGCGGTTACGTGAACGTGATTTTAGGCCTGATACTCGAATCCTGCGATTTGGAAGAATTTGCCGACGCGGACGTGAGCCTGATGAAAAACATCCTCAACTTCCTCGAAGAAAATTATCATGAAGACGTCGATTTGGATTATCTCGCGCAAAAGTTCGGTTACAGCAAATATTATTTCTCGCGTATGTTTAATAAATTTTTCAAATTCAGCCTCAACGAATACCTTTCCCGCCTTCGCATCCATCGCTTTATTGCCAGAATGCAGGCGGACAAAAACGCCGACATCATCGGTACTGCCTTCGATTGCGGTTTCCGTTCCTGGCAAACCTTTTACCGCTGTTTCAAAAATTATTACGGCGTTTCGCCGAAAAAATATCTGACAAATCTTTCATAAAAAGGATAAGTTCTACAAATGCTCATGAAAATCACATACAAAAAAACGGGTATTCACAATACCCGTTTTTTCTGGTGCGAGTGACAGGACTTGAACCATCTCGAAGGCTTTTTCGGCAATTTTGTCCGAACTGAAAAAATTTAATAAACGACTATAAAATCTTATAAAATCATTAAAAAAAACTTGAAAGAACGTCGTTGATTTTAATATTGTTAAAAATCCTCTCCCCAATCTACTCCCCACAATTTTTGCTAAAAATTATTCCATTTAACTGGAAACGCTACCCGATTGAATGCCTAAGATTTTGTGCATACCCATTGCAAAATAGCCGTCCCTATAAGAGGGACGGCTTAATTTTATAAAAAAAATCGACCTACCGCAAATTTGCAATAGGTCGATCTGCCCCCCGAGCCGGCGATTTGTTCCGTTAGATACGGCTTTGAAAAAAAATGTAATTTTGAAAATGGGGAATAGAATAATATTAAAACTGGATGCACTTGCACACAGATCTCGGGCATTATTATATTACCATATCCCATAATATTTTGTCAATAATTATTACGGTATTTAAGTCTTGATTTATAGACTTTATTTCCGCGCGATTTTTTCAGTCTGAATACATATAATATTCATATGAGTAAAAAGATTGATACAAACGAATACATGACATTGACTGACGCCATTATTAAAAGAATCGATGAGTTGTCG
>NZ_SDOZ01000006.1 GCF_004134775.1 Candidatus Borkfalkia ceftriaxoniphila
GCAAGGATTTAGAATTGTGCGAACAAAGAATGAACGAGCAAGGGATAACCGAAGAGGAACGAAAACTCAGAAAATGTATATACAGGTATTATGCAAAAACTTGCGAAAAGCGGATAGCGGCAGGCGCGCCGTTTGTGTTCGATGAAAACCATGCCGCCCGTAAATTCGAAGAAGGCTTGCGGCAAAAGATAGAATTATTGCAGCATATGCCGCCGACGATATTGGATAAGGTTGCAGATATCGGTGTTTTTGCGTTCGGATATGTAAGCGAGGAAGTAAAAAGATTATTAAAACCCTATTGCGGAGAATTGAAACGGCAATGTAAAGGTGTACTGAAACAAGCAGAACGCGAAACGGAAAAAGCGGAAAAATATCTGACAAAAAGGCTCGGGGTAAGCGAATACACGGAATTGTTTTTAACAGATATCATTTTTGAAAACGAAGATATCTATTTACTGTTTGACAACGGCGAAAAATTGCTTATCAAAAACGGAGAAATACTCGAAAGGGAGGAAGAAAAACTGTTTGCATGGAACGCGGATATCCCCAACAGCGGTTGG
>NZ_SDOZ01000007.1 GCF_004134775.1 Candidatus Borkfalkia ceftriaxoniphila
GACAAGGAAAGAATTAACCCAAGAAATGCGCGCGATAAGCGAGATGATGGGAAAAACAAAGAACTGTACGAAAACCGAATGGGAACGCACGAATAAAAAACAGTATGCGGAGTATAAGGCGGAACATGACCGTCTGCGGGCAGAATATGACCGCAAATACGGCGACGGCACAAGTTCCGAAAAATCGGAGAAGCCCCGTAAAACGGCATCCGTTCCCGCCAAGTCGAATTTTCTTTGGGATGAAGAAAAAAAGAGTCGGGAAGATAGGATTAAAGAACTTATGAGGTACGGAGCTTCGCGGGAGGCAGCGGAGCGAGCGGTAGCCCAGACGGACGAGTTTTGGGCTCGCGAGCGAAAAAGTGATGCGCTGACGCCCCGAATCGTAACAGTAGTAGAATATGATCCAAAAGGGAAGCCTGAAAAGTCAAAAGGTTCGACAAAACGGGGAAAGTCGGCTCCGCGAAAGCCGTCTTTTGACGTAAAAGCAACCTATGCAAGAGCAGCAAAGCCTGCCGTCGGAACAAAGGAGGAACGAATTAAACGCATTACCGCTCTGGGCTTATCGCGGGAAGCGGCGGTCAAGGCAATAAAAGCGGAAGAT
>NZ_SDOZ01000008.1 GCF_004134775.1 Candidatus Borkfalkia ceftriaxoniphila
TCGAATCGACGACTGTCAAAGAATTAAAGGCAAAGATCGAAGAATTGCGCGGGGAAGTGGCGGAAAAAGAGAATAAGATCACCGAATTGGAGTGGAACGCGGAGGCGGAACGGCTGAAAACGTCAGAAAATCCCGATCAACCGGAAAATACTGAGGCGCTTTCCGCAGCGCAATCAGCGGCGGAGCAGGCGCAAGCGGAGGCAGAGCGCGCCCGCGAAGAGGCGGACGCAAAGGCAGCGGAGGCTGCACACGCGCGCGCGGATGCAGAGGCGCTGCGCGAAAAGATCAAAAAGTTGGAAGAGGATAAAAAGAAACTCAACGACAAACTGAAAAACCCGCCCGTCAAAGAGGTTGAAAACGCGGAAACGATCGCGGCCCGTGATAGGGCTATTGCGGAACTCGCGGAAAAGCAAGCGGAGATCGAGCGGCTGAATAAAAAACTACTCATAGCCGACGATGCGGCCATGACGGAATTTAAAATCAAGTTTTCAGATTGGCAGAAACTCGGAAACGATCTATTGGGCGTACTTGAAAAAATGAAAGACGAACTGCGTGAGAAAAGCCGCGCGGCGTTCCTCGCCGTTGTACGGGGGTGGCAGTCATGATCGGAACGGAATTTGTGAAAATGTGCCGTGAGGATATCGAAACGCACAAAGACAAAGAAGTACTGGCAATGCTGCTGCAAGCGGTCGAAACATTGATCAATGAAAATCCCGGATGCGAAGTAGATTCGGGTAAAACGATCGACGGATTATGGAAAGAAATGCACGAGTTTGCGAAAGAAAACGCACATTCCAATATCTATATGTTCGATCCCGAATATGCGAAAAAATTCATCAGCGAACATCTCGGCATGACCGAACGGAAATTCGTGAATTTGGAGGATTTCATATGATCTTCGAAGGCTACGAATTTGATGCAAGTTACCGTCCTGCGGATTATGAAAGCAGGATCCGCGAAGGGATGCCGTTCGGCGTTGCGTTTTATCTCGATCAAAAATACGTTTTTGATGAGAATGATATATTTCTTCTGGAAAGTCCCAAGAAAGACGGGATCGTGATCTATTGCCCGCAGCACGGAAAAATTTTCGAAGAAGATAAAAAGGCTTTGATGAGCCAAGGCTGCGGCTGTCACGCGGGAAACGTATCGCGGATGCAGGACGTATGCCCGTATGAAAGAACCTGCGCGCAATCGTGTTACCTCAAAAATGCAGTATACGAACATAAAGATCTGATCCGCAAGAGCGATATTGCCTTTTACCAGCGCACAAAGCAGGGGATCGTATTGCGAGCGTTTCGAGTCGCCTTTGATTTTTCGGGCGAGAAGTACGAACTTCGCCGCGACGGAGAGATGAGCGAAACCGAATGGCTGCGAATTTTTTATAATGCGAATCGTACAACGGCAATCTATTCGCGGCTAAAATCGAATTACAATCCGTACTCGGGATGTACAACGATCACGGAAAGGCAATGGCGTAAGAAAAAATTATTCCAACGAATTGCAGATTTTAACCTATTGGAGCAGGAAACGAAAGGCACGTTATTGGAAGGCTATACAAAGTATTTCGAATTATCGCAGGGCTACATTACAGACGAAGTACTGCAAGCGATACTGCTTTTGGCTCTGTTCGACACGCCCGCATTGAAAGAAGTGATAAAGGCGGGGTATTACGGGATCGCAAAAGACTATATTTTTTCGTTTACCGACGAAGGATCGAATTTCGGGAAAATCATCAAGAAAAGATGCCGCACGCTCAAAGACTTTTTTGAAATTGAGATATCCAAACTCGACGCACTGACGGAAGAAGAGAAAGCCTCGCTGAAAACAACGGATATCCCCATAATTAGGCGGCTCGTGAAAGCAGACGTCGGTATCACGCGCGATAAACTCGAAATATGCCGCAATCACCATTTTAACGAATTTGCGGACAGATGCGATGCAGAGCGCTTGCGTCGAACTCTGAAATATTTGAACAGACAGGAAATCGCAAAGTGCAACGTTCTTGGTGACTACTTCGATTATATAGAGCAGGCAGAGCGTCTGCACCTGAACATGGCAGACGAACAAGTGCTGTACCCGAAAGATCTGAGCCGTGCACACTCTCGTACTTCGAGCCTCGTTCAGTATGAAACCGCAAAAGAACTTTGTGCCAAGTTTGAAGAAAAGGCATCCGAATATCAAAGTTATTGTTTCCGTCAACGAAATATATCCCTACGCCCGATACGGACGATAGCGGAACTGAAATACTACGCGACGTTATTTTCGAACTGTTCGGCGGGGTATGCGGATCGGATCGTTGCGGGTAACTCGATGATCTTTGTGGCAGTGGATCGCCGCCAACCAAAAAAGCCGTTTTATATGCTGGAATACAATCCGCATACAGAGCGGATCGTGCAATGCCGTGGCTATGACAACAAGGGCGGACGCGACAGCGATCCGCAGATTGCAAGTTTTTGCGAACAATGGCTTTCGTTTATAAAAGAGCGCAAGCAGATTCGCGTAAAGATAGCGGGGTAGGAGGGAAATATGCCAAAAGCATTGATTTTAGATGATTACGATGAAATCGGCAACAGGGAAAGAATGAATCTGGAAGGCCGCAGCATACTGGCATTGCAAGAAAACGACGGACGAATCAAAGGGATCTGTTACGGCGCTAATCCGAAACAACGGGATGTTTTTTATATGCAGGTAATCGAAGAATTGAGCCGTGCACTATATAAGAGCATGAGCCGAACGGACTTTATCAGATTTCAGAACGAACTGCTGTTGAAACTGGGGGTGTAGCGTGTGTATAAAACATTCGAATACGCAGTCGGTGACTCATGGCTCGTGGGGATGTACGGAAACAAAGCGGTGTACACGATCAAAAAAGCGGAGTTCCGCGCACGGGATCGGAAAGAGATCTACACGGTAGACGTGGATGGCACGCTGTTTAAGTATACAAGAAACCGCTTGCATTTTATTTTGCATTTAGGCGTGTTCAAGAAATTGAAAAGCGGTACATATTCGAAATACAAGATCCCCGAACCGCCCGCGTCGGTAATCCGCGGCTATTATGCGCAGATGCGAGCGAAAGAGGCTGCGCGCCTCGAACGAATGAACGAAAAACTCGGAGCGGATGCGCGGTATCAGAAGATCCAACAAGAAATATCGGTATTATCCCACGACATAGCGAAAGCGGAATTTAACCGAGGCGATGCGTTCGAGATCCGTATATTAAAAACGAAACTGGACGCGGCGAAACGCGAACGCGCGGCGATACTCGCATTATTCGGAATGGATCAGGCTGCGCTGCAAAAAAAGGTGCAGTGTAAAGCCTGCGGCGATATGGGATATTTGCCGAACGGCAAGCCGTGCGAATGCGTGGAAAAACACCTTCCAAAAATAATGGAGCATTGGGAGAAGTCGAAAGATGAAAAAGGAGAACGAAAAGCCCGTTGACGAACCGGACGGGGCGCAGGAAGAAGAAACACGGGAAGAAACGCCGGAAGAAAAAAGCCGCCGCGAGTGCGCCGTACTTATGGCGCTATGCATGGAAATGTCGGAGCGGATCAGCCAAAGTTTTGCTGCGGATCAGGAATTTATAGCCTTAAACAAAGCGATCGAGGGCGCATATGAAGAATACCGCGCCCTTATGGAAAACGGGAAACATACGAAACGCGCGCGGCGTGAGTTGGAAAAAAGGCAGAATGAACTGAATTATTACTGTTTCTACAAAGATATCAATGCGTATTTATTGACGAATCCGCGCGCGTATGCGTGTATGCTCTGC